>JADFCZ010000074.1 GCA_018263295.1 Conexibacter sp.
TCGACTTCTCGGGTAACGCCACGGATCTCGAGGATGGCGAGCTTCCCCCGTCGGCGCTGAGCTGGCGCCTGATCGGCGTTGACTGCCCGATCGAGCCCTGCATCGACGATCAGCCCCTTGCGACCGGGTCCGACCACGGCCAGTTTCTCACCCCGATCGATCCGACCCCGTACCAGCTCCAACTCGAGCTGACCGCGACGGATTCCGAGGGAGCCTCGGCGAAGACGAGCATGACCCTCTCGCCGCGAGTCGTGCGGATCATGCTCGACTCGCGGCGTGACGGCGCCCGGGTCTCGATCGGCGATCGCAAGAGGAGAACCCCGTTCACCCTCCAGGCCCTCAGGGGCGGGCTGCTTCTGATCGGCGCTCCGCAATCGCAACATGCCCCCGGTTACGGTCGTCGGGCGAAGCTGAGTTGGCGAAGCTGGTCCGACGGCGGTCCCCGCATTCACTTCGTCAAGCCCCTCCGCGACCGGACGTACCGCGCCGACTTCAAGCTGAAGCGCCCAGGCCGGAACCGCTAGCCCGGGCGGCGTCGGGCACGGCGACGCGAGGGAGGTGGGCCACCGCGGCTGTGGAAACATGGGCGCCGATCAGCAATGGAATCCCTTCGCGTTCGTTTTGCCCCCTCGCCGACCGGCGCGCTGCACATCGGCGGCGCGAGGACGGCCCTGTACAACTGGCTCGCCGCCCGGGGATCGGGCGGAACCCTGGTCCTGAGGATCGAGGACACCGACCGCGAGCGCTCGACTCCGGAGAACGTCGAGCAGATCCTCGACGCCCTCCGCTGGCTCGAGCTCGACTGGGACGAGGGCCCGATCAGCCAGTTCGAGCGGGCGCCCCGGCACTCCGAGCGACTTGACGAGCTGCTCGACTCGGGCGCGGCCTACCGCGACGCGACGACCGGTGCCGAGGTCCAGGAGTGGCGGAAGGAGAACCCCGGTCGCGGCTACCGGGGCATGGCCCTGGAGGGGGCCGCCGCCGAGGGCGCGGCGATCAGGCTCCGCGTCCCGGACGAGGGCGAGACGGTCGTCGCCGACGCGATCCGTGGCGAGATCCGGTTCCGCAACGACCTCCAGGACGACCCGGTGATCGCGCGGGCGGACGGGTCGGTCCTCTACAACTTCGCGGTCGCCGTCGACGACGCCGACATGGGGATCACCGACGTGATCCGCGGCGACGATCACCTCTCGAACACCCCCCGTCAGCTGCTCGTCCTCGAGGCCCTTGGGGAGGAGCCGCCGCGCTACGCCCACCTGCCGCTGCTGCACGGGCCCGACGGCAAGAAGCTCTCGAAGCGCCACGGTGCGGCATCGGTCCAGGAGCTGCGCGAGGCGGGCTTCCTTCCGGCCGCCGTCCGCAACTACCTGGCGCTGCTCGGCTGGGGCGCCGAGGACGACGAGACGCTGCTCGCGACCGACGAGCTCGTCCACCGGTTCTCGATCGACCGCGTCGGCAGGGCGGCGGCGATCTTCGACGAGAAGAAGCTGCGCTGGATGAACGGCCGCTACATGCGCGATGAGTCGCTCGACCGTTACGAGGCCGAGCTCGCCGGCCACCTGGCTCGCAACGACCCGGCCGCCGCCGCCGAGTTCGCCGCCGCGACCCCCGAGGCGCGACGCGAGGCCTGCGAGATCGTCCGTGACAAGGCCCAGGTCGTGACCGAGGTCTGGCCGCTGATCTCGTTCCTGTTCACCGAGCCCCGGATCGAGGACGTCGACCCGAAGATCTGGAGCAAGGTGATGAAGCCCGGCACCCGGTCGCTGCTGCGGAAGGCCGACGAGGCGATCGCCGCCGCCGAGCCGTTCGACGCGGAGACCCTCGAGGCCGGGCTCCGCGAGCTGATCGACTCCGAGGGGGTCTCCGCGACGAAGGTCCTGCAACCGATCCGCGTGGCGATCACCGGCTCGAACGTCTCGCCGGGGATCTTCGAATCGCTCGTCGCGCTCGGTCGCGAGCGGGTCGTCGCCCGCCTCGATCGCGCCGTCGGACACCTCGGCGACAGGCTGCCCGGGGACGATTCCGACCCGGGCTAACGGGATCGCGCACTTCTGCCGATCAGGGTGGGGAGACGGATGCCGAGCCCACGAGGGGCGCCGGCAGCCTCATCAGGGACACCTCATGCCGACAGCAGAAAAAACCGCCACGAAGCCCCTGAGCGGGGCGCAGGGAAAGGGAGGCAAGCGCCTCGCCGCCGCCTTCGACGCCGTCGGCCGGATGCCCGCCCTCGACGAGACGGTCGACCGGGTCGTCAAGGCGGCCTCGCAGGAGAGCTCGTCGGTCACCGAGATCACCGAGCTGGTCGAGACCGACACGGCGGTCGCGATCGCGGTGATGCGCTCGGCCAACAACGGCGGCGGGCCCCGCGGCCGGATCGCCAACGTCCCCGACGCCGTAGAGGCGCTCACCCCGGCCGGTATCCGCGCGGTCGCCGGATCCCTTCAGACCTACAAGCTCCTTCAGCCCGGGGTCTCCTGGGCGAGCCTGCCCGAGCGCTTCCGCCGTCACGCCGTCGCCACCCGCCACGCGGCCGAGAGCCTCGCCGGCCTCGCCGAAGTCGCCGGCCGTGACGAGCTCGCTACCGCCGCGCTCCTCCACGACGTGGGCCAGCTCGTCCTCATTCGCCTCTATCCGGGCTACGAGGAGATCCTCGCCGACCGCACGACGACGCCCGAGGATCGGGTCCAGATCGAGCGGCGCGAGTTCGGCGTCGACCACACGATCGTCGGCGGCGTCCTCGCTCGCCGCTGGGGCCTGCCGACGGTTATCGCCGGGGCGATCGAGCGTCATCACTCCGATGCCGCCGACGGCCTCGCCGCCGCCGTCCGCCTCAGCGACCTGGTGGCCCATCACGCGGCCGGCGACACCATCAACCCCGAGGCGATGCTCGGCGCCGCCGAGGCCTGTGGGCTCAACGAGGCAAGGCTGCATCAGCTCGTCTACGAGTTCCCGCACGCGCGGGCCCCGCGCCAGCGCCGCGGCGAGCCCTGTCCGCTCTCGCGCCGCGAGATCGACGCCCTGCGCGGCCTCGCGGAGGGGAAGGTCTACAAGGAGATCGCCGAGGAGATGGGCCTCTCCGCCAGCACCGTGCGGACCCACCTCCACAACGTCTACCGCAAGATCGGCGCGGCGGACCGGGCGCAGGCGGTGCTGGTCGCCCGCGAACGCGGCTGGGTCTGAGCGCTCCTGCGGCGCGCCGCGGCTCGGCGTCATCGGCCGACTTACGGCCGGAGGCCGCTGCGCCGACCTCTTCCTCGATCCGCTTGGCCGCTGCGACGCTCGGCTAATCGATCAGGCTGCTGCGCAGTGCGATCGCGACCGCGTGGGCGCGGTCGCGGGCGCCGAGGCGGGGGAGGGTCGCCTTCGCGTGGGTCCGGACGGTCTCGGCGCTGAGGCCGAGGCGCTTCGCCGCCTCCTCGGTCGAGAGACCGTCGGCGAACATCTGCAGGATCTGGCGCTGCCGGGGGGTGACCGGGGGACGCTCGCCGCTGCCGGACTCGACGTCGGGATCGATGAACGAGTTGAAGCTGAGGACCTCGTCGACCGCGGAGCGCATGGTGTTCGGCGAGGAGCGCTTGCTGACGTAGGCCGAGGCACCGGCGTCGAGCGCCTCGCCGATCGCGTGCCGGTCCGAGCGGCCGCCGTGGGCGACCACGCCGAGCCCGGGCTGGTGGCGGAGCAGCGTGCGGATCGTCGCCGTCCCCGAAGGGGCCGACTTGCTCGCCGCCCGCATCTCGACGATCGCGACCTCGAAGCTGCCGACGCTGCTCAGCAACTCGACTGCGCCGCGGCCGTCGGCGAGCTCCTCGAAGTCCCAGGACGGTTCGAGCAACCGCCGGATGCCCAGGCGCACGACCGGGTGGGAGTCGATGATCATGCAGCAGCGGTCAGCGCCCAACGGTTCCTCCTTACCCCCTCCGACGGGTCCTCGGGCGGCGATCGTACCGGAGCCGGCGCCGCCCGATCCGCTACAACCACGACGCCATGATCTCGGTCACCGCGAAGTCCCGATACGCCGTCGTCGGCATGGCCGAGCTCGCCCGCAACGCCGGCCGCCCGGTCCCGATCGCGACCGTGGCCGAGCGCCGGGACATTCCCGTCCAGTTCCTCGAGCAGCTCTTCTCGACGCTCCGCCGCGCCGGCCTGCTCACCTCGCAGCGCGGCGTCAAGGGCGGCTACAGCCTCGCCCGCGACGCCGAGCAGATCACCGTCCTCGAGGTCGTCCAGGCCCTCGACGGCAAGCTCGGTGAGGAGGGGCGCGAGGCCGGCGGCATCTGGGCCGACGGCGTCGAGGCGCTGCGCACCGTCTTCAACCGCGCCACGATCGCCGACGTCGCCCGCCGCGAGGCCGCGGAAGAGGGCGGCGGGATGTACTTCATCTGAACGGCCGTCGGAACGGCTCGGCCGCGGGCCGCAGCAGTCCTCGACGCAGCCGTGGCGGGCACCGATATGTTGCGATCTCCGGTCATCGGCTCGGGGAAAGGGGCGCCGAATGAGCAGACCAATCCAGATCGTGATCTACGCGCTCGGCGCGCTCGCGATCCTGGTCGTCGTCAACTGGGCCCGCAAGGACCTCATCGTCGGCCTCGTCGCCGCCGGACTGGTCGTGGTCGCAGCACTCGTCTTCGCCCGCTTCGAGCAGGTCACCGACGAGGACGAGGGCTAGGCGCCCGCGGTCGATCAGGGGTCGCGGGAGGGATGTCTCCCGCCGGGGGCGAGGATCGCGACGCCGACCGCGGCGCTGAGGATCGAGCCGCCGAGGATTCCGAGCTTGGCGCTGTCGACGAGCAGCGGATCGTCGTAGGCGAGCGCGGCGATGAAGAGTGAGACGGTGAAGCCGATCCCGGCGAGCGCGGCGATGCCGACGACGCTGCGGCGGTCGACCCCGGCGGGGAGCAGCCCGAGCCGGAGCCTGACCGCGAGGAACGTCGCCGCGGCGATGCCGACGAGCTTGCCGACGACGAGGGCGAGGGCGACGGCCGCCGCGACCCGGGCGCCGTCGCCGATCTCGAGCGCGTCGCCGCCGATGACGACGCCGGCGTTGGCGAGTGCGAAGACGGGGAGGACGAGGAAGCTCGTCCAGGGGTGGATCCGCTCCTCGAGCTCCTCGAGGACGTTGCGGCCGTCGATCGGGCGGGCCGGAGTCAGGAACGCGAGCGCGACGCCCGCGATCGTCGCGTGGACGCCGGACTCGAGCGTGGCGATCCAGACGGCGACGCCGGCGATCGCGTAGGGCCAGACCGCGGCGATCCCGAGCCGGCGCATCGCGACGACGACCGCGAGCAGGCCGATCGCGGCGAGCAGCCAGGGCAGCGAGAGGGCCGAGGTGTAGGCGACGGCGATCACGACGATCGCGAGGACGTCGTCGACGACCGCGATCGTGACCAGGAACAGCTTCGCGCCGACGCCGACCCGGTCGCCGAGCAGCGCCAGCGCCGCGATCGCGAAGGCGGCGTCGGTGGCCATCGGGATCCCCCAGCCCGGCGTCCCGTCGGTGCCGGCGGTCAGCGCCAGGAAGATCAGGATCGGGACCATGACCCCGCCGGCGGCGGCGAGCACCGGCAGCGCGGCGCGCCGCGGCTCGCGGAGATCGCCGGCGACGATCTCGCGCTTGATCTCGAGGGAGATCAGGAAGAAGAAGAGCGTCATCAGCCCGTCGTTGACCCAGTGGGCGAGGTCCTCGGTGATCGAGGCGTCGCCGATCCCGATCGTCAGCTCGGTGTGCCAGAAGGACTCGTAGCCGCCGATCCCGAAGACGTTGACCCAGACCAGGGCGACGATCGAGCCGGCGAACAGCGCGAAGCCGCCGCCCTCCTCAGTCTTGAGGAAGCTCGTCACCGGGTCGATCGCGGCGATCGCCCGCTTCGGTCGCAGCTTCGGCGCCATCGCGCTGACGGTATCTGCCCGTGGCCCGCGGACGTGCGCGAGCCGCCCGCCGATCGGGGCTACCCTTGCCCGATGGCATCGAGCGCGCCACCGACGCTGCGGATCGCGGCCGAGGCCTCGGCCGTCGTCGGCGATACGCCGATGGTCGTCCTGAAGCGGATCGGCGAGGGCCTGGGCGCCGAGCTCGTCGGCAAGCTCGAGTGGTTCAACCCCGGCGGATCGATCAAGGACCGGATCGGCGTCGCGATGATCGACGCTGCCGAGGCCGACGGCCGGATCGAGCCGGGGCGGACCGTGATCGTCGAGCCGACCTCCGGCAACACCGGGATCGCGCTCGCGATGGTCTGCGCCGCCCGCGGCTACCACTGCATCCTGACCCTGCCGGAGGGGATGAGCAGGGAGCGCTCGGCGATGCTCCGCAGCTACGGGGCGGTCGTCCGGGAGACGCCTTCGATGGGCGGGATGAACGAGTCCGTCGATCTCGCCCGGCGGCTCGCCGGCGAGCACGAGAACGCCTACATGCCGCAGCAGTTCGACAACCCCGCCAACCCCGAGGTCCACCGGCGGACGACCGCCGAGGAGATCTGGCGCGACACCGGGGGCCGCGTCGACGCGATCGTCTGCGGCGCCGGAA
>JADFCZ010000075.1 GCA_018263295.1 Conexibacter sp.
ATCGTGATCGTCTTCGCCGACGCCGGCGAGCGCTACATGTCGCTGCCCTGGTTCGGAGGCTGAGCGTGGCCGGGCTCACCATGCGCCGGATCGCCAAGGAGGTGCGCGCCGACGTCGCCGCCGCGCGCGACCGCGATCCCGCGGCCCGCTCGGTCAGCACGTTCGCGATCCTCTCTTCCTGGGGCGGCGTCCAGGCGCTGCTCGCCCACCGGATCGCCCACGCCATGCACCTGAACGGCTCCAAGGTCGTCCCGCGGATCATCGTCTACGCGACCCGAGCACTGACCGGCATCGAGATCCATCCCGGCGCCCGGATCGGGGCGGAGTTCTTCATCGACCACGGCTCCGGCGTCGTCATCGGCGAGACCGCCGAGATCGGCGACCGGGTCACCGTCTACCAGGGCGTCACCCTCGGCGGCACCGGCTTTCAGCGCGGTAAGCGGCATCCGACGATCCAGGACAACGTCACGATCGGCTCCGGGGCGAAGCTTCTCGGTCCGGTCACGATCGGCCACGGCGCCAAGATCGGCGCCAACACCGTCGTCGTCACCGACGTGCCCGAGCAGGCGACCGTGGTCGGCAACCCCGGCCACATCGTCCGCGTCGAGGGCCGCCGCCCGGAGGGCCCCGACACCGACTGGATCCACCTCCCCGACCCGATCGCCGACGCGATCAAGAACCTCTCCGACCGGCTCGCCGAGATCGAGCGGCGTCTCGCGACGCTCGACGGCGGCGATGCCGAGGCGGAGGTGCGGGAGCTGCGGCCGAAGCAGGGGCCGACGACCGCGGGCGGCTAGACAACCCCGGGGAGATCCTCCGGGCTTCGCCCGTCCGGTCACCCCGGCCGGCGGGGTGTTACGGGACGGGAACCCTGTAAGGCCGATTTCGTGGTCCTGACGGCCGACTATCCTCAGCTTGGATGGACGAGTACGCCCAGGACACGTTCGATGAGCCCGTAGCCGGGGCGCCGATCAGCGCCGGCGCGACCGCGGTCGAGAGCCTGCTCGCGGGGCTGAATCCGGCGCAGGCGGAGGCCGTCGAGCACGGCGAGGGTCCGGTGCTGGTCCTGGCGGGCGCGGGGTCGGGCAAGACGCGGGTGCTGACCCATCGGATCGCCTACCTGCTGGCCACCGGAATGGCGCGGCCGAGCGAGATCCTCGCGATCACCTTCACCAACAAGGCGGCGGGGGAGATGAAGGAGCGCGTCGGGGCGCTGACCGGCGCAGCGGCGCGGGTGATGTGGGTGATGACCTTCCACTCGGCCTGCGCGCGGATCCTCCGCCAGCACGCCGACCGGCTCGCCTACAAGCGCGGCTTCACGATCTACGACGAGGCGGACTCGCGGCGAATGGTCAAGCGCTGCATGGACGAGCTCGACATCGACCCGAAGCGCTTCCCGCCCCGGTCGATCAAGGGCCAGATCTCCGGCGCTAAGAACCGGCTCCGCGACGCCGAGACCCTGCGCGAGGAGCAGGGCTCGTTCTTCGAGGCGACGGTCGCCGACGTCTACGAGCTCTACGAGAAGCGGATGCACGCCGCCAACGCG
>JADFCZ010000076.1 GCA_018263295.1 Conexibacter sp.
TCGCAGTCGGTCTACGGCTTCCGCGCCGCCGACATCCGCAACATCCTCGACTTCGAGCGCGACTTCCCCGAGGCCGCCACGGTCAAGCTCGAGCAGAACTATCGCTCGACCGGGACGATCCTGGACGCGGCGAACGGCCTGATCTCCCACAACCGCGACCGCCTCGACAAGAACCTCTGGACCGACGCCGGCCGCGGCGAGCCGGTGACGATCGGCGAGCTCTCCGACGAGCACGAGGAGGCGCGCTGGGTGGCCGGTGAGATCGACCGCCTCGTCGACGAGCACGGGATCGGGCGCGACGACGTCGCCGTCTTCTACCGGACGAACGCGCAGAGCCGGGTCCTCGAGGACACCCTCGTCCGCTTCGACGTCCCCTACCAGGTGATCGGCGGCACGAAGTTCTACGAGCGGGCCGAGATCCGCGACGCGATCGCCTACCTGAGCGTGCTCGCCAACCCCGACGACACCGTCTCGCTGACGCGGATCATCAACTCGCCGCGCCGCGGGATCGGCAACACGTCGGAGGGACGCGTCCTCGGCTGGGCGAACACGACCGGCGTCACCCCGCTCGAGGCCGTCGCCGACCCTGACGCGATCCCGGGGCTCGGTGCGGCGGCGCGGAAGGCGGTCGGCCGCTTCGGGGAGTTGATCGCGAGCCTGACCGAGCGCGCGGAGCGTCGCGGTCCGGTGGCCGAGCTGCTCGAGTCGGTGCTCTCGGAGTCGGGCTACATCGAGGCGCTCGAGGCGGAGCGGACGATCGAGGCTGAAGGCCGGATCGAGAACCTGCAGGAGCTGATCGGGATGGCGTCCGAGTTCGACGCCAACCGCGAGCTCGAGGGCGAGAGCGAACTGACGCCGCTCGAGGAGTTCCTCGAGCAGATCTCGCTGATCAACGAGCAGGACGCGCTCACCGACGACGCGACGAAGGTGACGCTGATGACGCTTCACAACGCCAAGGGCCTCGAGTACAAGGCGGTATTCATCATCGGCTGCGAGGACGGCGTCTTCCCGCACTCGCGCTCGATCGACGAGGGCAACCTCGAGGAGGAGCGGCGGCTCTGTTACGTCGGCCTGACCCGGGCGCGCGAGTTCCTGACGCTCACCTACGCCCGCCGTCGCAACCTGTTCGGCTCGCAGGGCGCCGGAATCCCGTCGCGGTTCCTCGGCGAGATACCCGACCACCTCGTCGAGCGCCACAGCGCCGTCCCGACGACGACGGGCTGGGGCTCAGCCGGCAGCCTCGGCGGCGGTTTCGGGGGCACTTTCGGCAGCGAGGGGCCCGGCGCCCTGAACGAGCCGGGCGGCGGCGGCGCTGCGCTCGAGCTCACCGTCGGCGACGACGTCGTCCACGCCTCCTTCGGCGAGGGCGTGGTGACGGCGGTCGAGCCGGGCAACGTCGTCGTCGTCCGGTTCCGCAGT
>JADFCZ010000077.1 GCA_018263295.1 Conexibacter sp.
CTGAGGGCCGCTTCGCCTCCTGCGTCCTTGATCTGCTTGGTCTGGACGATCACGTATGAGTGCTGAGGTTCTTGACGGGCGAGCGATCGCCGCCGCGCTGCGGGAGCGCGTCGCCGCCGTCGTCGCCCGGCGGGTCGCCGCCGGGAACCCGGCGCCCGGGCTCGCGACCGTGCTGGTCGGGGACGATCCCGCCTCGCACGTCTACGTCGCCAACAAGCGCAAGGCCTGCGCGGAGGCGGGGATCCGCTCGATCCACCACGAGCTCCGCGGCGACGTCCCCGAGCGGGAGCTGCTCGACCTCGTCGCGACGCTCGACCGCGACACCGAGGTCGACGGGATCCTCGTCCAGATGCCGCTTCCCGATCACATCGACCAGGATCTGGTGCTCGCCGAGATCTCGGCCGGCAAGGACGTCGACGGGCTGACCCCGGTCAACGCCGGCCATCTCGCGCAGGGCCGGATCGGCGTCCGCGAGGCGCTCGACCTCGAGTCGGGCGATCCGCTCGTCGGTCTCGTGCCCTGCACTCCGGCCGGGGTGATCGAGATTCTCGATCGCTCGGGCGTCGAGCTCGCCGGAGCGAATGCCGTGGTGATCGGCCGCTCGATCCTCGTCGGCCGCCCGATGGCGAGCCTGCTCGTCAACGCCGACGCCACCGTGACCGTCTGCCACTCCCGGACCCGCGACCTCGCCGAGGTCTGCCGCCGCGCCGACGTCCTGATCGCCGCCGTGGGCCGTCCCGAGATGGTCGGGGGCGACTGGGTCAAGCCCGGGGCGACGGTGATCGACGTCGGGATGAACCGGACCGACGAGGGCCTGGTCGGCGACGTCGACTACGCCGCCGCGGCCGAGGTCGCTGCGCGGATCACGCCGGTCCCGGGCGGTGTCGGGCCGATGACGATCGCGATGCTGCTCGCCAACACGGTCCGCGCCTCCCGCTGAGCCGATTCCGGGTGAGTCCGGGTGTAGGCTGGCCGCGAACGGGGCCGACAGGGACCCCGCAACCCAACAGGGAGAAATCCATTGGATACAAACAGGCTCAACCAGGGGGAGATGATCGCCGCCGTTTCGGCGCTCCTGCTCCTCATCGTGATGTTCATCTTCACCTGGTTCAGCGTCGATCTGGGTGACAACGACCTGCTCGGGGCGTCGGGCGTGGACACGGGCGCGAACGCGTGGCAGGCATTCGGCTTCATCGACATCGTCCTGTTCGTGACGATCATCGTCGCCATCGGCGGCGCGCTGATCACCGCCAACGCGCAGAGCGTCAACACGCCGGTTGCGATCAGCGCGATCACGACCGGGCTCGGGATCCTGAGCGTCCTGCTGATCCTCTACCGGATCATCGACCCGCCGGGCTCCGGCGACATCCCCGACGGCTTCGACATCTCGATCAGCCGCGGAATCGGCGTCTGGCTCGGGTTGATCCTGGCCGGCGCGATCACCTACGGCGGCTGGCGCGCCATGCAGGAGGAGGGCACCTCCTTCGGCGATCAGGCCAACCGCGTGCAGGGCGGCGGCGATTCGGCGCCGCCTCCGCCTCCGCCTCCGCCGGCGAACTGAGCCGGGGCTGAGGCCCACTCGGAGACGGCCGTCCGGTCCTCGCGACCGGGCGGCCGTCGTCGTTTCCGCGCCGGGCCGGGCAGGACGGCACCGCCCGCCCGCTCCTACAATGCCGCGCAGATGATCGATCGCGAGCAGGTCCTCCACATCGCGCGGCTGGCCCGCCTCCGTCTCGACGAGGAGGAGGTCGAGCGGATGGCGCAGGAGCTCTCGGGGATCCTCGAGCACGTCGAGACGATCGGCTCGCTCGATCTCGACGGCGTCGAGCCGACCACGCACGTCGTCGCGCTCGAGAACGTGATGCGGGCCGACGTCCCCGTGCCGAGCCTCGACCGCGAGCGCGCTCTGGCCGGGGCGCCGGACAGCTCCGGCGGCTCCTTCCGCGTCCCCTCGCCGCAGGCGTGAGCGACCCCCGCCTACTCACGGTCGCCGAGGGCCTCGGCGAGATCGCGGCGGGCAACCTCTCCGCCGACGAGTGGTTCGACGCCTACGCGTCGACGCCCGACGAGCTCGGCGCCTACCTCTGGCGACCCGACGGCGAACACGCGCCCGAGGAGGCCGAAGGCGGCGATCTCGCCGGCGTGCCGGTCGCGATCAAGGACATCTTCTGCATCGAGGGCCTGCCCGCGACCGCCGGCTCGCGGATCCTCGAGGGCTATGTGCCTCCCTACACCGCGACCGCCGTCGAGCGGCTGCTCGCCGCCGGTGCCCGCGTCCTCGGCAAGACCAACATGGACGAGTTCGCGATGGGCTCCTCGAACGAGAACTCGGCCTACGGCGACGTCCGCAATCCCTGGGACCCTGCGCGCGTCCCCGGCGGCTCCTCCGGCGGGTCGGCCGCCGTCGTCGCGGGCGGGCTCGCGCCCTGCTCGCTCGGCACCGACACGGGCGGCTCGATCCGCCAGCCCGCCGCGCTCTGCGGCGTCGTCGGGATGAAGCCCACCTACGGCTCGATATCGCGCTCGGGGATGATCGCCTTCGCCTCCTCGCTCGACCAGTGCGGCCCGTTCACCCGCGACGTGCGCGACGCCGCGCTGCTGCTGGCGGCGCTCGGCGGTCGCGACGAGCGTGACTCGACCTCGGTCGGCTTCCCGGAGCCGATCGCGATGCCCTCGCGCGAGGACCTGAAGGGGCTGCGGATCGGCGTCCCACGGGAACTGACCAGCGACGCCGAGGGAATCGAGCCGGGCGTCCGCGAGGTGTTCGAGCGGACCGTGTCGCTCTGCGAA
>JADFCZ010000078.1 GCA_018263295.1 Conexibacter sp.
TGCCTACTACGGCAGCGCCCAGCGCGTGCGGACGCTGATCGCCCGCGACTTCGCCGCAGCCTTCGACGATTTCGACCTGCTGATCACTCCGACCTCGCCCTCGGTCGCGTTCGAGCTCGGCTCCCGCGCCGCCGACCCGCTGGCGATGTACATGTCCGACTACTGCACCGTCCCGATGTCGCTGGCGGGGATCCCCGCGATCTCGATCCCGGCGGGGCTGGCCGCGCCGGACGGCGGCGGTCCCGACCTGCCGGTGGGCCTGCAGATCGCCGGCCCGGCGTTCAGCGAGTCGCTGATCCTCGACGCCGCCCACGCGATCGAGGGCGCCGTCGGGTTCGACCATCGACCGAAGCTGGGAGCGGAGTCGTGAGCGGGCCCGAGCTGGTTCCGACGATCGGGCTGGAGATCCACGTCCAGCTGCTGACGCGGACCAAGATGTTCTGCGGCTGCGAGCTCGAGTTCGGCGCCGAGCCGAACACGCACACCTGCCCGATCTGCCTCGGCCACCCCGGCACGTTGCCGGTCGTCAACGAGCAGGCGATCGAGTACGCGACCCGGATCGCCGTGGCGCTCGGCTGCGAGGTGGCGCCGCGGTCGATCTTCCACCGCAAGAACTACTTCTACCCCGACCTGCCGAAGGGGTACCAGATCAGCCAGTTCGACATTCCGTACGGATCCGACGGGCGCCTCGGCGACGTCCGGATCCACCGTGTCCATCTCGAGGAGGACGCGGCGAAGCTGAGCCACGTCGGCGAGTCGGGGCGGATCCACGGCTCCGGGGCGTCACTCGTCGACTTCAACCGCGGCGGCACCCCGCTGGTGGAGATCGTCACCGAGCCCGACATAACCGACCCGGCGGCCGCCCGCGAGTGGCTCGGCCTGCTGCGGACGACCCTGCGGCAGCTCGGGGTCTCCGACGTGAACATGGAGGAGGGGAGCCTCCGCTGCGACGCCAACGTCTCGGTTCGGCCCGCCGGCACCGAGGAGCTCGGGACGAAGACCGAGCTCAAGAACATGAACAGCTTCCGCTATCTCGAGCGCGGCGTCGACGCCGAGATCGCCCGCCAGAGGGCCGTGATCGAGGCGGGCGGCGCGGTCGAGCAGGAGACCCTCCACTTCGATCCGGCGAGCGGCACGCTGACGCCGCTGCGCTCCAAAGAGTACTCGCACGACTACCGCTACTTCCCCGAGCCGGACCTGGTGACCCTGGCGCCCTCGCAGGCCGACGTCGAGGCCGCCCGCGACTCGCTGCCCGAGCTGCCCGAGCAGCGCCGCGAGCGATACGCAGAGGAGCTGGGGCTCCATCCCGACGCCGCCCGTCTGCTCGCCTTCGACGCCGACCTCGCCGAGTTCTTCGAATCCGCGACCGCCGCCGCCGCCGACGGAGTCGAGGCCAAGGCGATCGCCAACTGGATCACCGGCGATCTCGTCGCGCTGGCCCGCGAGTCCGAGCTCGAGCCCGCGGCCACGTCAGCCGACCCGGCCTCGGTCGCCCAGCTCGTCGGCCTCGTCGCCTCCAAGCAGGTCAACCGTGGCGGCGCCCGCGAGGTCCTGGCGGTCCTCGTCCGCGAGGGCGGCGACCCGGTGGAGATCGTCGAGCGCCTCGACCTCGGCGCCAGCGACTCGGGCGAGCTCGACGCCATCGTCGAGAAGGCGATCGCCGAGCAGCCCGACGCCGCCGCGAAGGTCAAGGCGGGGGAGGGCAAGGCGATCGGCGCGATCGTCGGCGTCGTCATGCGCGAGACGCGCGGCAAGGCCGACGGCGGCGAGGTCACCCGACTGATCCGCTCGAAGCTGGGGCTGTAAGCCGGATTTCTCCGTTCGGCGGGTTTGCCCGTCCGTTGGTGGTGGGGCGGGAGTTGGTCTGGCTGGGGAAGGGGGTGGTGGCCGGGTATTGATCGGGATTGTGGTTGCTGTGCAGCCCTAATCCCGATCAGTGGCGTGCAATCCCTCGCACTGGGCCGGATTGTGGGTCCCTCCCCGTTCCCCAGCCACAGCCACCGCTGCCATGCCTCCGCAGGTGGAGCTTGTTGCATCCGCTGCTTGTAACGGAACGTTACAAAGTGTTACCGTGGGCGCATGGCTCACAACGTCGTCATCGCGGGAGGGGGATTCGCTGGTGCGAATGCCGCCCGTGAGCTCGAGCGGATCCTGCCGAAGCAGTCGACCCGGCTCGTCCTCGTCAACGACGTCAACTTCATGCTCTATACGCCGCTTCTGCCCGAGGCGGCGGCGGGGATGCTGGAGCCGCGCCACGTCGTCACGCCGCTCCGCGACCTGCTCAAGCGCACCTACCTGCGGATGGGCGCGGTCAGCGGCCACGATCCCGTTGCGCGGACCGTCGAGCTGACGACCCACGACGGCGAGGTCGAGGAGCTTCCCTACGACCAGCTCCTCGTCGCCTTCGGGTCGGTCAGTCGCTCGCTCCCCGTCCCGGGGCTCGATCAGCACGCCATCGGGTTCAAGAGCCTCGCCGACGCGATCTGGATCCGTAACCACCTCGTCGAGACCCTCGAGGAGGCGAACGCGACCGAGGATCCGGCTCGGCGCGAGGCGCTGCTCACCTACGTGTTCGTCGGCGGCGGCTATGCCGGCCTCGAGGCGCTCGCCGAGCTCCAGGACTTCGTCGCCGACGCGATCCAGCGTTACCCGCGGGCGCGCCTGCACGGGATGAAGTGGATCCTCGTCGAGGCGGCCGGACGGGTGCTGCCCGAGATCGACGCCGGCCTGGCCGAGTACGCGTGCGGCGAGCTTCGCGGCCGCGGCATCGACATCCGCCTCGGCACGACGCTGAACCGGGTCGAGGCCGACCGGGTCGAGCTCTCGACCGGGGAGTCGCTGCCGGCCCGCACCGTCGTCTGGACCGCGGGGGTGACGCCGCATCCGAGCCTGCGGGCCATGCAGCTGCCGCTAGACGAGCGCGGCCGGGTGCCGGTCGACGACCACCTCGCCGTCGCCGGCTTCGACGGCGTCTACGCCGCGGGCGACTGCGCCGCAGTTCCCGATCCCGACGGCGGCCTGTGCCCGCCGACCGCGCAACACGCGATCCGCCAGGCCCGGGTCGCAGCCCGCAACATCGCCGCCAACCTCGGGGCCGGGCATCCCGAGCCGTTCACATACCGGAGCCGCGGCGCCTTCGTGAACCTCGGCCGCTACAAGGCCGTCGCCAGCATCCCCGGGGGCGTCACCCTCTCCGGCTTCCCCGCCTGGTGGGCCGCCCGCACCTACCACGTGAGCCAGATCCCGGGGGCGGCGCGGAAGCTGCGCGCGGTCGCCGACTGGACGATCGGCCTGCCGTTCAACCGCGACACCGCCGAGGTCGGATCGATCGGGCATCCCCGGCCGCTGCGCGAAGAGGTCTACGAGCGCGGCGGCAGCCACCGGCCGCTCGGCTGAGGGGGCCGCGGGGCCATCTAACCTGACGCCCATGGCCTACCTCGTCATCTGCGCCTGCTTCGGTCTCGCCACCGGAGCGGTCGGCCGGGCCAAGGGCATGAGCTTCTTCATCTGGTTCGTGATCGGCGCGGTCCTGCCGCTGCTCGGGCTGATCGCGGCGATCCTCTCCCGGCGCGAGCAGCGGGAGCCGGAGCGGCGGTGCCCGCGCTGCGGCGCCGTCCACAAGCTCTACGTCCAGGTCTGCAACCGCTGCGGCGAGGACATGTACCTGCCCGACCCCTCCGAGGTCAGGCAGGGCCCCGACCTCCGGCCGCGCGGGTCCTGAGCGCGCTTCAGGCCGAGCCGGCGGCCGCGGGCTCGCGACCGGGCGCGAGCTGCTGGGCGAGGGCGGTCCGCAGGAGCTCGCGGGCGCGGGCCTCATCGAGGTCGCCGGAGAGCAGCCGCGTGCAGAGGCCGTCGACGAGCGAGACGAGGATCTCGGCGGCGGCCTCGGCGTCGACGTCCTCGCGGATCGACCCTTCGGCGACGCCGGCCTCGATCGTGCCGGCGACCTCGGAGCGCCAAGCGGCCATCACCCGGTGCGCCTCCTCGCGGAGCTCGGGGTCGAAGACCGCCGAGGCCGCGACCTCGCCCCAGACGACGGCGTTGTCGCGGACGCCGGGCTCGTCGCTGAACTCCGCGGCGAGTGCGCTCCCGATCGCCTCGTAGGCGTTGGCGCCGGCGACCCCGGCGCGCAGGGCAGAGGACGGCGCCCGCTCGCCGGCGTGGGCGAGGGCGGCCCTGATCAGCCCGTGGCGGTCGGCGAAGTGGTAGTAGAGGAGCGGCGGTGACACACCGGCGTCGGCGGCGACCTTCTCGACGCGAAAACCGCGGACGCCCTTGCCGGCGATCTCGCGCACGGCGGCTTCGAGAATGGCCTCTCTCTTAGCGCGTGCCGGAGCCTCCTCCGCGCTCGGCACGCGGGCACTCTTGGGCATGCCGGCGAGCCTAGTCGAAGCACGCCGAAATCGCTCGTCCGGCCTGCGGAAACGGGCCGTGAGGGCCCGGGGACCGCTGTTACACTTGTATGCAGCCGCGCATCGATCTGCCCGACTAAGCGCTGGGCACGGGTCGGTCGCGGCATTCGCACCCCGTTTTCTCCCACGCACCACCCGGAGGTAATTTCGATGCGCGCTGCTGACGCACTCTGCGAGGCCCTCAAGGCCGAGGGTGTCAAGCACGTATTCGGGATCCCCGGCGGGGCGAGCCTGCCGCTCTACGACGCGATCTACGACGCCGACTTCGAGCACGTCCAGGTCCGCCACGAGCAGGCGGCCGGCCACGCCGCCGAGGGCTACGCCAAGGCATCGGGCAGGGTCGGAGTCGCATTCGCGACCTCCGGGCCGGGCGCGACGAACCTGATCACGGCGATCGCCGACGCCCACATGGACTCGGTCCCGACGGTCTTCATCACCGGCCAGGTCCGCACGGACCTGATCGGAACCGACGGCTTCCAGGAGGCCGACGTCACCGGGATCACGATGCCGATCGTCAAACACTCCTTTCTGGTCACCGACCCGGCTCAGATCCCCGACTACATCCACAAGGCCTTCCACATCGCCAAGACCGGCCGCCCGGGCCCGGTCCTCGTCGACATCCCGCAGGACCTCTCGCGGATGGAGATCGACTACGAGCCGATCACCGGCGCCCCGAAGCTCCCCGGCTACCAGCCGAACACCGAGGGCAACATCAAGCAGATCCGGATCGCCGCGAAGGCGATGGCCAACGCCAAGCGGCCGGTGCTCTACGCCGGCGGCGGCGTCATCAACGCCGACGCCTCGGAGGAGCTCCGCGAGCTCGCGGCCTCCGACCGCTTCCCGGTCACCTGCACGCTGATGGGCCTCGGCGGCTTCCCGGCGCCGCACGAGCAGTGGCTCGGGATGCTCGGCATGCACGGGACCAGGAGCGCCAACTACGCGATGGACGAGGCCGACCTGATCGTCGCGATCGGGGCCCGCTTCGACGACCGGATCACCGGCAAGCTCAGCGAGTTCGCTCCGCGCGCGAAGTTCGTCCACATCGACATCGATCCGGCTGAGATCAGCAAGAACGTGCCGGCCCACATCCCGATCGTCGGCGACGTCAAGAAGGTCCTGCCGAAGCTGACCGGGGAGTACCGCGCGCTCGCCGCCGACACCTCCCGCCTCGACGAGTGGTGGCGGCGAATCGAGGGCTGGCGTGAGCAGTACCCGCTCCACTACGAGGAGACGACCGACCAGGAGATCAAGCCCCAGCTGATGGTCGAGGAGATGTACCGCGCGACCAACGGCGACGCGATCATCACCTCCGACGTCGGTCAGCACCAGATGTGGGCGGCGCAGTACTACCACTTCGCCAAGCCGAACCGGTGGCTCAACTCCGGCGGCCTCGGCACGATGGGCTTCGGCCTCCCCGCCGCGATCGGAGCGAAGGTCGCGATGCCCGACGAGCAGGTCGTCTGCCTCGCCGGGGACGGCAGCCTGATCATGGTCTGCCAGGAGTTCGCGACCGCGGCCGCCCACGATCTCGACATCAAGGTGTTCCTGATGAACAACGGCCACTTCGGCATGGTCCGGCAGTGGCAGGAGCTGTTCTGGGAGGAGCGCTACCAGTCGGTGGTCATGGGGCCGAGCCCGGACTGGGTGAAGCTCGCCGAGGCGTTCGGCTGGACCGGCATCCTCTGCGACCGCAAGGACGACCTGGCGGGGTCGATGAAGACCGCGCTCGAGACCGACGGCCCGGTGCTGCTCGACGTCCGCGTCACCCAGAACGAGAACTGCTACCCGATGATCCCCGCCGGCGCCGCCGCCCGGGACATGGTCGGCTGAGGGAGGAGAGATCGATGGCTGATTCCGGAACCAAGGACATTCTCGACCTCGACGACCTGCGCGCCGAAGGCGGGCTGACGGGCCGCCGCCATCTGCTGTCGCTGCTGGTCGAGAACCGGCCCGGCGTCCTCGCGCGGATCGCCGGCCTGTTCAGTCGCCGCGGGTTCAACATCGACACGCTCGCGGTCGGGCCGACCGAGGACCCCGACATCTCGCGCGTGACGCTCACCGTCGACGGTGCCGTCCACCCGATCGACCAGGTCACCAAGCAGCTGCACAAGCTGGTCAACGTGATCAAGATCCGCGACATGGACCCCGACACGGCGGTCGCCCGCGAGATGGCGCTGTTCCGGATCAACGCCGCGGCCGACAACCGGGCCGAGATCATCGAGTTCACGCAGATCTTCCGCGCGCACATCGTCGACGTCTCGCGGCGTTCGATCACCGTCGAGGTGACCGGCACAACCGAGAAGATCGACTCGTTCGAGCGGATGGTGCGGCCACACGGCCTGATCGAGATGGCCCGGACCGGCGAGGTCGCAATCGTCCGAGCTCGCCCGGAGAGCTGACCGCAGCCCTCGATACCGCCTCGCTCCTCGGATCGATCGAGGAGCTCGCCGCCCGCGCGGCCGCCGGCTCGTCCCGGCGGCTGATCAGCGCGACGGCCGAGATCGGTGCAATCGACCCCTGCGCCGCCGCATTCGCCTCGCGCCGGGCCGACGACCGGTGGTTCTGCTGGGAGGAGCCGGAGCGCGACCGGTTCGCGATCGCGGCCCTCGGCAGCACCGTCGACGTGGTCTCGCGCGGGCCCGGGCGCTTCGCCGACCTCCGCGACGACACGACCGCGCTGCTCCGCGACCGGCTCGCGGACGAGCCGGACGACCTGCCGCCCGGCGCCGGCCCGCTCTGGGTCGGGGGCATGGCCTTTTCCGACCAGGCGGCGCCGGATGGGGTCTGGGCGTCGCTGCCGCCGGCGCTGCTGACGATGCCCGAGCTCCTGATCGCCCGCTCCGGCGGACGCCACCTGCTGACCGTCTGCGCGCTCGCCGGGCCCGGTCGTGACCCGGCGGCGGTCCGCGAGCAGGTGGCCGCCCGCCTCGCCGGCCTCCGCTCCCGTCCGCTGCCGCCGCTCGATCCCTCGCCGGGCACTCCGGCCCAGGTCAGCTCCGCCCGCCCGCCCGCCAGCTACGAGCAGGCGGTGGCCGATGCGGTCGAAACGATCCGCAGCGGCCGGGTCCAGAAGCTCGTCCTCGCCCGCGAGGTCCGGGTGACGACCCCCGCCGCGCACTCGGCCGCCTCGCTGTTCGGAGCGCTCCGGGAGGCGTTCGGCTCCTGCTTCTGCTTCTGCGTCGGCACGCCCGAGGCGGCGTTCGTGGGGGCCAGCCCCGAGCTGCTCGTGCGCCGCAGCGGCGCCGTGGCGGCGACCGTCGCCCTCGCCGGCTCGGCACGCCGCAGCGCCGACCCCGCGGTCGACGATCACCTCGGCGAGCAGCTGCTCCACAGCGACAAGGACCGCTCCGAGCACGCGATCGTCGCGGAGCGGATCGAGCGCCGGCTCGGTCCGGTGTCGGTCTGGGTCGAGCGGGCGGCCGAGCCGGTCGTGATCCGCGTCGCCAACATCCAGCACCTGGCGACGCCGGTCCACGCGCAGCTCGCCGACTCCCGGTCCGTCCTCGAGCTCGCCGAGCTTCTGCACCCGACGCCGGCCGTCGGCCCGGAGCCGCGCGGCCCCGAGAACGAGCGCCTGATCGCCGAGCTCGAGCAACTCGACCGCGGCTGGTATGCCGGACCGGTGGGCTGGATGGACGCCGTCGAGGACGGCGAATTCTGCGTCGCCCTGCGCTCGGCGCTGCTCCGCGACCGAACCGCCCACCTCTACGCAGGCGCCGGGATCGTCGCCGACTCCGATCCCGCGTCGGAGCTCGCCGAGACCGAGATCAAGCTCGGTGCGCTGCTGCCCCTGCTCGCGGGCTGAACGTCAAGCGAGCGCCGCGGCGACGGCCGCCGCGACCTCACGATGGAGATCGACGTTGCGATCGCGTTCGATCCGCACGTGCGCGAGCACCCGCTCACGGCTCGCGAGGGCTCGCAGCCCGTCGGCGTCCGAGACCGGCTCGTAGGGAATGCCGTAGGCCGCCGCGGCGCTCGCGACGTCGAGCCGAGAAGGCGTGGTGAACAGCGACGAGAACCGCTCCGGATCGACCTGTCCGGCCTGCGGCAGGAAGTCGAAGATGCCGCCGCCGCCGTTGTCGACGACGACGATCCGGAGCGGATGCTCGGCCCTGGCCACGGCCGCGAGGCCGCCGAGGTCGTGGGCGAGCGCGAGATCGCCGAGAACGACCCAGGTCGGCTCGCCGGAGCCGGCGGCGATGCCCGCGGCCGTCGAGAGCAGGCCGTCGATGCCGTTCGCCCCGCGGTTCGAGTGGATGGTGACGGCGGCATCGCCGCCGGCGAGGAACGCCTCGGCGTCGCGGATCGGCATGCTCGAGGCGATCAGGACGCGCTCGCCGTCGCCGTAGAAGTCGCCGAGCGCTCGCTGGACGACCGGCTCGTTGAGGGCACCGTCGCCGAGAGCCGAGTCGATCGCCTCCTGTGCCCTGCGTTCGGCGCCGATCCAGGCATCGCTCCAGGACGTGGATCGAGCGGCGCCGTCCAGCCACTTCCGGAGCGACTCGACGACCGCGGCGGCATCGGCTCGGACCATCGCTCCGGCGACACGGCTGGGCTCGTTCCAGCGACCGGGGGGATCGATGACGATCTGATCAGCGGCGTGCGAGCGCAGCCAGGCTCGAAGCGGCTTGCTCGTCGGCAGGTCGCCGAAGCGCAGGACGAGGTCGGGCCGGAGCCCGGGACGGTCCGCGCGGACGATCAGGTCGTAGGCGCTGACCACCCGCGAGCGCTCGTGGGTGCCGAAGCGGAGTTGAGAGGTGGCGTCGGCGAGCACCGGGAACCCGGTCCGGGCGGCGAGCTCGGCGATCGGCTCGTTCAGCGACCGGTCTGGAAGGCGCCCGGCGACGATCAGCCCGCGCTCCGCTCCCGCGACGGCACCTGTGAGGGCATCGGCCAGATCCGCCGACGGCTCGCGCCCGGCGATGCCCGTGGTCAGCGGGCGGCCGCCGGAGCGGCCCTCGCGAGCGAGCTCGTCGCCGGCGGTGACGTCATCGGGACGTGGATCGGGCCCGAGTGGGTCGCGCCATGAGAGGTTCAGGTGCACGGGGCCGCGGCCGAGCCGCGCCTCGGCGGCGGCCCGGGACCCCGTCGCGCGCATGTGCAGGAGCCCGGCGTCGTCGGCATCGTGAGTCCCGACCTCGCAGAACCAGCGGGAGGCCGTCCCGTAGAGGCCGATCTGGTCGATCGTCTGCCCGGCGCCGATGTCGCGCAACTCGGACGGCCGGTCGGAGGTGAGGACGAGGAGCGGCACGCCCGCCTGATCCGCCTCGACGACGGCGGGGTGGAGGTTGGCGGCGGCCGAACCGCTGGTGCAGGCGACGATCGCCGGCGACCCGGAGGCGAGCGCGGCGCCGAGGGCGGCGAAGCCGGCGCTCCGCTCGTCGAGGATCACCCGCAGCTCGATCCCGGGCTCGCGGTCGAGCGCGAGCGCGATCGGCGAGGAGCGGGAACCGGGGGAGAGGAAGGCGAGCGCGACGCCGGCGCGGGCGAGCTCCTCGACGAGGGCCGAGGCGAGGGCGGTGTTTCGGTTCGTCGTGTCGATCACGTCAGCCGCAGCCGTTCGAGCGCGTCGCGGTCGACCTCGACGCCGAGGCCGGGCGCCGGCCCGAGCTCGATCTCAGGTCCGGTGAAGGGGCCGTCATCGGCGACATTGTCCGCGAACAGCGGCGAGGTCGCCAGCCCGTGGGCGAGACCGGCAGCGAACCCGTCGCCGCGCAGTGCCGCGGCGGTGTGGGCGGCGGCGGCGATTCCGATCGCGCTGTCGAGGGCGCTGGAGAGGTAGGCGGGGACCGCCTCGGCGATCTCCAGGGCCGCACGTGGGCCGCCGACCTTCGCCAGCTTCAGCGTCGCCGCGTCGATCGCCCCCGCAGCGATCGCTGCCGCGGCCTCGGCCCGGTCGTTGACCGACTCGTCGCCGACGATCGGCACCGGCGTCGAGGCGCGGAGCTCGGCGAGCTCCGCGACCGTCGCGCAGGGCTGTTCGGCGAGCTCCAGCCCCGCGGGAGCCATGGCCTCGAGTCGCTCGCGGGCTCGGGCGACCGTCCAGGCGCCGTTTGCGTCGACCCGCAGCCGGCTCTCCGGTCCGCAGGCGGCGCGGACCGCCAGCACCCGCTCGACGTCGCTCTCGTCGCCCGCCTTGACCTTCACCGTTTCGAAGCCGGAGCCGGCGGCCGCAGCGGCGGCGGCCGCGGCCTCGGCCGGGGCATCGGCGCCGATCGTGGCGTTGCAGACGACCGCCGAGGGGCCGGCGGCACCCAGCAGGCGCCAGGCGGGCACGCCGTCGCGGCGGCCGAGGAGGTCGAGCAGGGCGACGTCGATCGCGCTCAGCGCCGGTCCCCGGGCGCCTGCCTCCACCGCTCGTTCGAGGGCCGCGGCCGCGGCGCGACGCGGATCGGGGTCGAGCTCGGCCCCGGCCAGCGCTTCGCAGGCCCGCTCGAGGCCGGCGGCGACCTCGGCGATCCCGGCGCCACCGCGAAGGCTCATCGGGACGGCATCCCCCCAGCCGGCGGCGCCCTCGCCGGAGTCGAGCCGGAGGATCAGCATCTCGCGGCGATCGAGCCGCCCGGTCGCGGTCGCGTAGGTCCGCGCGAAGGGAAGGCCGACCGGGATCACCTCGAAGGACGCGATCCGCATCGAGCCGCTCAGATCAGCAGGCCGACGGCGACGAGCAGCGCGTAGACGGCGAGCAGCGCGCCGGTCCCGGCGAGGGCTCCGTTCAGCGCCGGCCCGTCGGTGCGTTCGCGCACGGCGCGAATCGGCGGCACGGCGAGCGGGATGCTGAGCAGCCCGAGCATCGCCCAGCCGGAGCCGTCGCCGAAGACCAGCGCGATCGGCAGCAGGACGTAGGAGGCGGCGATCATCGCCACGTAGAGGTCGCGGCTCCGCTCGCGGCCGATCCGCACCGCCAGCGTCCGCTTGCCCGCGCGGCGGTCGGTGTCGATGTCGCGGACGTTGTTGACGACGAGGATCGCGGCCGAGAGCAGGCCGATCGGGATCGAGAGCAGGACCGGCAGGGCATGCAGGTCCTCGAGCTGAACGTAGTAGGAGCCGTTGACGGCGACGAGCCCGAAGAAGACGAAGACGAAGACCTCGCCGAGCCCCTCGTAGCCGTAGGGCTTCGGCCCGCCGGTGTAGAGGACGCCGGCGGCGATCGAGAGGATCCCGATCGCGAGGATCTCCGGGCCGACCTGGGTGACCAGGTAGAGCCCGGCGAGGGCGGCGATGCCGAACGCGAGCCAGGTCGCGTAGAGGACGCGCCTGGGCGCGACCAGGCCGGCCGCGGTGACCCGCACCGGGCCGAGCCGGTCGACCGTGTCGGCGCCGCGCTTGGCGTCGGAGTAGTCGTTGGCCAGGTTCGTGCCGATCTGGATGAAGATCGCGCCGATCATCGCCGCGACGAAGCGGCCCCAGCTGAACTGGGACGAGGCGTCGGGGAACCACGCCCAGGCGGCGGCGCTGCCGACCAGCACCGGGGCGATCGCCGCCGGCAGGGTCCGCGGCCTCGCGGCCATCGCCCAGGTGCGCAGGCCGTTCATCTCAGGGGCGGCGCGGGAACTTCGAGAAGTCCGGAGCGCGGCGCTCCTGGTAGGCGTTGCGGCCCTCCTGGCCCTCCTCGCTCATGTAGAAGAGGAGCGTCGCGTCGTGGGAGAGCTGCTGGAGCCCGGTGATGCCGTCCTCGGCGGCGTTGAAGCTCGACTTCAGCAGCCGCAGCGAGAGCGGCGAGAGGTGACTCATCTCGCGGCACCAGGCGACCGCCTCGCGCTCGAGATCCGGGGTGGGGACCACGGCGTTGACAAGGCCCATCGCGAACGCCTCGTCGGCGTCGTAGAGCCGGCAGAGGAACCAGATCTCCTTCGCGCGCTTGGCGCCGATCTGGCGCGCCAGCAGGCCGGCGCCGAAGCCGCCGTCGAAGCTGCCGACGCGGGGGCCGGTCTGCCCGAACTTCGCGTTGTCGGCGGCGATCGTGAGGTCGCAGACGAGGTGGAGGATGTGACCGCCGCCGACCGCGTAGCCGGCCACGGCCGCGACCACCGGCTTCGGGGTCCGGCGGATCTGGACGTGGAGGTCGCCGACGTCGAGCCGCCCGACCCCCTGGCTCGCGACCTCGTCGGAGCCGATGTAGCCGTCGTCGCCGCGGATCTTCTGGTCGCCGCCGGAGCAGAACGCCTGATCGCCGGCGCCGGTGAAGATGATCGAGCCCACGTCGAGGTTGTCGCGGGCGCGGGTGAAGGCGTCGCGGAGCTCGGCGAGGGTGGGGGGGCGAAACGCGTTGCGGCGCTCCGGCCGGTTGATCGTGATCCGGGCGATCCCGTCGCCGACGTCGTAGAGGATGTCCTCGTACTCGCCGGCGCTCTCCCACTCGATCGGCGCGTAGAGGTCGGCTTCGGGCGGGGCGTCCTTGTGGCGTTCTGGCATCTGCTCGCAGTCTCGTCGTGGGGGCCGGGAGCCCCCGGCGCAACAATGTCGGCAACGATAGCCAGACGGCCGACCCCGACGGCCTTTTCGCCATGCACGAAGCCCCCACAGACTGGCTCGACCACAGCGCCCGGACGCATCCGGGAACGACCGCGCTGTCCGATGAGGGCGAATCGCTCGATTACGCAACGCTGCGCGAGGAGGCCGGCTCGGTCGCGGCGGCCCTCGCGGACGCCGGAGTCGGGATCGGCGACCCGGTCGGGCTCGACCTTCCCGCCGGCGTCCCGCACGCGGTCGCACTCCACGGGGCGATCCTCGCCGGCTCCGTGGTCCAGTCGATGCCGCCGTCCGGTCGCGAGGGCGTCGACGTCGAACCGGGCACGATCTTCCTCGACGAGGCGCAGGTCGAGCGGGCGCGATCGCGCCGGGAGGCGTGGCCCTCGTTCACCCGCCACGCGGCCCTGCCGCTGACCCGCGTGCTCAGCAGCGGCACGTCCGGCGCGCCGAAGCCGGTCCTGCTGACCGCGGGGAACCACCTCTGGAGCGCGCTTGGGAGCGCTCTCAACCTCGGGGTCGAACGGGACGACAGCTGGCTCTGCTGCCTACCGCTCAACCACGTCGGCGGATTGACGATCCTGCTCCGGTCCGCGATCTACGGGACCGCGGCCGTGATCCACCCCGGCTTCGACCTCGACCGGGTCGCGGCCGCGCTGGAGGACGGCGAGGCGACCATCGTCTCGCTGGTCCCGACCCAGCTGGTCCGCCTGCTCGACGCAGGTGCCGCCGTCGAGGAGCCGCGGCTGCTGCTGATCGGCGGCGGGCCGGTGTCGGCGGAGGTGCTCGAGGAGGCGCTCGGGCGCGGCGCCACGGTCGTCCAGACCTACGGGCTGACCGAGGCCTGCTCGCAGGTCTGCACCCTGGGTCCGTCGGAGGCGGAGACGAGGATCGGCTCGGCCGGCAGGCCGCTGCCGGGAACCGACGTCCGGATCGCCGACGACGAGATCCTCGTCCGTGGGCCGACGGTGGCCCCCGCGGCCCTCGCCGACGACGGCTGGCTGCATACCGGCGACCTCGGGCGCCTCGACGGCGAGGGCTACCTCTGGGTCGAGGGCCGTCGCGACGATCTGATCGTCAGCGGCGGCGAGAACGTCCGGCCGCATCGCGTCGAGGCGGCGCTGCTCGCCCATCCGGGCGTGGCCGAAGTGGCCGTGGCCGGGCGCGAGGACCGGGAGTGGGG
The DNA here is from genome assembly GCA_018263295.1 of Conexibacter sp. GTDB lineage: Bacteria > Actinomycetota > Thermoleophilia > Solirubrobacterales > 70-9 > RHKX01. Next base: position 14,065 of record JADFCZ010000078.1, read on the forward strand.
GCAGGTCGTGACCGCGTTCGTCGTCGCCGCCGACGGTCTGGGGAGCGAGGAGCTGATCGCCCACGCGCGGTCGCGGCTGGCCCCGCACGAGGTCCCGAAGACGATCGAGTTCGTTCCCGAGCTGCCGCGTACGGGCTCGGGCAAGGTCCTGCGCCGCCTGCTCGTTTAGATCACCGGACGACCTGTAGGCTGCCGCGCCGGACCGGACACGCCGGTGAACGAGAGAGCGAACGACGAACGGAAGGCCCAGATGAGCCACGACAGCACGATGATCTACGAGGACGACGCGACTCTCGAGCCGCTCGCGGGCAAGACCGTCGCGATCCTCGGGTACGGCTCGCAGGGGCACGCCCACGCGTTGAACTTGAAGGAGTCAGGCGTCGACGTCGTCGTCGGGCTGCGCCCGGATTCCTCCAGCCGAGCCGAGGCGGAGGCCGAGGGCCTCGAGGTCCTCGACGTGGCCGACGCCGCCAGCCGCGGCGACGTCGTGATGATCCTCCTACCCGACGAGAGACAGGCCGAGATCTGGGAGTCCGACATCGCCGACGGGATCGCCCCCGGCAACCTGCTGATGTTCGCCCACGGTTTCGCGATCCACTTCGACCAGATCGCCCCGCCCGCGGGCGTCGACGTCGGCCTCGTCGCCCCGAAGGGTCCGGGCCACCTCGTCCGGCGCCAGTACCAGGACGGGCGCGGCGTTCCCTGTCTGATGGCCGTCCACGCCGATGAGACCGGCGATGCCCGCGACCTCGTCCTCGCCTACGCGAAGGGAATCGGCGGCACCCGGGCCGGCGTCATCGAGACCACCTTCAAGGACGAGGTCGAGACCGATCTCTTCGGCGAGCAGGCCGTCCTCTGCGGCGGCACCAGCGAGCTCGTCCAGGCGGGCTTCGAGACCCTCGTCGAGGCCGGCTACGACCCCCGCCTCGCCTATTTCGAGTGCCTCCACGAGCTGAAGCTGATCGTCGACCTGATGTACGAGAAGGGGCTGCAGGGCATGCGGCACTCGATCTCGAACACGGCCGAGTACGGCGATATGACCCGCGGCCCGCGCGTGATCACCGACGAGACCCGCGCCGCCATGCGCCAGATCCTCAGCGAGATCCAGTCCGGCGACTTCGCCAAGGAGTGGATCGCCGAGAACCGCGCCGGCGGCGAGAACTTCGACCGGATGCGCAACGAGGCGAAGGGCAAGCAGATCGAGCAGGTGGGCTCCGACCTGCGCTCGATGATGCCCTGGATCGACGGCTGACCGGCGGGGATGGCTGACCTCCGCGTCTCGCTGACCCTGTCGGGGGGCGCCTCCCTCGGGGCGTTTCAGGCCGGAGCGGTCGCGGCGCTGCTCGCCGGATTCCGCCACGCTCGGTGCGAGGAGGACTCCGACATTCGGATCGACGCCATCGGCGGGGCCTCGGCCGGATCGCTGGTCGGCCTCCTCGCCGCCTATTCATTGCTCGAAGGGGCGGACGGGCCGAACCTGCTTTCACGGGCCTGGGTCGAGGAGATCGACCTGACGGTGCTTCAGGAGGGCGATGCCGACGGTCCGCTCAGCCTCGAGGGGGTGCGCGAGCGCTTTCCCGACCTGCTCGACGGGTCGGACGCGGATCCCGACATGGCTCAGGAGGGACCGTTGACTCTGCTCGTCCAGCTGACCGGGCTCCGGGGGCTGACCTACGAGATCGCCGGGCTCCGCGATGATCGCCCCGCCCGCGCCTCGACGTTCGCGGACTGGAAGCGGTTCGAGCTCGAGTGCTGTGGCGGGCCCGAGCAGATCATCGAGCCCGATGGGGGCTCACCGCTCGACTTCGCGCTTGCATCCGCGTCGCACCCCGGCGTGTTCCCTCCCCGCCTGATGGATCGAAGCAGCGATCGCGACGGCTATGAGGCACAGGGAATCGTCGATCTCCCAGACGACGGCCAGCTCTGGTACACGGACGGTGGCCTGGTCCAGTCCGAACCGGTCGGGCGCGTCATCGCGGCGGCGCGCGAG
>JADFCZ010000079.1 GCA_018263295.1 Conexibacter sp.
TCAGCGGGGCGACACCGTGATCGGGAGCAGCCGTCGCACCGGCGACCGGGGCCCGGTTGTCGCTCTCGTAGGCGATCCGGTGAATGGAGCCGGCGCCCGGGGTCGAGTAGTCACCGAGCGCGGCGTAGTAGAGGGCCCCGTCGGGCCCGAACTCGAGGTCGACCGGTCCTGCCACGACGCCGAAGTGGCTGGCCCGGGATGGATCGGGAAGTCCGTTCGTGCCCTCCGGCATCACCCACATGCAGTCGCGCGCATAGTCGGCGAAGAACAGCGCCCGATCGTAGGCGGTCGGGAACGCGGCCGAGCCGGAGTTGGGTTCGTAGAACTCGAGCCCACTCAATGAGGACCCGTTCGTGGTGGCGCAGGGATCGCCCGGATCGATCTTGGCGGCGTGGTCGTAAGTGAAGTACGGCGCTTCCCCGTCGCCGCTCTCATACAGGTTCGTGCATAGGTTCAGGTGCAGGCTCTCCCAGCTCGCGGGCCGTCCGTTGCCCTCGACGCACGGCCAGCCGAAGTTGGCGGTCGTGCCCGGCATGATCCGGTCGATCTCCTCGAAGCGCGTCCAGCCGACGTCGCCGGCCCAGACCTCGTTCGTTCCCGGTCGGACCGCGATCCGATACGGGTTGCGGAACCCGTAGGCGACGATCCGCTTCTCGTTCAGCACCGACTGGTCGGTCTCCCCGGGAAGGTCCGGGATCGGGCGGCCGGTGTCGGGGTCGACGCGGATAACGGTGCCGTCGAGGCCGAGCGGATCCCCGCTCGTCTGCATGTCCTGGACCCGCAGCGACCCACCCTCGGCGGTCGGGGGCGTCTGCACGCCGCCGACTCCGGCCGGCGGGTCGCCGCAGGGATTGAGCGGGTCGCCACGCTGCCCGTAGTCGGTGAAGCTGTAGGAGGCGGCGTCGCCGGCACTCATGAAGAGCGAGCCGTCAGCACCAAAGGCCAGGTCGCCGATCGAGTGGCTCCAATACTGCTGGCACCAGTCATTGATCAGCACGGATTCGGCGCTCGCCGTATCGCCCGACGCGGTGAGCCGGGAAAGCCGGCCGCTGGCGATGCAGCCGTCAGCGGTGGGTCCCGGCGGGGTCGGGCACGGATCGCTGCTCTGACCTGGCGTCCCCCAGCGGGGGGCCGTCCCACCGATCTCCGCGTCGTAGACATAGGAGACATAGACGTAGGGACGGGATGGGAACTGGGGGTCGAGCACCATCCCGAGCAGCCCACGATCACCAAGGTTGTAGACCTCGGTTCGGAGGTCTGCGAACACGGTCGCGGTCGTGTCGTCGAGTCCGCTGTAGAGCTTGATCAAGCCGCTCTTCTCGGCGACGAAGACCTGCCCGTCGGGCGCGAAGGCGATTGCGGTCGGGCTCGTCAAGCCCGTGAACGCCGTCGTGTCGGTGAAGCGGGGCGGCAGCGCCTGCGCGACCGCTGGAGATGACGCGAGCAGGCAAAGACAGCCCAGAAACGCCAGCCTCATGCTTCGGTTCAATTGACCCATCCAATCCCCCGTGTCGTCCGCTCCCCAGCGGGTCCGACCTGATTCGCGACTTCTGCATCGCCTGAGTGGCGCGGAACCCTATAGCAGCCGGCTGGGGCCCTGCGCCGGTTCAAACGGCGGTATCGAGCCGGTGAAACGTCACGCTTGCGGTCTTCGAAGATGCGCCCTGACATTCACCCGGCCGCGGCGTTGTCAAGGTAGATCGCCCAAGCCATTCCGATGGGCGGTGGCGGGGGTCGTCCCAAGGACGGGGGAGCGGCCTCCGCCGATTGCATGCCCGAATCGCCGGAACGGGCCGGATCCAGGTCGAACCGGCTCCTCCCCCGCTCTGTCGGTAGGGTCCGGCAAATGCACTCCGCAAGCGGATTCGAGGCCGATTGATGCTGATCGGCGCCCATGTTTCGACGGCCGGAGGGCTCGTCCACGCCGTCGAGCGCGGCGTCGAGCGCGACTGCGACGCGATCCAGATCTTTCACCAGAGCCCGCGGGCCTGGCGGCCGACCAACTTCACCGGCGATGACTACGCCGCCTTCAACGAGGCGTTCGCGGCCTCGCAGCTGCAGTCGGTCGTGATCCACGCCGTCTACCTGATCAACACCTGCAGCCCCGATCCCGAGATCGCCGAGAAGTCGCTGGCGTCGCTGACCCACGCGCTCCGGGTCGGCGACGCGATCGGCGCCGACGGCGTCGTCCTCCACGCCGGCTCACGCAAGAAGGATCCGCTGGAGGAGGCCGTCGCGCGTTCGGGGGCGCTCGTGCGGGAGGCGCTGGCGGAGACCGAGTCCTGTCCGGTCCTGTTCGAGAACACCGCCGGGACGACCGGCCCCCTCGGCCGCGACTTCGACGAGCTCGAGATGCTGGTCGACGCCGCCGGCGCCGGCGAGCGGATCGGGATCTGCATCGACTGCTGCCACCTGTTCGCCAGCGGCTTCGAGATCGTCGAGCCGGAGCAGCTGTCGGTCGTCGTCGACGACCTCGACCGGGTCGTCGGCCTCGATCGGCTCCGCTGCCTGCACGTCAACGACAGCGCCGTCCCGATGGGCGCCAACCGCGACAAGCACGCGAACGTCGGCGAGGGCGAGATGGGCGAGCGCGGGATCGCGACGTTCCTCTCGGAGCCCCGATTCGAGGACCTGCCGGCGCTGCTCGAGACCCCAGGCCCGGAAAAGAAGGGCACCGACGCCGCCGAGATCGCGCGCGCGAAGGCCTTCCGCGCCGAGGGCCTGCGGGCCCGGTAGCTAACCCGCGAGGCGGAGCCCGGTGCGGAGGTCGAACTCCGCCGGGTCGTTGATGTCGAAGAACGACGGGTTCAGGCAGGTGTGTGCGGGCCCGTCCCCCTCGAAGGCGGGCTCGACCCGGAACTGGCACTGCGGGAGCGGATCGCCGGTCATCTTGATCCCGCCGAAGCCGCCGTTGCGCTCGGCCGCCTCGAATCCGGCGACGTCGAGCTCACCCCGGAACACCTTTTGCACGCACCCCATGAAGCGGCGCCCGGTCGGCCCGTCGACGTAGCTCCAGAGGTACGGACAGCGCATCGCGAGACAGTCGCGGGGCTCGATCAGCTTGTCGCAGAAGGTGCGACAGCTTCGGCACTCCCCGGCAGGCGATACGAGCTCCGCTGGTGCGCTTGCTCCCATGCCCGGATTCTAGTTCCGGGCCCTAAAGGGCCCGCCGGTCGGAGCGGCTCAAGCCGCGATCGGAGGTTGCCCGAGCAGGTCCTCGATCTCGGCCCGCAGGCCGACCGATGCGTCGACCCGGTAGGCGCTGCCGAAGCGGAGCCTGCGGACCCCCTCGCGGGTCTTCATCTCGAGGACGACCTCGGCGTCGCCGGGGAAGCTCGCGAACACCGACTTCAGCTCCTCGATGATCGCCGGGTCGTGTTCGGCGGCGTCGAGCTGGAGCGGGAACGTCAGCGGCTTGTCGAGCTCGCGGACCTTCTCCTTGGCGGTCTCGACCTCGGCGTTCGAGGGCTCGAACGGCTCGGCGTCGTGGACGACGAGCTTGATCTCGCCGCGGTCCTTACGGTCGACCCGGCCGCGGACGAGCAGCACCGCATCGGTGTCGATCACGTCGCCGTTGGCCTCGAGCGTCTTCGCGAAGATGATCATCTCGACCCGTCCCTCGAGGTCGTCGAGGGTGGCGAACATCATCGTGTTGCCGGTCTTGGTCCGGATCTTCTTCGCCTCGGCGACGATCCCGCCGACGGTCACGGTCGCGCCGTCGGGACGCTTGTCGAGTTCGGCGAGCGTGCAGTCGGCGCGGACGCGAAGCGCCTCGCGGACCTGCGAGAGCGGGTGGTCGGAGAGGAACGTCCCCATCGTCTCCTTCTCCATCGCCAGCAACTCGCGCTGCTCGAACTCCTCGCCGAGGATCGGCGCGTGCTGGGAGCGCATCCCGGCCCCGGCCGAACCCTCGTCGAGGGCGAAGATCGAAGCCTGCCCACGCTGGGCGTCGTCCTGCGACTTCTGCCCCGCCGACTGCGCCTGCGGCAGCACGGCGAGCATCGCCTTGCGGCTCGCTTCGGTCGAGTCGAGGCCGCCGCACTTGATCAGGCACTCGATCGCGCGCTTGTTGACCGCGCGGCAGTCGACCCGCTCGCAGAAGTCCCAGAGCGAGTCGAACGGGCGCTCCTCGCGCGCCTTCAGGATCGCCTCGACCGCGGAGTAGCCGACGTTCTTGACCGCGTCGAGGCCGAAGCGGATCTTGTTGCCGGAGACGACGAAGCCGTGGTCGGAGATGTTGACGTCGGGCGGCAGCACCTCGATGCCCATCTCCTCGCAGCGGTTGACGAAGAACGGCACCTTGTCCTTCGTCGACATCACCGAGCTGATCACCGCCGCCATGTACTCGGCCGGGAAGTTCGCCTTCAGGTAGGCGGTCCGGTAGGCGATCAGCGCGTAACAGGCCGCGTGCGATTTGTTGAAGGAGTAATCGGCGGCCGCGGTCATCAGGTTCCAGAGGTCCCGGGAGACGGCCGGGTCGGTCCCGGAGGAGCCCGCGCCCTCCATGAACTCGGCCTCCATCGTCGCCATCATGTCCCGCTTCTTCTTGCCGATCGCCTTGCGGAGATCGTCGGCGCGGGCGGGGCTGAAGCCGGCGATCTGCTTCGAGATCTCCATCAGCTGCTCCTGGTAGATGCAGCAGCCGTAGGTCGCCTCGGTGATCGGGCGCAGGCGCTCGTCCTGGAAGCGCACCGAGCTCGGATCGCGCTTGCCCTTCGCGTAGTCGGCGATGTAGCGCATCGCCCCCGGCCGGTAGAGCGAGACGAGCGCGACGATGTCGCCGAACTCCGTCGGCTTGACCTGGCGCAGGGCGTCGCGCATTCCCTCCGACTCGAGCTGGAAGACGCCGACGGAGTCGCCGGCCCGGAGCATCTCGTAGGTCTTCTCGTCGTCGAGCGGCAGGTTCTCGACGTCGAGGTCGACGCCGCGCGAGCGCGCGACGATCTCGACCGCGTCCTCGATCACGTCGAGGTTGCGGAGGCCGAGGAAGTCCATCTTCAGCAGCCCGATCTCCTCGACCGGGTTCATCGAGTACTGGGTGACGATCTTGTAGGAGCGCTCGCCGTCCTTGGCGGCGCCGCGGTCCTCGGCCAGCTGCAGCGGCACGACCTCCTGCAGGGGCCGGTCGGCGATGACGACGGCGGCCGCGTGGATCGAGTGGTTGCGGACGATCCCCTCGAGGCCGCGGGCGGTGTCGACGATCTGCCGGGTGTCGGTCTCCGTGTCGTACGCCTTCTTCAGGTCCTCCCCGTCCTTCAGGCACTCGTCGAAGCTCGGGCTCCGGCCCATGATCGGCTCCGGGATCAGCTTCGCGATCCGGTCGCCGGTGCCGTAGTCGAAGCCGAGCACGCGGGCGGCGTCGCGGGTGGCGGCGCGCGGCGCCATCTTGCCGAAGGTGACGATCTGCGCGACCGACTCGCGCCCGTACTTGTCGGTGACGTAGCGGATCACGCGCTCGCGGCCGCGGACCGAGAAGTCGATGTCGATGTCGGGCATCGACCGGCGGGCCGGGTTCAGGAAGCGCTCGAACAGGAGGTCGTTCTCGAGCGGGTCGAGGTCGGTGATCCCGAGGCTGTAGGCGACGATCGAGCCTGCCGCCGAGCCGCGGCCCGGCCCGACCGCGACGCCGTTCTCCTTCGCGTAGCGGACGAAGTCCCAGACGATCAGGAAGTAGGACGGGAAGCCCATCTCCTCGATCACCCCGAGCTCGAACTCGAGCCGCTCGACCGCCGCCGCCGGCGGCGGGTCGCCGTAGCGGCGGCGCAGGCCCTCCGCGGCGACGCGGCGCAGCATCTCCTCGGGCTCGGAGCCGTCCGGGGTCGGGAACTTCGGGAGCAGCAGCTCGCCGAGGGCGATGTCGACGCTGCAGCGCTCGGCGATCTCGAGCGTGTTCGGGATCGCCTCCGGCCAGGGCGAGAACGACTCGTACATCTCCTCCGCGGTCTTGAGATAGAACTCGTTCGTGTCGAAGCTCATCTTCGGCGCCTCGAGCGTGGACTTCGTCTGCACGCAGAGCAGCGCCGCGTGGTTGCGGTAGTCCTCGCGCCGCAGGTAGTGCACGTCTGCGGTCCCGACGAGCGGCTTGCCGAGCTCGCGGGCGACCCGGGCGATCCCCTCGTTCGCCTTGTCCTGCTCGGGGATCCCGTTGACCTGGAGCTCGAAGTAGACGTTCTCGCCGCCGAAGATCTGCAGGAGGTCGTCGACGTGGGAGCGGGCGTCGTCGGGGCGGTCCTCGACGAGGCGGCGGCAGAAGCGCGAGGCGAGGCAGCCGGTCAGGGCGATCACGCCCTCCGAGTAGCGCTCGAGCAGCCGCGGGTCGACGTTCGCCTTGCCGCGGGCGAAGCCCTCGAGGAAGCCGGCGGAGCTGAGCTTGACCAGGTTCTTGAAGCCGGTCTCGTTCGCCGCGAGGAGCGTCAGGTGATTCCTCTCCCACTTCGTCTTCTGCTTGATCTCCTCGATGTCGTCGACGAGGTAGGCCTCGAGGCCCATGATCGGCTTGATCCCGTGGTCCCCGCAAGCCTTGAAGAGCTCGACCGAGCCGTTCATCACGCCGTGGTCCGTGAGCCCGAGCGCGGGCATCCCGAGCTCCGCCGCGCGGGCCGCCATCGCGTCGATCTTGTTGGCGCCGTCGAGCAGCGAGTACTCGCTGTGGACGTGCAGATGCGCTGCCTGCTGTGCGGGCGTAGTGCTCACCGGGCCATCATGGCAAGGGGGGTGGATGCCAACCGGCCCCCGGCGGGCCTTCGCGGAGGCGATCTCCGCGTTTTGCGGAACCCTTCGGTCAGCTCTGGCGCTGCTCGGCCGCGCTGACCTTGGCGAGCACGTCGACGAGCCGCTGCTCGGCCTCGCGAACGCGCTCGGCGGCCTCCCGCTCGGCGCTCGCGGTCCGCTCGCGGACCCGCTCCTCGCGGGCCTGTGCGTCTTCGACCGCGGCAAGCCTGCGCTCGGCATCGGCGACGGCGGCCGCGAGACGTGCCGCGGCGCGCTCCTCGCCGGCGGCCATCTGCGAGCCGACCCGCTGCTCGAGGGCCGTGGTCCGCCGCTCGAACTCGGCGGCGACGGTCTCGGCGGCGCTGCGCTCGACGTCGGCCTCGGTCCGCTTGCGCAGCTCCTCCGCATGGGCGTCGAGGCCGGCCATCGCCCCCGCCAGTCCCCGTTCGATGGCGCTCTGCGACGCCGTCGCCTGAGCGTCGAGCATGGCGCTGCGGCGCTCCTGCGAGACACCTGCGGCCGTCTCGAGCGAGGCGGCGAGCTCGGCCCTCTGCGCCTTGAGCGCGTCGATGGAGCGGGCGAGCTGGGCGGTCGCGGCCGCCTCGGCGCGGCGGTTGTGGTCGCGGTAGCTGGCCCGCGAGTTCTCCTCGCGGATCGCCCGCATCTGCTCGTCGGCGCTCGCGGCCATCGCCTGCTGGAGCTCCTCGCCGACCCGCTTCGACTCGTCGGCCAGCGCCGTGCGCGCCGCCTCGGCGGCGGCGCGGTCGAGCTCGCCGCGCGCCGCTTCGACCGCGCTGGCCACGGCGGCATCCGCATCGGCCGCCAGGCCGGACGCGGCTTCGGCGCGCGCCTGCTCGGCGGCCTCGCCGGCGGCCCGGCGGGACTCGTCTGCGAGACCGGCCGACAGCTCGTCGGAGAGCGAGCGGAACCGGCGGTCCAGCAGCGATTGCGCCTCGAGCTGGCGAGCGGCGAGCCGGTCGACCAGCCGCTGCTCCGCGGCCTCGATCCCGGCGTCGACCTTCTCGATCGCGAGCGAGTCGAGGCGCTCGGTCGCGGCGCTGAGCCGGGCCTCGCCCTTGGCGACCTCGCGGGCGATCGCGGACTCGGCGCCCTGGCGCGCGTCGGAGCGGATCCGCTCCGCGGCATCGGCGTTCGCCGCCTCGAGCGTCGCCTCCGCCTCGGCGAAGCGGCGGGAGACGTCACGCTCGACCCGCGCGCCGAGCTGCTCGCCGAGCTCGGCCGCCCGGGCCTCCGCCCGGCGCCGCGCCTCGTCCTCGCGGGCGGCGGCGTCGGCGGCCTGCTCGTCACGGAGGCCGTCGAAGAGGCCGAAGATCCGGGCGTCGACGCCGCCGAGGCTGCGCTCGATATCGGCCCGGGCCTCGTCGTGGACGCGCTGGAGGTCGCCGGTGAGCCCGTCGCGGGCGTCGGCGAGGCGGCTCGCCGCGATCGCCTCGGCCGCGTCCCGGGCGTCGCGGACGGCGGCGGAGTGAAGGTCGTCGAGCCGCTCGACCGCGGCGGCGATCTCGGTCCGGGCGGCGGCGCCGAACTCGCGCCGGGCTCCCTCACGCTCGGACTCCAGCTGGCGGCGGAGCTCGTCGGCGGTGCTCGCGAGCGCGGCGGCGAGCTCCTCGTTGATGCGCTTGCGGTGCGCCGCGGCCTCGTCCCGCAGGCGGCGGTCCTGCTCGCCGGCGGCCTCGTCGACGGCGGCTCCGATCCGCGAGCGCAGCGCCGCCTCGGCGGCACCGAAGCGGGCCTCGATGGCGGCGCGCTGATCCTCGGCCCCGCGGTCGATCCGCTCCTCGAGCGCGGGCATCCGCTCCTCGACCTCGGCGGCGGCCTTCGCCGCGGCGGCGGTCGTCGCCTCGGCGACGGCGCGCTTGCCCTCCCCGTCGACCCGGCCGAGTGCGGCCCCGAGTTCCTGCTGGACCCTGAGGTCGACGTCGGCGGCCATCTCCGAGCGGGCCTCGGCGATCTGGACGCCGAGCTCGCGGCGAAGGTCTTCGCGCTCAATCTCGGCGGCCTGGTGCAGGGCCGCGGTCGCGTCCCCGACCGCCTCGTCGATCCGCATCCGGTTCGCCTCGAGCACCGAGCTCCGGAACTCGTCCTGCATCGCCGTGCCGAGCGAGCGGACCCGCAGCTCGGCCTCCTTCAGCGCCGAGTCGACGCGCTCGCGGACCTCGCCGCTGAGCTGCTCGCGGGCGTCGGAGACGGCAGCGGAGACCTCCGTCAGAGCCTGGTCGGCGGCGGCGGCCAGCGAACGCCTGACGGCCTCGACCTGCTCGGTCGCGCGACGGGCGCCGACGGCCTCCTCTCCCAGCGCCGCCTCGAATGCCTCCGACTGGAGCTCGAGCCTGCGCTCGGCGGCGCGAACCCGTCCGTCGACCCATGCGGAGACGCGGCGCTCGACCGAAGCGGCGATGTCGTCGGCGCTCGCGCCCGGCGGCACGTCTGCGGCTGGGATTCCCTTGCGCTCGCCGGCGAAGACCTCGATGTCGGGCGGCAAGGTCGTCCCGGTGCCGACCGGCTCCGGGGTGGGCGAGCCGTCCTCGCCGCGGGCGATCAGCTCCTCGAAGCTCTTCCCGATCGCCGAGCGGGCGCGGGCGATCCGGCGCTCGGCCTCCTCGCCCTGGTCGGTTTTCTCTCCTCGGTCGGCCACGCTGCGGACGTCCTACCACGAACCGCCGGGGCCCGCATCTGCAATTCGCGGCTTTTGCGGCTATGGCGTGCGCGGTTTTGGCGCCCCCGCGGCTTCTAGGATGCGCCGCGTGGGAATCTCGGTCAGCGAGGAGGTTCGCGCGTCGCTGGTCGCGAGGCGCGGCGAAGCCGACCGGATCCTCGCCGACGCCGAGCGCAGAGCGGGTGAGCTCGCGGCGCTCGCCGGCGACGCCGACCGGGCCCTGGCGACGGCCCGGATCAACCGGTTGCGGGAGCTGCAAATGCAGATCCAGGCCCAGCAGCGGCAGATCGAGACCGCGTATGCCGCGCTCGCGGAGGCGATGGCGCTGAACGCGCTGAAGCTGTCCGAGGTCGCCCGCGAGGCGGACTTCAGCATCCCGCCGTGGCCGGAGGGGATCCGGCGCACGGTCGAGATCAGGCTCGCGGAGACCCGCGAGGTGACGTTCCGAATCGAGACCGGGGGCGCCGTCGCGAACGGGTCCGAGCAGCCGGTCTAGAATCGAAATCAGCGAGACGAGGAGGCGGCAGTGAGCGATTACAACCCGCAGGAACAGACCGGGGGGCCGGCGGACTGGTCCGCCGCCACGAGTCCGATGCCGTCACCGAACGTGCAGCAGACGATGCAGCAGATGACCGACCAGATGCAGGCGGTCATCGAGGCGGCGGAGCGCGCCGCCGAGGCGATCCGCTTCGACGCCGAGGAGCAGGCCCGGCGCCACCTCGCCGAGGCCCAGCGCAAGGCCGACCGCCTGACCGCCGAGCGGGTCGGGCTGATATCCGAGCTGACCGACGATCTGATGCGTCACGCCTCGACGGTGCGCGACCACTCCGAGCAGATGATCCGGGCGCTCGAGGACGCGATCACCTCCGTCACCGAGAAGCTCGACCAGCCCGGCATGACCGATGACTTCGGCGCATCATCGGCCGGTCAGCCGCTGCCGGCCGCGGATCCGCCCGGAGTGGCACCGCAGCTGCACCCTCCTCCTCCCCCTCCTCCGTCGCCCCTTTCCTCACCGTTCGCCGAGGCCGCCGCGCCGCCGCCACCGCCGCCGCCCATCGGCGAGACCTCACCGGCTTGGTCACCAAGTGAGCCGGCACCTGACTTCGGAGGTCAGAGTGCGTTCGTCGAGGATGCGGAGGAAGCGGACATCCTCGGCGGGACGGAGTCGGCACCAATCGAGGCCGAAGCACCTTCAGATGCGGATGCCGACGGCGCGGAGGAATCGGTAGAGGCTTCCCCGCCGGACGTTGAGTCGGCATCAGCGCCCAGTCCCGCGCCACCGTCCCCGCCCGACGTCGGATCGGGCGGCTACACGGATCTGGTCGGGCTACCCGAGGAGCCGCCCGAAACCGATTGGAAACCGGCGGTTGGGTCAGCCCCGCCCCCGCCCCCGCCACCGCCGGCAGGACTGGCGCCCCCGCCTCCGCCACCGCCGGATGCCGCTCCGCCACCCCCGCCCGAGCAGGCGATCGGCGACGAGGGAGCCTCCGGGTCGCAGATCGACGATCCGGGGCCGCCCCCGTTCGGGTCGAATCCACTGGACGAAGTGGCCGTGTCGCAGGAGGCACTGCAGCATGCGACCCGGATGGCCATGGCCGGTGAGGATCGTGACCGGATCGCGGAGGAGCTCCGACGCGAGTACGGGATTGCGAATCCCGACCCGATCGTCGACCGCGTCATCGGGGATTCCTAGCGGAAGACCCGTCCCCTGGGCCGATCGCGTCCTCGTCGGCGCCGAGCGCCGGGCCGCCCAACCCGCGGACCTCGCAGGAGCGACGGACCGGGCCTTCGTCCAGGCGCGAGATCGCGCGCAACGCCGACTTCAGCGTTCCGCCATGGGTGTCGGACAGGAAACGCGCGAGGTAACGTTCAGGATCGAGACCGGCGAAAAGGATTTTGCGCGAGGAGCGACGGCGGATGATGAGCGACTACAACCCCGAGCAGGAGCAGGGCCCCGAAGCTGCCCCGATGCGCTGGACCGATTCCTCCGCGCAAGTCCCGTCGGCGAACGTCCAGGCGACGATGCAGCAGATGACCACCCAGATGCAGGCCGTCATCGAGGCTGCCGAGCGGACCGCGGAGGCGATTCGCCTCGACGCCCAGGAGCAGGCCAGGCGCCACCTCGCAGAGGCCCAGCGCAAGGCCGATCGCCTGTCCGCCGAGCGGGTCGGCCTGATTTCGGAGTTGACCGACGACCTGCTCCGGCACGCCGCGAACGTCCGCGATCACTCCGAGCAGATGATCCGGGCGCTGGAGGACACGATCAACACCGTCACCGACAAGCTCGAGCAGCCCGCGATGTCGGAACCGTTCGCCGCCCAGCCCCAACCCGCGACGTCGGACCCGTTCGCCGCCCAGCCCCAACCCCGCTCCGTCGCGCAGCACCCGGAATGGCAGGCACCGGTCCCAGCCCCACCGAACCAGCATTCCGGATTCGTCCCTCCGCCCAGCGGCTACCCGGGCGAGGCGGATCCGGGCAACGGTGCAGCCCCTGAGCCCCCTCCTCCCCCTCCGGCGACCGCGCCCCCGCCCCCGCCCCCGCCCGCGATAGCGATCGAGCCTGCGCCGGCCCCGGCTGCGGCCGACATCTGGACGCCGAAAGTCGCCTCCGAAGCGGAACCCGAAGACGATCGCCCCGGTACCGCCCCCATCGACGCCATTCTCTACGCGAGTCGCCTCGCCGCCAACGGCACCGACCCGACGGTGGTCGCCAGCGAGCTGACCAACAGGTACGGGATCGAGGATCCGGACCCGATCGTCGATCGGGTCTTCGGGGAGGATTGACCCGCGCCCACCGGCCTGGAGGACGCGATCAACTCAGCGACCGACAGGCTGCTTCAGCCCTCCGCCGGCTCTCTGGAAGCGAGCAGATAGGCACCCACGGCGCCGGCAAGGGCCAGCGCGATGAGCGCGAACCCGCCGGCGAGCTGTAGCCGCGCGCCGAACTTGCGGCGAACCGCGTAGACGACCAACCTGCCGATCAGGGTGTAGATCGAGGTCATGGTCGCAGGCTACCGCTCGCGGCGCCGAACCTCGTGGGCCATTCTCGTCTGCAGCGAGAACAACTCGATGAACCCCGGGCTGGCGAGCTGGCTGAACTCGCCGCCGGACTCGCCGAAACCGGCGAGCGTCTTGTCGTAGAGCGCGTACGGCGAGCTGCGGGTGACGACGCTCGCGGAGCCCTTGTAGAGCTTGACGGTGATCTCGCCGGTCACGAACTCGTTCGCCGCGACCATGTAAGCGTCGAGGTCCTGGCGCAGGGGCTCGAGCCAGAGGCCGGCATAACAGAGATACGCCCAGCGGTCGTCGAGCGCCGCCTTGAAGTTGTTCTGATGGATGGTCGAGACGAGCTTTTCGAGGTCCTTGTGGGCGCTGAGGATGATCGCCGCCGCCGGCACCTCGTAGATGTCGCGGACCTTCAAGCCGACGATCCGGTCCTCGATGTGGTCGACGATCCCGACACCGTGGCGGCGACCGCGCTCGGAGACCTCGTCGATCAGGTCGATCAGGTCGAGGCGATCGCCATCGAGGGTGACGGGACGTCCGGCCTCGAACCCGAGACGAAGGAACTCGGGCTCGTCCGGCGCCTCCTCGGGGCGCGTCACGAGGCGAAAGACGTCAGCGGGCGGCGGCTGGTCGAGATCCTCGATCGCACGTCCCTCCGAGGACCGGCCCCAGAGGTTGTCGTCGATCGAGTATGGGGCCTGCCGGGTGCCCCCCGAGACCGGGATCCGGTGCTCCCGTGCGTAGGCGATCTCCTCCTCCCTCCCCATCGACCACTCCCGAACCGGCGCCAGAACCTTGAGCTCGGGGGCCAACGCGGCGATGGTCGCGTCGATCCGGACCTGATCGTTCCCCTTGCCGGTGCACCCGTGGGCGATCGTGTCGCAGCCGAGCTCGCGGGCCGCCTCGACCGCGACCTTCGCGATCAGCGGCCGCGCGAGGGCGGTGAACAGCGGATAGCCGCCGCCGTAGAGCGCGTTGGCGCGGATCGCCGGCGCGATGTACTCGGAACAGAACTCCTCGCGAGCGTCGACCACCAGCGTCTCGGCCGAGCCCATGTCACGCGCCTTGTCGGTGATCGCCGTCCAGTCCTGGTCGGGCTGGCCCAGGTCGACCGTCAGGGTGCTCACCTCGGCGCCGTACTGGGCCTGGATCCAGTGCAGCATCACGCTCGTGTCCAGGCCACCCGAGTACAGCAGGAGAACGCGGCTGACCTGGTCGGGGTCGGCCTGGTAACGGGCGGTTCTGTGGTCGGCCGGAGGGGTCACGGGACGGGCAGTCTTGCAGGTGGCGCCCTGCCGTCCGTGGATCGGCCATCATGGCCTCGATGCGACGGCTTGCTCGGATCGCGGCGGTGGCGATGATCACCGCGGGCACGGTGCTGCTGGCGGATGTCGCCGCCACCCTGCTCTGGAAAGAGCCCCTCTCCGCGGCCTACGCCGCCATTCGCCAGGCGCAGGCATCCGACGAGCTCGATGCCGTCAGTGCGAGCTTCATCGACGACCCCGAGGTTGCCGACCTTCGCGATCGCGGCGAAGCCGGCTCGCGCCAGGCCGAGCAGCTCGCGGACCTGTTCAGCGAGCGGCTCCGCGATGGCCAGCCGATCGGGCGGATCTCGATCCCCGCCATCGATGCCGAACACGTGGTGATTCAAGGCACCGACGAGGCCGACCTGAAGCTGGGACCGGGGCACTATCCGGATTCGGCGCTGCCCGGACAGGGGCGGACGGTCGCCATCGCCGGCCATCGCACGACCTATGGAGCGCCGTTCAACCGGATCGACGACATCGACGTCGGCGACCCGATCACGATGGAGATGCCGTACGGGCGTTTCTCATACGTAGTTACGAAGACGAAGATCGTCGACCCGACCGACACGGAGATCGTGGAAGACCGTGGCCGGGATCAGCTTGTGCTCACCTCCTGCCATCCGCTGTACAGCGCTGCCCAGCGCTACGCGATCACCGCGGACCTGTCCAAGTTCGAGCTCGATCTGCCGTGACGGACTCTCAGCGGTCGCCGGCGAGCGCGGCTGCGGTGCGGGCGAGCCCCGTCTCGAGGCCGGTCTCCGCCACCCAGCCGAGATCGCGGCGGGACGCCGAGGGGTCGATCGAGATGCGATCGACCTCGCCGGTGCGAGCGGGATGGTGCTCGAGGCTCGGGTCGACGCCGGTCGCCGCTCCCAGCAGGCGGGCGAGCTCGAGGACGCTCGTCTCGATGCCGGTGCCCACGTTGTAAGGGCCGTCGACCCCGCTCCCCCGGCTCGAGAGCGCCTCCTCGGCGGCGAGGCAGGCGGAGACGACGTCGGCGACGAATACGTAATCCCGCGTCTGCTCACCGTCACCGAACACGCGGAGCGGGCCTCCGGTCCGCAACAACCCGCAGAAGATCGCGACGACGCCGGCCTCCCCATGCGGATCCTGCCTCGGTCCGTAGACGTTTCCGAAGCGCAGCGCCACGCCTGCGAGGCCATACAGGCGACGGTAGAGATCCAGGTAGATCTCGCCGGTCAGCTTGCTGGCCCCGTAGGGCGTTTCCGGGAGGCTCGCAGCCTTCTCGTCGAGCGGCAAGCCGCGACCCGACCCCTCGCCGTAGATCGCGCCGCCCGTCGAGGCGAAGACGACCGCCGCTTCGTGGCGTCGGGCGGCCTCGAGCACGTTGATGGTGCCGACGACGTTGATCCTGGCGTCCAGGCCGGGATCTGCCACAGCCTTTCGGACGTCCACCTGAGCGGCGAGATGAAAGATGCGGTCCGGACCGAATTCGTCGACGATCTCGTCGAACTCCGGCGCGACGGCGACGTCGCCTTCGACGAGCGCAGCACCCGACTCGAGCGCCTCGTCGAGGTTCTCCCGACGCCCGGTCGAGAGGTTGTCGACGACGAGCACCTCGGCTCCACGGGCCGTCAGCTGGTCGGCGAGGTTGGAGCCGATGAAGCCGGCGCCGCCGGTCACGAGAGCGCGCATCTCAGTCGCCACTGCCGGTTTCGGCGACTATGAACTCCGCCACCCGCTCCGACTCGCGATCCAGGGTGCGCGTGGTCACGTACTCGTTCCCGGCCTTGATGAGCTCCTCGCGAAGTGCCGGATCTTCGGCGATCCTCCGCAGCGCCGCTGCGGCTGCGGCGGGATCGCCGGCCGGCACGAAGAGGACCGCGTCGCCGACGGCCTGACGGATGCCGCCGACGTCGGTGGCGACCGTCGGAAGTCCGGCGGCGAACGCCTCGAGCAGCACCTGCGGCAGCCCCTCGGTCCAGGAGACGTGAAGGAAGGCGTGGCTGCTGCGATACGTCTCCCCCAGGCCGTCACCACGAGACACGTATCCCCGCAGCTCCGCTCGATCGGCGATCCCGAGCCGGTCGAGCTCCGCCGCGAGATCGGCCTCCATCGGACCTTCCCCGCACACGGTCAGCTTCCAGCGGTCGTCGCCGTCGCCGGAAAGGAGGTCGAGCGCGTGGGCGAGCAGGAGCGGGTTCTTCTCCGCCTCGAGCCGGCCGACGCTGAGGACACGATGCTCGCCGTCCCACGAGCGGCGCACAGCTTCCTCGGGATCGACGATCTCATCCTCCTCGACCAGCGAAACGGCGATCTCGAGAACCGCGGGGCTTCGTGAGTAGGTCGCCGCGAGCTCGGGGCCGACGGTCACAACCGGAAAGAACCGCGCCAACGCCCGGAACGCCACGTCGATGATCCACCCCACGACCTGAAATCTCCGGCGTCCTGCGTAGCGCGCCTTGACGTAGACCGGATAGTCCTGGCGAACGCCGAGCACGATCTTCTTGCGGCGGGCGATCGCCAGGACGGCGAAGACCACGGCGAACGGGTTCGGCCCCAGCAGCCAAACGCCATCGAGATCGTCGAGCCCGTTCCAGAACTGACGCATCGCCGAGCCGAGCGACCGCAACGCCTCGCCCGGGCGGCCGAGGGTCTCGTAGAAGGGCAGCGGGACGAACTCGACCTCCGACCCCAGCTTGTAGCGCGCTCGGGCCGAACTGCTCGGGTCGAGACGTCCGAATACGGCCAGTCGCGCGAACTGGGGCGCCAAGCGGGCGATGAACACCACGAATGCACGTTCCCCGAAAGCCTCTCCCTGACTGATGCGATACGGATAGTCGGTGTAAACGCCCAGCCGCATCCGGGTAGAGTACTTCAGGCACGACCGAAAGCGTGTCAGGCGTCGCAGTCTTCGTTGCAACTGTTTCGTCACGGCAAGCTTGCCGATAAGCATCCACAGCGATGAAACAGATCAACGACAGCCAAGCCAGCTGGGTGGAGCCTCCCGCCGAGCAGCAGAGCCTGCGGAAATTCCTCGAAACCGTCAGGGACCGCATCTGGGTGGTGGTCGCGGCGGTTGTGATCACCACTGCCGCGGCGGCCTTCTACGTCGCGACCGCCGACAAGGTCTACGAGGCCAAGGCTCAGATCCTGGTGATCCCGATCGACGACCCGGAAGGTCGCCTCGCCTCGCTGGGCCTGATCGGGCAGTCGAGCGACCCGCTGCGCGCCGTCGAGACCGCGGCCACCCTCATCGTCAGCCAGGGGGCCGCCGAGGCCGTGGCCGTCGACAACGGCGACCTCGGCTCCCCGCAGTCGGTGCTCGCACACGTTTCGGCAGAGCCGATCGCCGAGAGCAACGTGGTCTCATTGGTAGCGCGAGCTCCCACCGCCGAAGGGGCCGCCACGCTCGCGAACGCCTTCGCGAAGGCGGCGCTCGACCAGCAGGCCGATGTCATCCGCGACACGATCGACCGCGAGCTTCCGAGCCTGAACGCGCGGCTCAAGGAGCTGCCGGAGGGGATCGCCAGCGACACGCTGGCCGCGCAGATCGCCCAGTTCGAGGCCCTGCGCGTCGCCGGCGATCCGACGCTGCGGATCAATGAGCCCGCGGTGCCACCCGGAAGCCCTGTTTCGCCGCGCCCGCTCCTCAGCCTGATCGCGGGCATCTTCGCCGGCCTGGTGCTCGGGGTGGGCGCCGTGTTCGCGATGCGGATGCTGGATCCGTTGATCCGACGCGAGGACCAGGTCCGCAGCCGCTACCGGCTCCCGATCCTGGCACGGGTGCCGCGCGAGCGCGGTGGTCCTAGGGACCGGCCGCTGGTCTGGAGCAACCTCGTCGGGGGATCGATGGAGGCCTACAGGACCCTGAGGGCGGTTCTGGCCGGATCAGCGGCCAGATCGAACCGGGCTCCGTCGATCCTGATCTCGAGCCCGGGTCCCGGCGAGGGCAAGACGACCTCGGCGATCTCCCTCGCAGCATCGCTGGCGCTGACGGACAAACGCGTGATCCTGATCGAGGGCGACCTGCGCAGGCCTGCGATCGGCAAGGCGTTCAACCTCAGGGCGAGGAAGGGGATCATCAGCGTCCTCGCAGGCGAGGCCACGCTTCAGGAGAGCCTGGTCACGGCTCCGATCGGCGACGGCCACCTGGGCCTGCTTCTGTCCGAGGAATCGGGCGGCGCAGGTGCCGAGCTCCTGGCGCTTCCGTCCGCGCTCGAGTTGCTCGAGCAGGCCACGCAGATCGCCGATGTTGTCGTCATCGACTCGCCGCCCCTCGCGACCGTCGTCGATGCGCTGCCTCTCGCGCGCGCCGTCGATGAGGTCGTCATCGCACTCCGGCTCGGCACCAGTCGTCTCGACCGCACCCAGGAGCTGGCGGAGCTTCTCGCCGAATCGGGAATCACCCCGGCTGGGTTCGTCCTGATCGGCGTCTCCGGCCACTCGAACCCCTACTACGGGCCATCCTCCCGGAGCAGTGACGTCAGGGAGATGCCTCCCCCGCGGGCAGCCACCGGCACCGGTTGACGGCACGGTGGGAGCGGCGGCCGAACGAATTCCGAATCAGTGGGTCGCGGCGGCCTTGGCGATTCCCGTGCTCGCCGCCATCGGCTTCGTCGCCGGTGCCGAGCCGAAGTTCGGGATCATCGCCGCGCTGACCCTCGTCTACGCGCTGATCGTCTTCACCAACCTGGCCGCGGCGCTGACCATCCTGGTCGTCATCGTGTTCCTCGAGTCGACGCCGCTCGCGGGACCGGCGCTCAGCGCCACGAAGATCGCCGGCCTGCTGCTGGCGCTGGGCTGGCTGACGCGCGTGGCAACCCACGAGGAGGACCGCAGGGCGGTGATCTTCTCCACCCACCCGGCCCTCTCCTACCTGCTGACCCTCTTCGTGGCGTGGGTCGGCCTCAGCATCGTCTGGGCCGAGGACGTCGCCCTGGCGATCGACCAGGCAATGGTGTTCCTGCTGGTCGCCATCCTCTACGTGATCGTCTACACAGCGGTCCGCACACGCCGCCAAGCGATGAACGTGCTCGGTGCGTTCGTGCTCGGCACCGGCATCACCGCGACCTACGGCCTGATCATTCGCCCCGATCCCAACAGCCAATCGGCGGAGCGCCTGGCATCGACGATCAACGATCCGAACTTCCTGGCGGCGATCCTCGTCGCCGGCATCGCGCTCGGCGGGGCCGGATTTCTCGCGGCCCGCGGTAATCGCATCGTCCAAGCCGGGGCCCTGACCACGGTGCTCCTCTGCCTGACGGCCTTCGCGCTCACCGGATCGCGTGGCGGCATCGTCGGTCTTGCGGCCGCATTGATCGCGGCGGTCGCCTTCGGCGGCAGATGGCGACCCCAGATCGCCCTGGCCGCCGCCACCGTCGTCGCGCTGGCGATCGGCTACTACACCACGCTCGCGCCCCCGGAGCTGACCCAACGGCTCGCCAGCGCCACGCAGGGCGAGGTAAGCCGGCTCGACACCCGATCGACGATCTGGACCGTGGCCTGGCGGATGGCGACCGACAGCCCGCTGACCGGCGTCGGCGTCGGGAACTTCGAGGCACGCTCGATCGACTACATAATCCAGCCGGGCAGCACCTACCGGACGGACCGCGTCATCGACAACCCGGGCGTCTCACACAACAGCTACCTCGGGCCGTTCGCGGAGCTCGGTCTCGTCGGCGCCGCCCTGTTCCTGTCGATCCTCGCGTTCTCGATCGGCTGCGCGGTTCGCGCGACCCGAAGATTCCAGGCGAACGGTGATCTTCGGATGGAGATCCTCGCTCGTGGTCTCGTGGTCTCACTCGTGGGCTTGCTGACGTCGGCCTTCTTCATCAGCGCCGAGGCGAACAAGTTCGTCTGGCTGATGCTCGCGATGGGGCCCGCCCTGCTCTCCGTGGCCGAGCGCTCGGCGACCGACGCCCCGGGCGAGGAACGGCACTCGGCTACGAACCGGCGCCGAGCTCCGCGGCCGTTCTCCCACTCGCCAGGCCCTCGTAGATCCGCTCTACCTCGCGTACCGTGACCCCGATCTCGAATCGCGCCTGCTGGCGGCTGCGAGCTGCCGCCCCGAGCCGTGCCGCCCGGGCCGGATCGGCGACCAGCCCCTCGATCGCCGTCGCCAGCTCCACCGGGGTCCCGGGTTCGATCAGAACTCCCTCTCTGCCGGTTTCGAGCAGATCCGGAATTCCGCCGACGCGCGTGGCCACGATGGGAAGGGACGCCTGCATGTACTCGAGGACCGAGAGGGGGGTGCCCTCGAAGTCGGAGCAGCAGACTGCGACGTCGAAGCCGCGCATCAGGTCGCGGGCGTCGTCGCGGTGGCCGAGGAGCCTCACCGTTCGCTGCAGCCGGAGCTCGGCGATCCGGCGCTCGAGCACCGGCCGTTCGGGGCCGTCGCCGACGATGACCACCGTGACGCCCGGGATCCGATCCGCGAGCGTGGACGCTGCCTCGAGAAGTACGCCGAGAGCCTTCTGCGGCCGCAGGGCGCAGACCGTCCCGACCACCGGCTCCCGTCCGATGCCGAGCTCGCGACGGAGATCGGAGGCGCCCGGAGGCGGCGGATCGGGAATTCCGTTCGGCACCAGCAGCACCTTGGCGGGATCGATTCGCTCGATCTCGATCATTCGTTTGCGGTCGAGCGCCGAAACGGCGAGAAAGGCATCGGCGCGAGCGGCGATCAGCCGACGATCGAGGAGCTTGCGTAACGGCTGCCCCTCGAACGACCACGTGTGCTCGTGGGCGACGATCACCGGCGTCCGGGCCAGCGTTCCGAGCACCGCGGCCCAGACGTTCGAGCCGATCTTGTGCCCATGAAGCACGTCGACTTCGCTTCGCAGGCGGGTCATCAGCGGCCGCCAACTGAGGAGATCGATCGTGCCGCGACGCGGCAGCCCCAGGAACTCGACGCCCGCCTCCTCGAGCTGCGCCAGAGCTCCCGACGCCCGCGCGGCTTCGGCACGTTCCTCGGACCACCGCGACACGCACAGCGTGCGCTCGAACCGATCGGGATCGAGCCGGATCACGACCTCGCGGGCCAGACGCTCGGCGCCGCCCGCGAGGCCGATCCCGTCGACCAGGGTTACGACTCGCAGCTTCCGCCGGCTTTCAGCACTCGTGGACACTTAGGATCCGCCCAAGCATGATGGACTCAGGCGACGACGTCCCGCTGCGCGTGAGCGACGTTCCCATGCCTCCCGGCCGGCAGAGCTCGTTCGGCACCACAGGTGACTTCGTGGCGCCGTCCGGCTCGCGGATCGATCCCCTGCATCCCGCCGGCTACTACATCGACCTGCGGGCGAAGGCCGACTCGCCGCACCATCCACCCGTCTGGTGGCCGCGAATGGCCAGCGAGCCGCGCGTCGTCGTCGCGCAATGGGCCTTGGGATGCTGGGAGCACTATCTCGCCGGCGACGGAGACCGGTGGCTGGAAGCGGCGCGATGGGCAGCCGACCGCCTGCTCGAACAGCAGCATCGCGACGGGCCCAGCGCGGGCGGGTGGACCCACGAGTACAGCTATCGCCACACCTACCGGATCGCGCCGCCATGGATGTCGGGCATGGCGCAGGGGCAGTGCGCGAGCCTGTTGGTCCGGATTCACGACGCCACCGGCGACGAGCGTTACGCGGAGGCCGCGCTGGCGGCACTCGGCCCCATGCGCAAGCGGGTCTCCGAGGGCGGCGTCGCCGGGGAGATCGAAGGCGGCTGGGTCCCAGAGGAGTATCCGACGCAGCCGTCGTCGCACGTTCTCAACGGCGCGATCTTCGGCGTCTGGGGCGCCTACGACGTCGCCGCCGCCCTCGGCGACCGCGACGCGGACGCTCTCGCTCGCGAGGGGATCGCGACGCTTGCCGCGTCGCTGCGCCTCTTCGACACGGGCTTCTGGTCTCGATACGACCTCTACCCGCATCCGGTCGCGAACGTGGCCAGCCCGATGTATCACCGCCTGCACATCAATCAGCTCCGGGCGATGACGAGCATCAGCACCGACGCTCGCTTCGCGGCCACGGCCGATCGGTTCGAGGGCTACGCCGGCTCGCGGACCGGACTGGCCAGGGCCTACGCACACAAGATCGTCTTCCGCACCCTGGTGCCCCGGAACCGGTGGCTGGCGCATCGCCTTCCCTGGAGTCCGAAGGAAGCCGAATGAGCGACGTGCTCAGCCTCTGCTATCACGCCGTCAGCGATCGCTGGCCCGCGGGTTTCGCCGTTTCCGCCGACCAGATCGAGCGTCAGGTCTCGGGTCTGCTCGAGCGTGGCTACGTCGGCTCCACGTTCTCGGCTGCCGTGCTGGACCCGCCCGCGCAGCGGACCCTGACGATCACCTTCGATGACGCCTACCGATCGGTCTTCGAGGAGGCGCGGCCGGTGTTGGAGCCGCTCGGCGTCCCCGCCACGGTCTTCGTCCCGACGGCCCTCGTCGGCAGCGAGCGTCCCATGGCATGGCCCGGGACCGACCACTGGCTCGGTTCCGCCCACGAGGCCGAGCTGACCCCGATGTCGTGGGACGAGCTCGGTGAGCTGCACGCCCTCGGCTGGGAGATCGGATCTCATACCCGCACCCATCCCCACCTCCCCGCGATCGACGCCGAGGCCATGCGCGACGAGCTGGAGGGTTCCCGCAGCGACCTCGCGGAGCGCCTCGGCGAACCCTGCACGTCGATCGCCTATCCCTACGGGGACTGGAACGATGAGGTCGTCGCGGCCTCGCGTCGGGCGGGCTTCAGCGCCGGCGGAGCGCTGGCGGGACGCGTCCGGCGGCCGGACGCCATGCTTTGGCCCCGAGTCGGGGTCTACGGCAAGGACGGGCCGGCACGGTTTCGGGTCAAGGCCTCGCCGGCGATGCGCCGGCTCCGTAGGACCGGCCTCTGGCGCGCCCGCTTCCTACTCCGTCGTCTTCGGTGAGCGACGAGGGGCGGCGCCGACGCGGATTGACCGGGACGGTCATCCGAGGCGTCGGCTACTCGGGCGGTGGCTTCCTGCTCGGTCGCGTGATCACCCTGGTCACGTTCATCGTCCTCGCTCGTCTGATCACCCCCGAGGAGCTCGGTCAGTACACCTCCGGCTCGATCCTCGTCGCGTTCGGGCTGATGCTCGCCGGATCGGGAATGCTCGCGGCCCTGATCCACCGGGAGGATCGCCTCGACGAGGCGGCCTCGACGGCAACGGTCGCAACGATCTGCGCCGGCGTCGGCCTGACCCTGGCCGGCGTCGCCCTGGCGCCGCTGCTCGGCGCCTTCTTCGGGAGCCGAACCGTGGGCGAGGTTGCCGCGGTCAGCGCCGGCGTCATGTTGCTGCAGTCCGTGCGAACGGTCCCGAGGGCGATCCTGCAACGCCGCTTCTCGCTGGTCCGGCGGGTCGTCGTCGAGCCGATCTCGATGGTCGCCTTCGGAGTCGCGTCGATCGTGGCCACCTCGCAGGGCCTCGGGGTCTGGGGTCTGGTGATCGGCCTCTACGCCCAGGCCTTCACCGATGCCGTCCTCTCGTGGGCGATGGTCCGCTGGCGTCCCCGGATGAGCCAGGTCTCGTTCGCGATGTGGCGTGAGCTGGTCGACTACGGGCGCCACGTCCTGGCCGGCAGCGCGATCCGGCGGTTCGGCGAGCAGATCCCCGTATTCGTCGCCGGAGGATTTCTGTCGCAGAGCGCCGTCGGACAGCTCCAGTATGCGAACCGGATCGTCTCGACTCCTTACTCGCTCCTGGTCGCCGGGGTCTCCTACGTCATCTTCCCGGCCTTCGCGCGGATCGCGGGCGACAGGGACCGGTTCGCGCCGGCGCTGCTGAGAACGTTGCGCTGGTCGTCGGTCCTCGCGATGCCAATGGGCCTGATGCTGGCGCCGCTCGGCGAGCCCTTGGCGATCATCGCCTTCGGCCAGCAGTGGGCCCTCGCCGGCGAGATCACCGCTGCAATCTGTCTGTTCATCCCCGCCCAAACGATCGCGGCCGAGATCGGCGAGGGGTTCAAGGCCGCCGGCATCCCCTCGAAGCGCACGCTCGTCAACGCGATCGCGGTCGCCTCGGGTGCCGTCGCCATGCTCGCCCTGACACCGCTGATCGGCCTCTTCGGCGTCGGAATCGGAATCTCCGTCGACGCCATCGCGGGAGCGGCCGTCGCGATCTCCCTGGCCAGCCGCACCATGGAGATCCCGGTGCGGTCCTTCCTCGTCGCCATCGCACCAGCGGCGGGCGCGGCCCTGCTCATGACCGCCGTGCTGTTCCCGCTCGAGAACCTCGTCGTCGACGCCGCCGGCCACGGAGTCCTGCTCGGTCTGACGCTGCTCGCCGCCGAGGTGCTCGTGGGCGTGGCCGTTTACCTGCTCGCCCTGCGGCTCTTCGCGCCCGGGCTCGGGCGCGAGTTCATGGGGTTGCTGAAGACTGCGCGGCGGCGACCCGCTGAGGACGGCGAGGGGGACGAGGAGTTCCTCGAGGAAGAGGGAATGCCGACGCTCCCGGAATGAGCCGGCGATTCATGCGACGTGATAGACAGAGCGAGATGAGCGAAACGCCGGCGGGACCCGACTTCTTCATCGTCGGCGCACCCAAATGCGGGACGAGCGCACTCGCGACGTATCTCGGGCAGCACCCCGAGATCGGCATGTGCCCGCACAAGGAATCGCATTTCTTCGCCGACGACGAGCTGTTCGCCCGCCTGCAGATGCATCCGGACAGGCGACGCAAGGATCCGGAGGAGTACCTGAGCTGGTTTCAGCCGTTGAAGGGGCGGAGGCGGCTCGGCGAGGCGTCGGTTTGGTACCTGTACTCGCCGGGCAGCGGAGCGCGGATCAGGGACTACAGGCCCGACGCCCAGATCATCGCGATGATCCGCAATCCGCTCACCGCGGTTCCCGCCCTGCATTCCGAGTTCGTCCACATGGGGATCGAGCCCGAGCGCGACCTCGAGCGCGCCTTCGCCCTCGATGACGAACGTGAGCGAACGGGTACTCCGACCGGCTTTCCTCCACGCTCCTACCGCGCCGCGTTCGCCTTCGCCGAGCAGATCGCCGCCTACCAGCAACTCTTCGGCCGTCGAAACGTCGACGTCGTGGTCTTCGACGACTTCGTCGCCGACACCGCCTCGGCCTTCGCCGGCGTCTGCACCTTTCTGGGCGTCGATCCCGGTCACCGACCCGATTTGGGCGTCGTGAATGCGAACAAGGAGGCGCGAAGCAGGCGGTTCCAGCAGCTCGTGAAGCGTCCGCCACGATCGATGCGGCGAGGCATACGCCTGGTGACGACCGAGCGGACCCGTGAGCTTCTCGCCTCGCGCCTCTCCCGGCTCAACACCAGATCGCGCCCGCGCGGACGGATTCCGCCTGCCGTCGCTCGCGGCCTGTTGCCCGAGATCGAGCGACAGGTTCGCGAGCTCGACGAGCTGCTCGGGCTCGAACTCGGAAGCTGGGTGACGGACGCAGAGCGCGCGGCTGGGGGCTCCTGACGTTCAGTGCCCGCGCCGCGCCAGCGCTTCCTCGTAGTAGCCGAACATGCCGGCGACCCAGGCTGCCATCCCCTTCTCGCGCACGATCCAGGCGTGTCCGAGCTCAGCCTCTTCACCCACCTGCTCGTCCGGCCGGGCGAGCGTTTCGCCGACCACCGCGGCGATCGCAGGGGGCGAGTGAGGTGCGAGGCGGCACGCGGGAGTGCGCTCGGCGGCGAATGCGTGGTCGGGGATGTCGGTGGCCACCACCGCGGTACCGCGACTCAGGGCCTCGGCGACCGCGAACGGAGGCATACCGCCCTCGGCCCGGCTGGTCGCGAGCATCACATCGGCCGCGGCGTACAGCGTTTCGACGCGATCGGTTGCCGGCAACACGCGAACCCGATCTGCAATTCCGAGGCGTGACGCCAACTCGCGCGCCTGGTCCCCCCCCTGGCTGCTCAGGACGGTGATCCCGTTCGTCGCACGGTCGGGATCGTCGATCAAGAGCCGGACGGCCTCGAGCATGAGATCGCCTCCCTTCCGATGCCAGTCCCAGCCGAAATGGAGCAGGACGGTGGCTTGCTCATCGAGGCCGAGCTCGCGCCGCGCCGCATGGCGGTCCTCGATCGTCGCCAGCGAGAACCGCTCGGTGTCGAGGCCGTGCGGCAACACGTGGACGTCCGCGGCCCGAGCTCCCCGCTGGATCACCTGACGCCGGAGATCGGTCGACGGGGTGAAGATCCCGTCGACCGTCCGACCGACCGCGCCGAACTTCGCGGCGCCCTTCGCTCGCACCGCGACCGAGGTCTTGAGAGCCGTCCGAACGTGCCAGAAGACCGGCGGTCGAGGGCGCGGCGCCCGCAGCGAGCGCAGAGCAGCGGGGACGTCGAAGCGGGAGTAGTGGGTGTGGAGGATCGTCGCCGGAGGGCCGGCATCAACCAGCTCGGCGGCGCATCGGCCGGCACCCCGCCATGAGGCCTCCGTCACCTCGGCGCGATAACCATCGGACCGGAGCTCGGCCAGCCATGGCCGGTGCCGCGCCTCCTCCCCGAAGACCGCCATCGCCTCCCAGCCGCGCTCCTCCGCTGCTCCCAGCGCTGCGCGAAGCAGCGGGATCGACGAGCCCGGGTACGGGCCCCCATACGCCATCAGCCAGGCGAGCTTTACGCGCATGTCGGCCACAGGGCCGGGTCGATGGCCGGCTGGGAGCGCATCAGCTCCTCGACGTCGGCTGCCAGCCGGCGCCTGACCTCCTCCTCGAACGGAGTCGACTTGGCCGGCACCGGCGCCGGCACCCCGGCTCGTCGCTCGACCTCGATCGCGGCGGGCAGCTCGAGGCCGAGGAAGCGAAACGTCCGCTCGAGCTCCTCCTCCGGCTCGCGCACGCAGCGCTCGTACTGGAGCACGAGGACCTGCGAGCGGTCGAAGCTCTCCAGCAGGTGCCGCACCTGTGCGGCGTAGAGGCTCCGCTCCAGCGCGTCGTGCCGGATCATCAGCCGCAGATAGTCCTGGTTGGCGCGCCGCAGATCGCGGGCGAGCACTCGCTCCACGTGTGCGACTCCCGATACGTAACGCAGCCAGGGATCGCGAAGCAGGATCAGGACGCGTGTCTCCGGCGCCGCCTCGCGCAAGAGGGGCGGCACCCACGGGTCGTACATGTAGCGCGGGGTCCACTCCCCGGTGATGGTGCCGGGGGGACGCGGGAACAGGCGCTGGTAGCCGAGCCGATCCTCGGCTGAGAAGCGCCTCCCCCAGAACGGGTCGAAGTAATGTCGCTCCTTGCCCCAGGGAGCGACGATATCCGGGTGACCGAGGAGCTGGCGGAACCACCACGTGGTGCCGGATCGCTGCGTGCCGACGCCGACGAAGTCGGGTGGTCCCTCGTTCCAGCCCGACGGTGCAACGATCGGCAAGCCGAGACGCCGCCGGAGGCGGATCCGGAAGCTTTCGTCGGGCATCACGGGCTCGGAGAGCGTAATGCAGTACCGGCCTTGGCCGCCGCTGCGCAACCCCGTCGAGGCCGGACGGGATCGGCGACGACGTTGTCGAAAGCGCGGGCACCGACCATCTCCGGCTCGATGCCGCTTCCGGGCGGCAAGCCCGGGTATTCCACGTTCGTCGTCCAGACGCAGTTGTCGCGGGCGACGTTGCCCGATCCGACCGGGCCCTGCCAGTGGGACTGGATGTTCCAGCGGATGTTCGACCCGGTGATCACGTTGCCCGCGACGAGGTTGTCGTCGGAGGAGGAGTCGGGACCGCCACCGAAGATTACGCCTTGACCGTTGCCGTCGATCACGTTGCCGGTGACGATCGAGTCGTCGGCGTCGGGGTAGAGCTGGACGCCGCGGTCGGCGTTGCCGTAGATCACGTTGTTCCTGATCACCGTGTCCCGCGCGTGGGATACGTAGATGCCGTGATGGTGGTTGGTCGCCGGCAGCTCGCCGCAGTCGTGGATCACGTTGTTCTCGATCAGGACCCCGCGGGTCGGTGGGAGGTC
>JADFCZ010000080.1 GCA_018263295.1 Conexibacter sp.
GTGCCAAGCGGACGCCGGGTCAGGACGAAGAAGAAGTGCTGCAAGTCGGGGCCGCGCTGCAAGCGCTGCCCGGCGGCGATGAAGAAGCTCGAGAAGCGCGGGCTCGCCACCAGGCTCTCCAAGCGCTCCTACGTCGTCTCGCTCGACGCCACCAAGAAGGACCTCAAGGCCGCTCGCGCGCGTTAGCCGCCCGCCCATCGCGATTGCCGTTGCCTGCGCCCGCGCACTAGGATCGGCTCCGTCCGTGGTTGTTCGAGGAGAGGAGCGGCGATGAGGATGAAGGCAGCGGTCCTGGAGGAGTTCGGGAAGCCGCTCGTGGTCCAGGAGCTGGAGCTCCAGGACCCGAAGCCCGGCGAGGTGCTCGTACGGCTCGTCGCGTGCGGCGTCTGCCACACCGACCTCTACACGGCCTCCGGCGTCGACCCGTCCGGCTACTCGCCCTGCGTGCTCGGCCACGAGGGGGCCGGGGTCGTCGAGAAGGTCGGCGAGGGCGTCACCTCCCTGGCCGAGGGCGATCACGTCGTCACTCTCTTCTCGCCGCAGTGCGGGGAGTGCGTCCACTGCGTCGACCCGCGGACGAACCTCTGCATGGCGATCCGCGCCGAGCAGAACCTCGGCCACCTCCCCGACGGGACGGTCCGGCTCAGCCGCCCGGACTCCGGCGAGGAGATCCGTCACTTCATGGGCACCTCGACGTTCGCCGAGTACACGGTGATGCCGGAGATCGCGCTCGCCAAGATCGATCCCGAGGCCCCGCTCGACCGCGCCTGCCTGTTCGCCTGCGGCCTCTCGACCGGCCTCGGCGCGGCGATGAACACGGCCAAGGTCGAGGCCGGCACCACCTGCGTCGTCTTCGGCGCCGGCATGGTCGGGCTCGGCGCGGTCGCCGGCTGTCGCCTCCAGGGTGCCGAGCGGATCATCTGCGTCGACCTCTCCGACGATCGCCTCGAGCTCGCCAGGGGCCAGGGCGCCACCGATGTGATGAAGGCCGACGAGAACACCGTCGAGCGGCTCCTCGAGATGACCGAGGGCGGCTACGGAGCCGACTACACGTTCGAGGCGACCGGGAACGTCAAGGTCATGCAGCAGGCGGTCGAGGCCGCGCGGATGGCGTGGGGACTCTGCACGGTCGCCGGCGTCGCCGGCAAGGGCGAGACCCTCGACATCGTCCCGCGCCTGCTGATCACCGGCCGCCGCGTCGCCGGATCCTCGTTCGGCGGGGTCAAGGGCCGCGAGGGCGTGCCGAAGCTGGTCGACCTCTACATGCAGGGCGAGATCGACGTCGACCCGTTCATCTCGCACCGGATCACCCTCGACGAGGTCAATCGCGGCTTCGAGCTGATGGAGGCCCAGGACGGCATCCGCAGCGTGATCGAGTTCTAGGGCGGCGTTCACCGTCCGGGGCAGGGGGCTTCGTCTGGCGAAGAAGGCAGTGAGGGGTGGTGGCTGGAGGGGCAGCCGCTTACCCCAGGGCTCGATGGCGAATCGGTGCTCTCCCAGGGACCGAATTCGCCATCCGGAGGTTCAGTCAGCCGCCGAACCGCCCCTCCCGCGATAAGTTCCGCCCATGATTCTTCAGCGCGTCGAGCAATCCGAATGGCTGTCCAACGCCTACCTCGCGGTCGACGAGGTCGGCGGGACGGGGGTCCTGATCGACTCCAACCTGGCGACCGATCCGCTCTGCGAGCGGGCCGAGCGCGAGGGGACGACGATCACCCACGTCCTCCTCACCCATCACCACCACGACCACGTCGTCGGCGTCGAGAAGCTGGCGGAGCGGTTCGGGGGCGTTCCGATCCTCGCGCACCCGCAGTGCAAGGAGCTGGTCGGCGACGCCGTCACCGGAACGATCGACCACGGCGACGTCCTCGAGACCGGGGGCCTCAGGATCGAGGCGATCCACACGCCGGGCCATTGCGGCGATCACCTGGCGCTGCGGATCAACGACGACGACTGCCTGACCGCCGACGTGATCTTCAAGGGGACGGTCGGCGGCACCGGCGCGCCGGGCGCGACCGGGCTGGCCGATCTCAAGGCGTCGATCATGGACCGGGTCATGGGCCTGCCGAACGACGTTCGCCTCCACCCGGGGCACCGCGAGCCGACGACGGTCATCGACGAGTGGGAGAACAACCCGTTCATCCGCCTCTGGCGTGGGCTCGACGAACCGAGCGAGGAGCGCTGCACGGTCGGCCCCGACGACGAGAACCGCCGCGACGCGACGCTGCTGCTCTGGGCGCCCGACTACGACGGCGGAAACAAGGCGCTCGTGCGTTTCGACGACGACGGGGTCGAGACGATCACCGGCGGGTCGCAGGTTCGCCGGACCTGAAAGGATCGCGCGCCATGCCAGTCAAGACCGAAGCCGTCGGCAAGGAGTATCCGGCGACCACCTACGAGGTGGGCCTGGAGAAGATCCGCGAGTACGCGAACGCCGTCGGCCAGACCGAGCCCGTCCATCACGACCGCGAGGCCGCGAAGGCCGCCGGCTTCCGCGACGTCGTCGCGCCGCCGATGTTCGCGGTCGTCTACAGCTCGCCCGCGATGGGCCCGGCGATCCTCGACCCCGACGTCGACATCAACTTCGCCGCGATGGTCCACGGCGGCCAGGAGTTCGTCTGGGGCGAGCCGGTCTGCGCCGGCGACGAGATCACGACGCGGGCCGAGGTCAGCGAGATCTACGAGAAGGACGGCAAGGGGTTCTACGTCTTCGAATCCGTCTCGACCAACCAGGACGGCGACGAGGTCGTCCGCGCAACCTGGACGAACATCGTCCGCGGCGTCTGAGGAGGCGAGCATGGCCGATCTGAACGAGGGAGATGCGATCCCCGAACTGCGGGTTACGCCCGACAAGTACCTGCCGCACCGCTACGCCGGAGCCTCCGGGGACTTCAACCCGATCCACATCGACAACGACTTCGCCCAGGTGGTCGGGCTGCCGCGGAACATCCTCCACGGCCTCTACTCGATGGCCCAGGTCGCCAGGGCGCAGACCGAAGCCGCCGGCGGCGATCCGCGGGCACTGCGCCGCCTCGCCGTCCAGTTCCGCGGGATGGGCGTCCCCGAGGAGGAGATCGTCGTCTCCGGGACCGTCACCGCGCGCGACGGCGACCGCGTCGTCATCGCCACCGAGGCTTTCCAGGGCGACAACGGGATCGTCCGCAACGCCGAGGCGGAGCTGCAGCTCTCCTGACGCCGGCCCGGCGGGGCTTCCGCCGCTACCTAGAATCAACGGCGTGCTGAGCGAACGCCAGGAGCTGATCCTCGAGATCGCCGTCGACGCGTACCTGAAGACGGGTACGCCGGTCGGCTCGAAGGCGATCGCCGAGCGCGCCGATTTCGACTGGGGCCCCTCGACCGTCCGCGCCGAGCTCGGCGCGCTCGAGCGCGAGGGCTACCTGCTGCAGCCGCACACCTCGGCCGGCAGGATCCCGACCGACGCCGGCTACCGCCGCTTCGCCGACCGCCTGATCGAGGCCACCCCGAGCCCGGCGAAGAGCCCTGCGGTCGCGATGGGCGGGCTCGCGCAGGCGCGCCGCGAGGTCGAGGACGCTCTCCGGGAGACGACGGCGGCGCTCGCTCAGGCCAACGACCTGCTGGCGCTCGCGACGGCGCCCCCGGTCAGCACCGCGACGATCCACCGCGTCGAGGTCCTGCTCCTGCAGCCGCGGGTCGTCGCCGTCGTCGCGATCGCCGACAACGGCGACGTCGCCAAGCGCGTCTTCACCTTCTCCTCGCCCGTCGACACCGGCCTCGTCGAGTGGGCCTCGTCGTTCCTGAACGAGCGCCTGGCCGGGCTCGGAATCGGATCGAGCATGGTCTCCTCCCGGCTGCAGGACCCGGAGCTCGGCGACCGCGAGCGCGAGTTCCTGACCGAGATCGGGACAGCGATCGCCGAGCTGGCCGAGGCGACGCCCCAGCAGCTCTACATGGACGGGACCGGACGGCTGCTGTCGGAGAGCCACGCCGGCGACATCCCGCACCCCGATGGAGTCGTCAGCGCGCTGGAGGGTCGCGTCAGCGTCCTCTCGGTCCTCCGCTCGGCCCTGCGCGAGCGCTCGGTCTTCCTCTGCATCGGCGAGGAGAATCCGGAGCCCGCCCTGCGCTCCGTCAGCGTCGTCGGCGCCGGCTACGGCCTCGGCTATCGCAACCTCGGCGCCGTCGGCGTCGTCGGCCCGCTGCGGATGGACTACGCGAAGGCGATCGACTCCGTCCGCGACGCGGCGGGAGAGCTGTCGCGCCTTTTCGCCACGGTCTACGAGGGGTAGGAGGCGACGATGCCACGCGACCCCTACGAGATCCTCGGCGTCGACCGCGGCGCCGACGAGGCCGAGATCAAGAAGGCGTTCCGGCGGCTCGCCCGCGAGCTCCACCCCGACGTCAACACCGAGGACCCCGAGGCCGAGGAGAAGTTCAAGGAGGCCGCGGAGGCCTACGAGATCCTCTCCGACGCCGATCGCCGCCGGACCTACGACGCCTTCGGCTACGACGGCCTGCGCTCGGGCGGCTTCCACTCGCGGGCCGAGGACGCGGGCGGCTTCCAGGACATCTTCGAGGCGATCTTCGGCCGTTCCGACCCGATGTTCGGCGACCTCTTCGGCTTCGGCGGCGGTGGGGGCGGGCCGGCATCCGGAGGCGACATCGGCGTCCGGGTCGAGATCGATCTCGCCGACGTCATCGAGGGCGTGCGCCGCGAGGTCGAGTTCGATGCCGTCGTCCGCTGCGAGCACTGCAACGGCAACGGCGCCGAGCCCGGAACGCCGATCGAGACGTGCGCGACCTGCGGCGGCGCGGGCCAGGTCCGGCAGATGACGCGAACCCCCTTCGGGCAGATGGTGCGCGCCGCGCCCTGCCCGACCTGCGGCGGCGAGGGCAAGATCCCGGAGACCCCGTGCGAGGTCTGCGACGGCTCCGGGAGCGTCGGCGAGCGCAAGACCTACGAGGTCGACGTCCCGCCGGGGATCGAGAACGGCCAGCGGATCAGGATCTCGGGTGCCGGCGACGCCGGGACCGGGGGAGGGCCCGCGGGCGATCTCTACGTCCAGGTCCAGATCGCCGAGGACGACCGGTTCCACCGTGAGGGCAGCGATCTCGTGACCGTGCTCGAGGTCACCGCGACGACGGCGATGCTCGGCGCCACGGTACCGGTCGAAACCGTCACCGGCGAGCGCGAGATCGAGCTCGAGGCCGGCGCCCAGCACGGCGACACGATCCGGATCCGCGGCGAGGGCCTGCCGTCACTGCGAAGCCCGCGGCGCCGGGGCGATCTTCACGTCGCGATCAAGGTCGTGACCCCGGTGGCGCTCGACGACGAGCAGCGCGAGCTCGCCGAGCGGCTCGATTCGACCCTCGGGCCCGACAACGCCCCGGGGAGCGCCCGCGAGGGCATCTTCCAGCGGGTCCGCCGCGCCTTCCGCTGAGCGCCGATGGCGCCGATGATCAGACTCGCGGTCCGCTGCCGTCCCGAGCAGGCCGAGATGGTTCTCGCGGAGCTCGTCGAGCTCGTTCCCGGCGGCGTCGAGGAGGAGCGGGGCGCGGGCTACGTCGAATACGCGATCTACGGGCCGCCCGGCGAGCTGCCGGAGCTGCCCGACCTCCGCGCCGCCGCCGGCGAAGGGCTGGTCGAGATCGAGACGACCGAGATCCCCGACGACTGGGCGGACCGCTGGCGGGACTTCCACGAGCCGGTGGTGATCGCCGGGGGCCGCCTCGTCGTCAGACCCTCGTGGGAGGAGGCCGAGGCCGGGAGCGAGGTCGACGTCGTGGTCGACCCCGGACGCGCCTTCGGGACCGGCGGTCATGCCACGACGCGCTGCTGCCTCGAGCTGCTGCTCGCGCTCGCCGACCGCGGCCTCGCCGCCGGGCCGCTTGCCGACTGGGGCACCGGCTCGGGAGTCCTCGCGATCGCCGCCGCGAAGCTCGGGTGGGACCCGGTCGGCGGTTGCGACCACGAGCCCGCCGCGGTCGAGGTCGCGGCCGCCAACGCGGCGGCCAACGGCGCCGCCGTCGCCGTCGAGCGCCTCAACCTCCGCGAGCAGGTTCCGCCCGCGGCGCCGACCGTCGTCGCGAACCTGACCGCGCCGCTGCTCGTGCCGCTGGCCGAGCGGATGGAAGCGGGCGAGATCGCGGTCCCGGGCCGGATGGTCGTGAGCGGTCTGCTGCTGAGCGAGCGTGATCGCGTCACCGCGTCCTTCGGCGCCGCCGGCCTCGCCGTCGAGGAGGGCATCGAGAGCGGCGATTGGGCCGGGCTGTCGATGCGGTCCTGACCGCGTTCGCTCCGATCCCGGCGCTAGGTTTTCGCGCATGATCGCGACAGCAACGGTTCAGTTCTACGACGTCGTCCTGTTCTTCCACATCGCGTCGGTCGTCATCGGCTTCGGCCCCACTTTCGCCTATGCGGCTTACATCACGATGGCCCAGCGCGAGGGCGGGCAGGCGTTCCCGATGGTCGGGCGCACGATCGTCTTCTGGGACCGGACCGTCAACACCGTGGCGATGACGCTGGTCCTCCTCACCGGCATCTACCTGACGTCGGACGGTCCCTATGGGGCCGGCAGCTTCTTCGTCAGCTGGGGCTTCGTCGCGATCGTCTTCCTCCTCGGGATCACCCACGGGTACTTCATCCCGAAGACCAAGCAGGCGATCGAGCTCGCCGAACGCGACGTCGCCAACCCCGACGGCAAGCTCTCGCCGGAGTTCGACGCCCTCAACTCGCAGATCGCCAAGGTCGGCACCCTCACGGGAATCGTGATCATCCTGACGATCTACGTAATGACCGCCAAGCCCTTCCTGTAGGGGCGCCCTGGACGCTTCGCATACCGGCGTCCTCGTCGCCTTACGGCCTGCGGCCGCTGCGGCTCCTGCGTCCTTGGTCTGCTCGGTCCAGAACGCCCCTACGCTTCTGAACCGTGGTTGACCGCTCGCTTCCAATCGCCATGTTCGACTCCGGGGTCGGCGGGCTGACGGTCCTGCACGAATGCCTCGTGTCGCTGCCGCACGAGGACTTCCTCTACCTCGGCGACAGCGCTCACTTCCCGTACGGCACCAAGTCGGCCGAGGAGCTGCGCGGACTGGTCGTCGCCAACACCGAGTTCCTGCTCGATCGCGGCGCCAAGCTGCTGATCGTCGCCTGCAACTCGGCGACGTCCGCCGGTGCGGACGCGGCCCGCGAGACGGCGGCGGAGCACGGCGTCGAGGTGGTCACCGTGATCGGGCCGGAGGCGGAGATCGCGGCCGCGATCTCGGGCACAGGCAAGGTCGGCGTCCTCGCGACGCCCGCGACCGTCGACGGCGGCGCCTACCGGCGAGCGCTCGAGGAGCAGGGTCGCGGGCTCGAGGTGATCGAGGTCTCAGCGCCCGACCTGGCGCCGATCATCCAGAACGGCTTCCCGTTCGACCAGTCGGTCGTCGACACGGTCCGTTTCTACTGCGAGCCGCTGCGCGCGGCCGAGGTCGACACGCTGATCCTCGGCTGCACCCATTACCCGCTGATCGCGCCGATGTTGCAGCGGATCCTCGGCCGCGACGTCCGCCTGGTCACGGCGGGGCACGCGATCGCCGCGAAGGCGCAGCGGATCCTGGAGGCCCGCGGGCTGGAGAGCACGGCGGAGGGGGAGGGCGACTACGGATTCCTCTGCACCGGCGACGTCGCGAGCTTCCGCGAGCTCGGGACCCGGTTCCTGCAGATGCCGCTCGGCGACGTCGAGCGCGTCTGACGGCCGCGGCACTACTCTTGGGCCGATGAGCGAATCGATTCTCGAGCGCATCCAGGACGACACGCGCGCCGCCATGAAGGCGGGCGAGCGCGACCGCGTCGGCACCCTGCGGATGCTCGCCAGCTCGCTGCAGCAGAACGAGAAGGAGGGCGACGGCGATGCCGTCGCCGTGCTCCAGCGCGAGCGCAAGAAGCGCGTCGAGGCCGCTGAGGCATTCGAGTCCGGGGGCCGGGCCGAGCAGGCGGAGGCCGAGCGCGCCGAGGCGACGCTGATCGACGCCTACCTGCCCGAGCAGGTCACCGACGACGAGCTCGGATCGATCGTCGCGGCCGCCATCGAGTCGACCGGCGCCGCCGACGTCAAGGAGATGGGAAAGGTGATCGGGATCGTGATGCCGCAGGTCAAGGGCCGCGCCGACGGCAAGCGGGTGTCGACGATGGTTCGGGAGCGGCTTGGCGCGTAGGCAGCTGACGATCGACAACGACGTCGCCGCGGAGCTCGCGGGGTCCGGCGACTCCGTCCTGCGCGAGCTCGAGGAGAGGCTCGACTGCGACGTCTACCTGCGGGGGAACGTGATCACCCTCGACGGGCCCGAGGAAACGCTCGCGGAAGGCCAGGGGATGGTCGAGGAGCTGCTCGGGCTGATCGAGCGCGGCCACGACATCGAGCCGGACACGGTCCGATCGGTCGAGGGCGCCCGCGATGCCGGCGTCCCGCCTGCGGAGATGCTCGGCGACTCGGTCTGGCGGCATCGCGGCACCACGATCGCGCCGCGGACGCCGAACCAGAAGCGCTACGTCGACTCGATCCGCGACCACACCGTCACCTTCGGCATCGGGCCGGCCGGCACCGGCAAGACGTTCCTGGCGGTGGCGATGGCTGTCGCCGCCCTCGAGTCCCGCGAGGTCAGCCGCCTGATCCTGACCAGGCCGGCGGTCGAGGCGGGCGAGCGGCTCGGCTTCCTGCCGGGCGACATCCAGGCCAAGGTCGATCCCTATCTGCGGCCCCTGTTCGACGCGCTCTACGACATGCTCGACCCCGACCGCGTGAACGAGTACTTCGAACGCGGCGTCATCGAGGTCGCCCCGCTCGCGTTCATGCGCGGCCGGACCCTGAACGACTCGTTCGTGATCCTCGACGAGGCGCAGAACACGAGCCCGGAGCAGATGAAGATGTTCCTGACCCGGCTCGGCTTCGGGTCGAAGATGGTCGTCACCGGCGACATCACCCAGATCGACCTGCCCGCGAATCAGCGCTCCGGTCTCGTGGTCGTCGGCGAGATCCTCTCCGCCGTCGACGACATCACCTTCGTCCGCTTCGGCGGCTCCGACGTCGTCCGCCACCAGCTCGTGCAGCGGATCGTCGCCGCCTACGGGGAGTACGGCGACCGCAAGCGCACCCGGGCCGCGGACGGCGGCGATTGAGCGCCGACCTCGGCGACGTGCCGCCGGAGCTGCGCGATGCCGTCGCAGCGACGCTCGCGGCCGTCGGCGTCGGTGACGGGCACCTCTCGGTCGAGCTCGTCGGCGAGGAGCGGATCCGCGAGCTCAACCGCGACCACCGCGACCGCGACCGCCCGACCGACGTCCTGTCCTTCCCGATCGACGGCCCCGGCCCGAGCGCCGGACCGCGCGAGCTCGGCGACGTTCTGATCTGCCCGCCGCAGACCGAGGACCTCGTCGAGGCCGCGGTCCACGGCGTCCTCCACCTCTGCGGCTACGACCACGAGACCGACGACGGGGAGATGCTCGCCCTCCAGGAGCGGATCGTGGCCGGTCTGCGCGACGATGGCAGCGATGACTGAGGAGTTCGACGTCCGCCCGGCTCGCCTCGACGAGGTCGACGACGTCCTCCGCGGCTACGAGTGGCTGTTCGCGCCGCCGGGCTCCCGGCCGCCCTCCTGGAACTCCGACTGGGCCCGGATCGCCGTGATCGACGCGATCGACTCCGACTCCTCGAACGTGCTGATCGCCGTCGCCGCCGGGCGGGTCGTCGGGATCTGCACCGCCTACCTCGACATCCTCTCGGTCCGCTACGGGCTCAGGTGCTGGGTCGAGGACCTGGCCGTCGACCCCGGGCAGCGTTCGCTCGGCATCGGCTCGGCGCTGCTCGCGGCGGCCCGCGAGTGGGCGGCCGGGCGCGGCGCCTCGCACCTCGAGCTCGACAGCGCCGCCGCGCGGACCGACGCGCACCGCTTCTACGAGCGGGAGGGCGCCCACGATCCGTCGCTCAGCTTCGGCTGGTACGGGCTCGGGGCCGGGTCGTGAGCCGGTCGGGGTTCATCGGGCTGGCGGGACGTCCGAACGTCGGCAAGTCGACCCTGGTCAACGCCCTCGTCGGCTCGAAGGTCGCAATCGTCTCCGACCGACCGCAGACGACCCGTCGTGCGGTCCGGGGAGTGGCCACGGCGCCGGACGGCGGCTGGCAGATGATCCTCACCGACCTCCCCGGGGTTCAGAAGCCGCGCGACGTCCTCACCGAACGGATGCAGAAGCGCGTCGAGCGCGAGCTCGCCGACTCCGACGCGGTCCTGTTCGTCCTCAACGGGGAGCAGGGGATCGGCCCCGGCGACCGTTTCATCGCGACGATGATCGAAGCCGGCAGGCCCGAGGCGCCGGTCATCTGCGCCGTCAACAAGATCGACCGGCTCAAGCGTCACGAGCTGATCGCGGCGCTGGCCGCGGCCGGCGAGCTCGAGGTTGTCGACGAGATCTTCCCGATCAGCGCCCGCCGCGGGACCGGGGTCGACGAGCTGCGGGACCGGCTCACCGAGCTGATGCCGGAAGGCCCGCTGCTCTATCCGGCGGGCGAGCACACCGATCTGCCGAGCGAGATCCACCTCGCCGAGCTGATCCGCGAGCAGGTCCTGCGCCGGACCCGTGAGGAGATCCCCCACGCCGTGGAGGTCCAGGTCGACTCGATCGAGCCGCGCGACGACGGCCTGATCGAGGTCCGCGCCGACGTCTGGGCCGAGTCGCTCTCGCAGAAGAAGATCCTCGTCGGCAAGGGCGGGCGGATGATCCGCGAGATCGGCACGGCCGCCCGCCGCGAGCTCGAGCGCGAGCTCGCGGCGAAGGTGTTTCTCGACCTCCGCGTCCGCGTCCGCGAGCACTGGCGTCGCGACGAGTCGCTCCTCGACCGGCTCGGCATCGACTGATCCAACTTTCCTGAGAAAGGGATCCTCCGGCGCCCCGGCCGATCGCACCGCGTTTCGCGAAAAACCCGCCTTGACCCCGTCCGGTCGCCCGAATAGGGTCGCTCGGACTCTAGTCTCGGCCAAAGGGAGAGGTGCATGGCGACCGTCGACGAGATCAAGGACGAGGACGAGCGACTCCTCGCGGAGATGGGCTACAAGCAGGAGTTGAAGCGCGGCTGGAGCGCGTTCTCCAACTTCGCGATCTCCTTCACGATCATCTCGGTCCTTGCCGGCTGTTTCACGACCTACGGGCAGGCTTGGAACTTCGGTGGACCGGTCGCCATCTCCTGGGGCTGGCCACTGATCTCGATCCCGATTTTGATCATCGGGTTCTCGATGTCGGAGATCGTCGCCAAATACCCGACCGCGGGCGGCATCTACTGGTGGGCTTCACGGTTGGGCGGCCCGGTTTGGGGCTGGTTCACCGGCTGGTTCAACTGGGTCGGCCTGGTCGGTGTCGTGGCGTCCGTCGACTACGCCTGCGCGACTTTCCTCGGAGCGCTGCTCGGGCTCTACGGCGTCGACGTTCTTGGCATGAATTTTGGCGATGACGTCCATATCCTGTCCGAGACGTTCTTCCTATTCGTTCTGATCCTGCTGCTCGGGATTACGCTGAACGTGGTCCGCACACACTCGTTGTCCCTCGTCAACAACGTTTCGGTCTTCTGGCACGTGGCGGGGGTCGCGGCGATCATCCTCATCTTGATCATCGTGCCGGATACGCATGCCAGTGCTGACTTCGTGTTCACCGAGCGGATCAACAACTCGGCATTCGGGGGCGGATCAACGACCGGATTTCTTTACTGGTTCTACGTTCTGCCGCTCGGCTTCCTGCTGACGCAGTACACCATCACCGGCTTCGATGCCTCGGCACATATCTCCGAGGAGACTCACGGCGCTTCAAGATCGGCGGCACGCGGGGTATGGCAGTCCATCTTCTATTCGGCCGTCATCGGATGGTTTGTCCTCCTGGCGATTACCTTCGCGGTGCAGGATCCCGACGCGATCAGCAAGGCCGGCGGTGGCTCGCTCGCGATCTTCGATCAATCGCTGTCGCTCGGGTGGCAGAAGGCGGTGGTGCTGATTTCGACGGTAGGTCAGCTCTTCTGTGGGATCGCTTGTTTGACCAGTGCATCGCGCATG
The DNA here is from genome assembly GCA_018263295.1 of Conexibacter sp. GTDB lineage: Bacteria > Actinomycetota > Thermoleophilia > Solirubrobacterales > 70-9 > RHKX01. The sequence goes on from JADFCZ010000080.1 coordinate 12,055, forward strand.
TGCTTCGCGTTCTCCCGCGACCGTGGGATGCCGGGGTCCAAGTCCATCTCGAAGGTCAATTCCAAGGGCGTTCCCGTCCGCGCAGTATTGACAATGGCTATCGCAGCGCTGATCGTTACGCTGCCGGCCCTCAAGGGCGACGGTGACTTCCCGTTTGCCTTCTTCGCGGTCGTGTCAATCACAGTGATCGGGCTGTACATCGCCTATGTGATTCCGATCTACCTGCGTTGGCGTCAAGGCTCATCGTTCATTCAAGCCAAGGCATGGAATCTCGGTAACAAGTGGCGATGGATGAACCCGTTCGCAGTGGTCTGGACGATCATCATCACGATCATCTTCTCGCTGCCGTTCTCGACCACCGGCATCCCGTGGAACACCACCGGCGCCGATGGAGACGGGCAATTCACGTGGGTTGACGTCAACTACGCGCCATTGACCGTGCTCGCCGTTCTGATCATCGTCGGCGTCTGGTGGAAGGCCAGTGCCCACAAATACTTCACAGGCCAGGTAAGGAATGTCGACATCGATACTGCGCTCGAGGGCACTGATCCACCCGCCGGATCCGATCCGCCGGAGGGCGGTGGAGCGGGCTCCTCGGCGGGCGCTTGAGCGCGTGACGACCTCGAGGCGTAGCCTGCGTCTCGCGTGAATGTCGACGAGCTCAAGCAGGCGGTAGCGAACGGCACGGTCGACACCGTGCTGCTCGCGATCGCCGACATGGAGGGGCGGCTCCAGGGCAAGCGCCTGACCGCAACGCACTTCCTCCAGGAGGTGGCGGAGAACGGCGCCGAGGGTTGCAACTACCTGCTCGCGGTCGACGTCGACATGGACACCGTCGACGGCTACGAGATGGCGTCGTGGGACCGCGGCTACGGCGACTTCGAGATGAAGCCGGACCTCGACACCCTGCGGCCGATCCCGTGGCACGAGGGCACGGTGCTGGTGATGGGCGACCTCCAGTGGTCCGACGGCCGACCGGTGGTCGCGTCGCCGCGGCAGATCCTCAAGCGCCAGCTCGAGCGACTCGCCGAGCGCGGCCTGATCGCGAACGCCGGCACCGAGCTCGAGTTCATCGTCTTCCTGACGCCCTACGAGGAGGCCTGGAAGGGCGGCTACCGGAACCTCGAGCCGGCGAACCTCTACAACGTCGACTACTCGCTGCTCGGCACCTCGCGGGTCGAGCCGCTGATCCGCAGGATCCGCAACGAGATGGCGGCGGCGGGGCTCGCGGTGGAGAGCTCCAAGGGCGAGTGCAACCTCGGCCAGCACGAGATCAACTTCCGCTACTCCGATGCGCTTCGCACCGCCGACGACCACGCGATCTACAAGAACGGCGCGAAGGAGATCGCCGCCCAGGAGGAAGTCGCGATCACGTTCATGGCGAAGTTCAACGAGCGCGAGGGCAACAGCTGCCACATCCACTGCTCGCTCGCCGACGCCGAGAGCGGTAAGAACGCGTTCGCCGCCGACCGCGCGATGTTCGACCACTTCATCGCCGGCCAGATCGCCTGCATGCGCGAGATGACGCTGATGTTCGCTCCGTACGTCAACTCCTACAAGCGGTTCGCCGAGGGCTCGTTCGCCCCGACCGCCGTCGCCTGGGGCAACGACAACCGGACCTGCTCGCTGCGGGTGGTCGGCCACGGTGAGGCGTTGCGGGTCGAGAATCGCCTGCCCGGCGCCGACGTCAACCCGTACCTGGCGCTGAGCGCGATGATCGCCGCGGGCCTCCACGGGATCGACGCCGAGCTGCCGCTCGAGCCGCCGCTGGAAGGCAACGCTTACGCGTCCGAGGCGCCGCGGGTCTCGACCAACCTCTACGACTCGCGCGACCTGTTCGGGGCGAGCGAGGTGGCGCGGGAGGCGTTCGGGGAGGACGTCGTCGACCACTACATGAACCGTGCCCGGATCGAGCTTCTCGCCGCCGAGGCAGCCGTCACCGACTTCGACCTCTTCCGAGGCTTCGAAAGACTCTGACGGGCCGATGAGCCGGCCCGTCATCGGCATCTGCGCCGCCGTCGAGCAGGCGCGCTGGGCGTCCTGGGACGTCGTCGTCGCGATGGCGCCGCAGACCTACGCGACCGCGGTCCAGGCCGCGGGAGGGATCGCCGCGATCCTGCCGCCCGATCCGGCGGTCACTGCCGATCCCGACCTCGTGCTCGACCGGATCGACGCGCTGCTGCTCGCCGGCGGCTCCGACATCGACCCGACGGTCTACGGAGCCGAGCCCGCGCCGGAGACCGCCGGCCAGCGGATCGAGCGCGACGAGTTCGAGCTGGCGCTGCTCCGCCGCGCGATCGAGCGCGACATGCCGGCCCTCGGCATCTGTCGCGGCATGCAGATGCTCAACGTCGCCTGCGGCGGCACGATCGACCAGCACGTCCCGGACGGGCTGGGGGGCAGCATCCGGCATCGCGAGGTTCCGGGCACCTTCAGCAGCCACGAGGTCGAGATCGAGCCCGGATCGCTGGCGGCGCGCGCGATCGCGTCCGAGCGCGCGGCGGTCAAGTCCCACCACCACCAGGGGGTCGATCGACTCGGCGAGGGTCTGAGCGTCAGCGGCCGGTCCGCCGACGACGAGCTGATCGAGGCGATCGAGGTCCCCGGCAGGGCATACGCGCTCGGCGTGCTCTGGCACCCTGAGGAGGACGTGGAGTCGAACGTGATCGCGTCGCTGGTGGCGGCGGCGAAGCAGGAGGTGAACTCATGATCGAGGTGATCGAGCCCGCCAGCGCCGAGGTGATGGCGGAGGTGCCGCGCGCGGGGGCGGAGGAGGTCGACGAGGCGGTCGCTCGCGCGAAGGCGGCGTTTCCCGCCTGGCGCGCCGTTGCGCCCGCCGACCGGTCGCGGCTGCTTCGCGGCCTCGCCGACGGACTCGAGGCCCGCGCGGGAGATCTCGCCGTGCTCGAAGCCCGCAACGCCGGCAAGCCGATCGCCGACGCCCGCGGGGAGATCGGGATGGTCGTCGAGTGCTTCCGCTACTACGCCGCCGCCCCCGAGCGGCTGCTGGGGCAGACGATCCCGGTCGCCGGCGGCGTCGACATGACCTTCCGCGAACCGCTCGGCGTGGTCGGGCTGATCGTCCCCTGGAACTTCCCGCTCGTCATCACCTCGTGGAAGACGGCGCCGGCGCTCGCCGCCGGCAACACGGTGGTCCTCAAGCCCGCCGAGCTGACGCCGCTGACGGCGATCGAGCTCGAGCGCGTCGCCCTCGAGGCCGGCATCCCCGAGGGGGTCCTCAACGTCGTCGCCGGCCCGGGGTCGGTATGCGGGCAGCGGCTGGTCGAGCACCCCGACGTCGCCAAGATCGCCTTCACCGGCTCGACCGAGGTCGGCCGCGGGATCGCCGCCGGCGCCGCGCGGACGATCAAGCGGGTCACCCTCGAGCTCGGCGGCAAGTCGGCCAACGTCGTCTTCGCCGACGCCGACATCGAGGCCGCCGCGGCCGCCGCTCCGTTCGCGGTCTTCGGCAACGCCGGGCAGGACTGCTGCGCGCGCTCGCGGATCCTCGTCCAGCGCGATGCACTCGACCCCTTCATGGCGGCGCTCGAGCGCACCGTCAGGTCGATGGTCGTCGGCGACCCCCTCGACGAGGCGACGCAGATGGGCCCGCTGATCTCGGAGTCGCACCGCGAGACGGTCGCGTCCTTCCTCGACGGCGAGGTACCGGTCGCCTTCCGCGGCGACGCCCCCGACGGTCCCGGCTACTGGTTCCCGCCGACCGTGCTCGAGCCGTCCGGCAACGACGTCCGCGTCGCCCGCGAGGAGGTCTTCGGCCCGGTCGCCGCGGTGATCCCCTTCGAGGACGAGGCCGAGGCCGTCGCGATCGCCAACGACACGATCTACGGTCTCTCGGGCTCGGTCTGGAGCGGCGACGGCGCCCGCGCCCTGCGCGTCGCCCGGGCGCTCGACACCGGCGTCATCTCGATCAACTCGAACTCGTCGGTGCGGGTCTCGACCCCGTTCGGGGGCTTCAAGCAGTCGGGCGTCGGGCGCGAGCTCGGTCCCGACGCGCTCGAGCACTACACCGACGTCAAGAACGTCTACTACGCGACCGAGGAGGGTTGACGAATGGCCGAACGCCCGGGACGTCTCGAGGGCAGGGTCTGTGTGATCACGGGGGCGGCGAGCGGCATCGGCGCCGAGACCGCGCGCCTGTTCGCCGCCGAGGGAGCCCACGTCGTGGGCGTCGACCTGACCGAGGGCTCGGAGGGCGAGCTGAAGATCGTCGCCGACGTCACCGACCCCGAGCAGGTCGAGGGCATGTACGCCCAGACCCGGGAGCGCTACGGGAAGATCGACGTGCTCTTCAACAACGCCGGGATCAACCCACCCGAGGATGCGTCGATCCTCGACACGAGCCTCGAGGTCTTCCAGAAGGTGCAGGACGTCAACCTCCGGAGCGTCTTCCTCTGTTGCAAGTACGGGATTCCGCACCTGCTCGAGAACGAGAACGGGGGGTCGGTCATCAACACGGCGTCGTTCGTGGCCGTGATGGGAGCCGCGGTCTCGCAGATCTCGTACACCGCCTCGAAGGGCGCGGTCCTGGCGATGTCGCGGGAGCTCGGAGTCGAGTTCGCCCACCGCGGCGTCCGCGTCAACTCGCTCTGCCCCGGGCCGGTCGACACCCCGCTGCTGCAGGAGCTGTTCGCGAGCGATCCGAAGAAGGCGGCACGGCGGCTCGTCCACCTCCCGTTCGGTCGGTTCGCGCTCGCGAAGGAGATCGCCAACGGCGCCCTGTTCCTCGCCGGCGAGGAGAGCTCCTACGTCACGGCCTCCAGCTTTCTCGTCGACGGCGGCCTCTCGCAGGCCTACTTGACCCCGGACACGAGCGACGACCCGCAGTACTGACGCACTTCCCGCCTCCGGAGCGGGCCTAGACTGACGCGCATGATCGACCAGATCGCCTTCGACGAGCGCGGGCTCGCACCCTGCGTGATCCAGGACGCCGGCACCGGCGAGGTCCTGACGCTTGCGTGGGTCAACGCCGAGTCGCTGCAGAGGACGATCGAGACGGGGGAGATGCACCTCTGGAGCCGCTCTCGCGACGAGCTCTGGCGCAAGGGCGCCACCTCCGGGAACGTCCAGCGCGTGCTCGAGCTCCGCTACGACTGCGACGCCGACGCCGTGCTGGCGCTCGTCGACCCGGCCGGCCCCGCCTGCCACACCGGCGAGCGAACCTGCTTCTTCCGCGCCGCCGACGGCGATCCGCAGCCGGTCGCCCACGAGGCGCTGCCGGTCCTCGAGCGGACGATCGCCGCGCGCCGCGACGATGCGCCCGAGGGCTCCTACACCGCGAAGCTGCTCGCCGATCCCGAGCTGATCGGCGAGAAGGTGCGCGAGGAGGCCGAAGAAGTCGCCCGCGCAGTCGCCGGCGAGTCCGACGAGCGGGTCGCGGAGGAGTCCGCCGATCTGCTCTACCACCTCGAGGTCGCTCTGGCCTCGCGGGGCCTCGGGGTCGACGGCGCGTTCGACGTCCTCAACCGGCGCCGCGGCGAACGCGACTGAGTCCTTGAGCCCGACCCGGACCACACTCGAGCGGGCCCGTGAGCTCGCCGCCGAGGGCAACGTCGTGCCGATCGTCGAGACGTTCGTCGGCGACACCGAGACGCCGGTCTCCGCCTTCCTCAAGCTGCGCGGCAGCGGGCCCTCGTTCCTGCTCGAGTCGGCCGAGCAGGGCGGCCGCCTGGGCCGCTATTCCTTCCTCGGCTTCAGCCCCCACATCCAGCTCCGCTGGGACGCGGGCGAGCTGCTGGAGTGGGAGGGGGGCGCGCCCACCGATGCGGAGCCGACGCGGCGCACGCACGCGGCCGACCCGTACGCCGCGGTCGCCGAGGCGATCGGCCGCTTCCGGCTCGCCGACGCCGACGAGGTTCCGTTCGCGGGCGGCGCGGTCGGGTTGTTCGGCTACGACCTCGTCCGCACCGTCGAGCCGCTCGGCGAGCCGAACCCCGACCCGCTCGGGCTCCCGGACCTGGCGCTGATGATCTGCGAGCTGATCGTCGCCTTCGACCACCACAAGCACGAGGTTTCGATCATCGCCCTCGCGTTCGCCGACGACGGGATCGATGCCGCCTACGAGCGGGCGAGCGGGCTGATCGACGAGGCGCGCGGGCGCCTGCGGGGCGCGATCCCCGAGCCGCCGCCGCGAGCGGAGGCCGAGGTCGCGCCGGTCGAGTGGGAGTCGAACATGACTCGCGAGCAGTTCGAGACGAACGTGGCGCGGATCGTCGAGTACATCCGCGCCGGCGACGCCTTCCAGGTCGTGCCCTCGCAGCGGTTCACCGCCGACTGCCCGGTTGAGGCGTTCTCGATCTACCGCGGCCTGCGGGCAGTCAACCCGTCGCCCTACATGTACTTCCTCGACTTCGGCGACTTCGAGATCTCCGGCGCATCGCCCGAGCCGCTCGTCAAGGTGACGGGCCGCCGCGTCGAGACCCGCCCGATCGCCGGTACCTACCCGCGCGGCGAGGACGAGGAGGAGGACCGCGCGAACGCCGAGCGCCTGCTCGCCGACCCGAAGGAGCGGGCTGAGCACGTGATGCTCGTCGACCTCGGTCGCAACGACCTCGGTCGGGTCTCCGAGTACGGCACCGTCGTCGTCGACGAGCTGATGGCCGTCGAGACCTACAGCCACGTGCTCCACATCGTCAGCCGCGTCTCCGGGCACCTGCGCGAGGGGCTCGGCGCGATGGACGTGCTCCGCTCGGCGCTGCCGGCGGGGACGCTGTCGGGGGCGCCGAAGGTGCGGGCGATGCAGATCATCGACGAGGTCGAGCCGCACAAGCGCTGTTCCTACGGCGGCGCGATCGGCTACCTCGATTTCCGCGGCGACCTCGACGTCGCGATCCACATCCGCACGGTCGTCGTCAAGGACGGGCTCGCCCACGTCCAGGCCGGCGGCGGGACCGTCGCCGACGCCAAGCCCGACTACGAGTACCGCGAGTCGCTGCAGAAGGCGAAGGCGATCTTCCGGGCCGTCGACGTCGCCGCCGAGCACCCGGAGTGGGGATGAACGTCCTCGTCGTCGACAACTACGACTCGTTCACCTACAACCTCGTCCAGTACCTGGGCGAGCTCGGCGCGAGCGTCGAAGTCGTCCGCAACGACGTCGAGACCGTCGAGGCGCTGCTCGGTCGCGCCCCCGACCGCCTCGTGATCTCGCCCGGGCCCTGCACGCCCGCCGAGGCCGGCGTCTCGGTCGAGGCATCGCGTCGCTTCCCGGAGGCTGGGATCCCGACGCTTGGCGTCTGCCTCGGACACCAGTCGATGGTCGAGGCCTTCGGCGGCCGGGTGCTCCGGGGAGAGCCGATCCACGGGAAGGATGCGGAGATCGACCACGACGGCAAGACGATCTTCGCCGGGCTTCCGAATCCGCTCACGGTCGGCCGCTACCACTCGCTGATCGCCGACCCGGCGCTGCCGGAGGCCCTCGAGCCCTCCGCCTCCTACGAGGGGATCGTGATGGCGGTGCGGCACCGCGAGCTCCCCGCCGAGGGCGTGCAGTTCCATCCCGAGTCGGTCCTGACGCCGCTCGGCAAGCGGATGCTCGCCAACTTCCTCGGCCTTCCGGCCGATGCGGCGGCGTGAGAGACTGACCCGCCCGAGGCCGCGATGCCGAACGAGATCCTGACCCGCGCCATCGACGCCGTCTGCTCCGGAGAGCACCTGACGGCCGACCACGCCTCGGCCGTGCTGTCGGAGGTGATGGAGGGCCGCGCCGGCGAGGTCCAGACCGGCGCCTTCCTCGTCGCGCTGCGGGCGAAGGGCGAGACCGTTCCCGAGCTGATCGGGCTGGCGCGGACGATGCGCGGGCTCGCCGCCCGCGTCGAGACCGGTCGTACCGACCTCGTCGACACCGCCGGCACCGGCGGGGGTCCCTCGACCTTCAACGTCTCGACGACGGCGGCGCTGATCGCCGCCGGAGCCGGGTGCGCCGTCGCCAAGCACGGCAACCGCTCGAACACCTCGCGATCGGGCTCGGCCGACATGCTCGAGGCGCTCGGGGTCGAGATCGGGCTGACGCCGGAGCAGGTCGGCGAGTCGATCCGCGAGACCGGGTTCGGATTCATGTTCGCTCCCGCCCACCACGCGGCCATGAAGCACGTCGTCCCGGTCCGCCGCGAGCTCGCGGTGAGGACGATCTTCAACTTCCTCGGGCCGCTGACCAATCCCGCCGGCGCCACCCGACAGCTCCTCGGCGTCTCCGACCGCCGCTATCAGGAGACGATCGCCGAGGCCCTCGCCGGCCTCGGCTGCGAGCACGCGCTCGTCGTCACGGCGGACGAGGGCCTCGACGAGATCTCGATCGCCGGCCCGACCCGGGTGATCGAGGTTCGCGGCGGCAGCACCAGCGAATGGTTCGCCGAGCCCGGCGACTTCGGCATCGCCGAGGCGCCGATCGAGGCGATCGCCGGGGGCGAGCCGGAGGACAACGCCGCCGCCGCGCGCGCCGTTCTCGCCGGTGAGGACGGCCCGGCGGCCGACATCGCCCTCCTCAACGCCGGCGCCGCGATCTGCGTCGGCGGCGTCGCCGACGACCTCGCCTCGGGGGTGGACGCAGCCCGCGAGGCGATCGACTCCGGCGCGGCCGCGTCCGTTCTCCGCAGGCTGGTCGAGATGGGCGCGTCCGGCCAGGATGGCTGAGCTCGTCTCGCCGCCGCTCCGGATCGGTAGCCTCCCGCTCGGATGAGCAGGCTGGATCAGCTCGTCGACGCGGCGCGCGACGGCGTCCGCAGACGCAGCGCGGAAAACCCGGGCGATCAGCTCCGTTCGCGACTCGCCGGTCGCGGCGGCCATCGGCCGTTCAAGGAGGCGCTGGTACGGCCCGGGCTCTCGGTGATCGCCGAGTTCAAGCGCGGCTCGCCCTCGGCCGGGGCGATCAACCCGGATGCCGACGTCGCCGCCGTGGTCGGCGCTTACGAGCGCGGCGGCGCCGCCGCGATCTCGGTCCTTACCGACGAGCCCCACTTCCACGGATCCCTCGGCGACCTCGAGCAGGCCCGCGGGGCGACCGCGCTGCCGATCCTCCGCAAGGACTTCATCGTCGATCCCTACCAGCTCTGGGAGGCCTCGCTCGCGGGCGCCGACGCGGTGCTGCTGATCGTGGCCGCGCTCGCCGACGAGGACCTGCGGCTGCTCTACGACGAGGCCGTCGCCGTCGACCTCGACTGCATGATCGAGGTCCACGACGAGCCCGACCTCGAGCGGGCCCTGCGGCTCGACCCCGATGTGATCGGGATCAACAACCGCAACCTCGGCGACCTGACCGTGGACACCCGGACCACGCCGGAGCTGATCACCGACGTGCCGGCCGGCAAGACCGTCGTCGCCGAGTCCGGCTACAGCCATCCCGGGCAGGTCGAGGAGCTCGAGCGGATCGGGGTCGATGCGGTCCTGATCGGCGAGTCGCTGATGCGCTCCGGCGATCCCGAAGCGGCTGTTCGCGCCCTCGTCTCCGACGAGGAGATGACCCGCGAGCATCTCTTCAGCGACGAGCGCTGAGCTCGTTTAGGCGACGCACGGGAAAGTCTTAGCCTGCTTTCAGCGACCGTTTGAGAGTCGCTGAGGGTCGCCGCGCACCATGGCGCGGCTATGACTCGAATCAGAACCTTCTTCCGCAGCTCGTTCGGCTCGGCCCTGCTCGGCGGCATCGTCGCCGTCGCCCTCGGGATCGTCGCCATCTCCTCCGGCATCGTCTCGGTCGACGACTCCTCCGGCTCGACGGCCGCGTCCTCGCCGCCGATCACGCCTCCGACCGAGCCCGCATCGGGTTCCGCCCGGACCGTGGGTCAGGTCTACCAGGACGACGCCCAGGGGGTCGCCTTCATCTCGGCCGAGGAGAAGCCGACCGCCGAGTCGCCGTTCGGCACGCCGTCCGGCGGGGGCACCGCGACCGGGTCGGGCATCCTGATCGACTCCGACGGCCACATCCTCACGAACGCTCACGTCGTCGACGGATCGAGTTCGGTGACGGTCAAGTTCGGCGACGGGGATTCGCTGCCGGCGAAGGTCCTCGGCGTCGACGACTCGACCGACATCGCCGTCCTCTCCGTCGATCCGGGCAAGGTCGACGCCCAGCCGCTGGAGCTCGGCGACTCCGACGCCGTCAGGGTCGGAGACGGAGCGATCGCTATCGGCAATCCCTACGGCCTCGACCGCACGGTCACGTCGGGGATCATCTCGGCGCTCCAGCGCCAGATCAGCGCGCCGAACGGCTTCACGATCTCCGACGTGATCCAGACCGACGCCGCGATCAATCCCGGCAACTCCGGCGGCCCGCTGATCGACGCCGGCGGCCGCGTCATCGGCATCAACTCCCAGATCGCCACCGGGTCCGGCAGCAGCGGCTCGGTCGGGATCGGATTCGCAGTCCCGATCAACACCGCGAAGAGCGTCGCCGACCAGATCATCGACGGCGGCTCGGTCGAGCACGCATACCTCGGCATCGAGGGCGCCGACCTGAGCGGCGAGCTCGCCAAGGTCCTCAACCTCGACGTCGACGAGGGCGTCCTGGTCCAGAAGGTCACCGCCGACGGCCCGGCCGCCGACGCGGGCCTGCAGGCGGGCGACGCCACGGTCGCGATCGCGGGCGCCCAGGTCAAGGCCGGAGGCGACGTCATCACCGCGATCGACGGCAAGCCGATCACCGGCATGGAGGACCTGATCGCCGCGATCAACGCCAAGCAGCCCGGCGACACGGTGACGCTCGCCGTCCTCCGCGGCGGGTCGACCTCGGACGTCGAGGTCGAGCTGGGGGACCGGCCGGCATCGGTTCAGGGCTAGCCGACCTCCGGGTTCCACGAGTGGGGCCCGGGGAACGGAGGCACCGGCTCCGCGCTCCGCGCTGTGTCTCCTGCACCTCCGCCCCCCGGGCCCGCGACGTGGGATCGGGGGCGCGGCGCCCCAGTCTGCTCCCGCCTCCTGGGGGGAGAGCGGGCAGACGCCGGCGTGGGACGTATGAGGGCGGGACGGGGAGGTGCCGCCGACACTCAACCCCCCGGAGGCGGTGCCTCCCCGTCCCGCCCCGCCGCCCAACCCCCCGGAGGCGGTGCCTCCCCATCTCACCCCTCGACTCAAACCCTGCATCTGCGATCTTTGACCATGTGAAGGTCAAGATCTGCGGCATCACCAACATGGAGGACGCCGAGGCTGCCGTTTCGGCGGACGTCTGGGCGATCGGGCTCAACCACAGCCCCGAGAGCCCGCGGCTCGTCGATCCCGGCGTTGCCGAGGAGATCGGCGCCGCGATGAAGCGGCGATGCGAGGTCGCCGGCGTGTTCGTCAACCAGCACCTCGACGAGGTCGTCGAGATCGCCGACCGGGACTCGCTGACGCTCGTGCAGCTGCACGGGGAGGAGGGGCCGAGTTTCTGCGCCGAGGTCCACCGCCGCACGGGTTGCAAGGTCATCAAGGCGTTCCGGGTCAGGTCGCCGGCCGAGATCAACGCGGCTCGCGCCTACAAGACCGACTACCACCTCTTCGACGCCTACCGTCGCGGTGCGCACGGCGGAACCGGGGCGAGCTTCGACTGGGATCTCGTCGCCGGCCGCCGCGGGGGCGTGCCTGCGATCGTCGCCGGTGGACTCAACCCCGACAACGTCGGCGACGCGATCGTCGCCTCGAACCCCTGGGGCGTCGACGTCTGCAGCGGCGTCGAGAGCTCACCGGGAATCAAGGACCACAACCTGATCGCCTCGTTCGCCGCCGCCGCCGGCCGGGCCGGCGAGGTGCAGCGCGCCGAGCGTGACCGTCGCCGCGCGATGAAGCAGGTGCGGCGCGCGGTCGCATACGGACGGCGAAGCGAGTGAGCCCGGTCGAGTCGCGCTTCGGCCCCTACGGGGGCCGCTACGTTCCCGAGGTCCTGATCGCGGCGCTCGACGAGCTGACCGCGGCCTGGGAGGAGGCGAGCGCCGATCCCGGCTTCGGGGCCGAGCTGGACGGGCTGCTGCGCGATTTCGTCGGCCGTCCGACGCCGTTGTATCTCGCCGGCCGGCTGTCGGAGCGCGTCGGCCGGACCGTCTACCTGAAGCGCGAGGACCTCGCGCACACCGGCGCCCACAAGATCAACAACGCCGTCGGGCAGGCGCTGCTGGCGAGGCGGATGGGGAAGACCCGGATCATCGCCGAGACCGGCGCCGGCCAGCACGGCGTCGCCACCGCGACCGCCTGCGCCCTGCTCGGCCTCGAGTGCGTCATCTACATGGGCACCGAGGACATGCGCCGGCAGAGGCCGAACGTCGAGAGGATGGGGCTGATGGGAGCGACCGTCGAGCCCGTCGAGGCCGGCGCCCGGACGCTCAAGGAGGCGGTCAGCGCCGCGATCCGCGACTGGGTGACCAACGTCGGCGACACCCACTACATCATCGGCTCCGCCGTCGGCCCGGCGCCGTACCCGGCGCTGGTCCGCGACCTCCAGCGCGTGATCGGGGACGAGGCTCGCGCCCAGATCCTCGCCGCCGCCGGCCGGCTGCCGGACCGGATCGTCGCCTGCGTCGGCGGCGGCTCGAACGCGATCGGCAGCTTCGTCCCCTTCGTCGACGACGCCGATGTCGAGCTGATCGGCGTCGAGGCGGCCGGCGAGGGCCTGAACGGGCGTCACGGCGCCTCGCTCGCCGCCGGCCGGACGGGCGTCCTCCACGGCGCGCTCTCGGCGGTGCTCGCCGACGAGGACGGCCAGATCCTCGAGGCCCACTCGATCTCCGCCGGCCTCGACTACCCGGGCGTCGGGCCCGAGCACGCGATGCTCCGCGACACCGGGCGCGCCCGCTACGTCGCGATCACCGACACCGAGGCCCTGCTGGCGCTGCGCGAGCTCTCCCGCCTCGAGGGCATCGTCCCGGCGCTCGAGAGCTCGCACGCCGTCGCCTGGCTGCTGGGCGAAGGTCGCGAGCCCGCCGGCGGAATCGACGTCCTCACCCTCTCCGGCCGCGGCGACAAGGACCTCGCCGAAGCGCTCGCCGGCCTCGAACGGCTCGACGCCGATGGCTGAGACCGGGATCGAGCGGATCGCGTCGGCGTTCGCCGCCGCGAGGGCGGAGGGGCGCGCCGCACTGATGCCCTACCTGATGGGCGGCTTCCCCGACCATGAGACGTCGGCGGCGGTGATCGACGCCTACGCCGACACCGGGGCGGACCTGATCGAGCTCGGCGTCCCGTACTCCGACCCGCTCGCCGACGGCCCCCAGATCCATGCCGCCGCCACGGCGGCGCTCGAGGCGGGAGCCCGGTTCGAGTCCGTGATGGAGCTCTGCGAGCGGGTGTCGGCGCGGGTGCCGGTGTTGCCGATGGTCTACGCCAACGTCGTCCTGACGCTCGGCCCCGAGCGCTTCGCCGCCGCCCTCGAGGCGGCCGGCGCCGCCGGGGCGATCGTACCCGACCTCCCGCGCGCCGAGGATCCGGCGGTCGCCGGGGCGCTGCTCGAGCGGGGGCTGGCGCCGATCGGCTTCGTCTCGCCGACGACCTCGCCGGCGCGCCTGCGAGAGATCGCGGCGGAAGCCGTGGGCTTCACCTACGTCGTCTCGCTGACCGGCGTCACCGGCGAGCGCGCGGAGCTGCCGCCCGAGCTCGAAGCGATGGTCGCGTCCGTCAGGGAGGCGTCGGAGGCCCCGGCCGCGGTCGGATTCGGGATCGGCACGCCCGAGCAGGCGGCCAAGGTCGGGGCGATCGCCGACGGCGTCATCATCGGCACGCGGCTCGTCCGCGCCGTCGCCGACGCTCCCGATCGTGACGCCGCCGTCGATGCGGTCTCCGCGTTCATGGCAGACACCCGGATGGCCCTGTAGATTTCGCGCCGATGCAGTTGCTCGGATTCGCAGCCGCGGCGTTGTTCGCCTTCATGATCGCCTTCGCCCTCGACCTCGGGGGTGCGGTCGCGGCCATGATCTTCCTGCTGATCCTCTTCATCGGCGCCCTGCTCCACGCCTGGCATCCGCTGATCGAGTGGGCTCGCGGGCCCTCGGCGAAGCTCTGACCGCGCGGCCCGCCGCTAGGCGAAGAAGCGCTTGGCGATCCCGAGCAGCTCGAGATCGACCGTCTTGATGCCGCGGACCTCGTCCAGCGGGACCGAGGTCACCTCGCTGCCGTGCAGGGCGACCATCCGGCCGAACCGTCCTTCCCGGGCCAGCTCGTAAGCCTCGGCGCCGTAGCGCGTGGCGAGGATCCGGTCGTGGGCGGTCGGGGTGCCGCCGCGCTGGACGTGGCCGAGGACCACCGTGCGGGCTTCGTAGCCGGTGGCCCGCTCGAGCTCGGTGGCCAGGGCGCTGCCGATCCCGCCGAGCCGCTCGTACCCGTACTCGTCGGTCTCCTCGTTGACCCGGACCTGACGGACCTCGCCGTTCGCGAAAGCGAGGTTCGCTCCCTCGGCGACGACGATTATCGAGAAGTCCTTGCCGCGCTCGTGGCGACGGGTCACGGCTTCCGCGAGCTCCTCGACGGGCGTGTCGACCTCGGGGATGAGGATCCCGTCGGCGCCGCCGGCGAGGCCGCCGTGGAGCGCGATCCAACCGGCGTTGCGTCCCATCACCTCGACGACCATCAGCCGGTCGTGGGACTGGGCGGTGGTGTGAAGGCGGTCGATCGCCTCCATGACCACGTGGACCGCCGTGTCGAAGCCGAACGTGAAGTCGGTCCCGACGATGTCGTTGTCGATCGTCTTCGGGACGCCGATCAGCGGCAAGCCCTCCTCCTCGTGGAGCATCCGGGTGATCTCCATCGTGTGCTCGCCGCCGATCGCGACGACGGCGTCGAGGTTGTCGCGCTCGAACGCGAAGGCGACGCGGTCGACGGCATTCTCGGTCAGCGGTTCGAAGCTCGAGGTCCGCAGAATCGTCCCGCCGAGCGGGAGGATCCCGGCGACCGTGCGCTGGTCGAGCTCCATGTAGTCGCTCTGCGCCAGGCCCTGGTAGCCGCGGAGGATGCCGACGGCCTCGTCACCGCGATCGATCGCGGAGCGGACGATCGCCCGGATGACTGCGTTCAGTCCCGGGCAGTCGCCGCCGGCGGTGAGTATCCCGATCCGCATGAGCCGACCCTAGCGTCCGGACGATCGGTGCCGCCTTGTCCCGATGTCGATAATTCCCCGATGGACTCCCGCCGCGACCACGCTCTCCTTTATGACGGCGACTGCGGATTCTGCCGGCTCTCGACGAAGGTCGCGATGAGGCTCGACGACGAGGAACGCCTGCGACCGGTCGCGATCCAGAGCGAGGAGGGACAACGCCTGCTGACCGAGGTCCCGGAGGATCTGCGCCTCGAGTCCTTCCACGTCGTCACCCCGGGCGGGCACGTCGTCTCGGGACCGGATGCGGCTCCGCTCCTCGCCCGGCTCCTTCGCGGCGGCCACGTGCCCTCGCGGGCGATGCGGCGCTTCCCGAGCCAGACCGCTGCCGCGTACGGCTTCATATCCCGCCACCGCGGCGCGCTGGGCCGGATCGGCCTCCGCGCCCGGTCGGTCGACTGAGCCCGATGCGCCCGCGGCATGCGCTGGTTCCGGTGCTCGCGATG
>JADFCZ010000081.1 GCA_018263295.1 Conexibacter sp.
GCGTCGATCGCTTCGCCGAGCGCCTTGCGGGTTCGGGCGGGTTCAGCGGCGCCGGCGCGGTCGTCGGCGCAACCGAGCCGCGCTTCCTCGCCCGCCTGCGCGAGCTGATGCCGAGGGCGATCTTCCTGCTCCCCGGAGTCGGCGCCCAGGGCGGCTCGGCGGGCGAGCTCGAGGCTGCGTTCGCAGGTCCGGGCTCGGCCCTCGTGACCGCGTCGCGAAGCGTCGCCTCGGCCCCCGACCCGGCCGCTGCGGCCGAGGAGCTGCGGGCCCAGGTCTGGTCGGTCGCCGGCGATTGAGCCGCCGCCCCTAGAGTCCCGCGGGTGAACGCGGCCCCGAACCCGAGCGCCGGACCGACCGCCGCCCTCGGCGACGCGATCGCCGCAGCGCTTGCGGACCTCCATCCCGGGGTGCCCGCCGCCGCGCTCGAGCGCCCGCCGCGGCCGGAGTTCGGCGATTACTCGACGAACGCGGCGATGCTGGCGGCGCCCCTGATCGGCGAGCCGCCCCGTGACGTCGCCGCGAAGCTGATCGGAGGGATCGAGCAGCGGCTCGGGGACGCCGTCGAGCGCATCGACGTCGCCGGCCCGGGCTTTCTCAACCTCCACATGTCGGAGGGGTGGTTCCGCGATGCGGCGGCGCTGGTCGCCGGCCGCGGCCGCGAGTTCGGCTCGGGCGTCGCCGAGCGCCCCTCGAAGGTCCTGGTCGAGTTCGTCAGCGCCAACCCGACGGGGCCGCTCACCGTGGCCAGCGGCAGGCACCTCGCCTACGGGGATTCGCTGGCCCGCATCCTCGGCTTCGCCGGGCACGACGTCCGCCGCGAGTACTACCTGAACGACGCCGGCAGCCAGATCGACCTCTTCGGGGCCTCGATCGCGGCGCGGATCGCCGGCGACGAGGTCCCCGAGGGCGGATACGAGGGCGACTACGTGGCCGGGATCGGGCAGCGGATCGTCGCCGAGCACGGTGCCGGGCTCGAGCCGGCCGAGCTCGGCCGGCTCGGTGTCGAGCTGATGCTCGAGGGGATCCGGGCGACGCTCGATCGCTCCCGCGTCCACTTCGACACCTGGGCGTCCGAACAGTCGCTGCACGACGCCGGGGCGACCGAGAACGCGATCGCCGACCTCCGCGACCGCGGGCTCGTCTACGAGCACGAGGGCGCCGTCTGGCTGCGGACGTCCGAGTTCGGGGACGACAAGGACCGGGTGCTGATCAGAGCCGACGGGGCCCCGACCTACTTCGCGGCCGACATCGCCTACCACCGCGACAAGCTCGAGCGCGGCTTCGACCTCCTGATCAACGTGCTCGGTGCCGACCACCACGGTTACGTCGACCGGATGCGCGCCGCGATCGTCGCCTTCGGCGCCCCCGGCGAGTCGTTCGAGGTCTCGATCATGCAGATGGTCAACCTCGTCGAGGGCGGCGAGCGCGCCCGGATGTCGAAGCGGCGGGGCGACTTCGCCCGCCTCGACGACCTGCTCGAGGACATCGGCGTCGACGCGACCCGCTTCTTCATGCTGATGCGGAGCCACGAGACCCCGATCGACATCGACCTGGAACTGGCCCGGACCCATTCGTCCGACAACCCGGTCTACTACGCGCAGTACGCCCACGCGCGGATCTGCAGCCTGTTCCGGACGGCGGCCGAGCGCGGCGCCGAGACCGGCGACGACCCCGTTCCGGCGGAGTCGCTCGAGCCGGCCGAGCGGGCCCTGATCGCCCGGCTGCTGGAGATGCCGGACCAGATCTCCCGGGCAGCGAACAAGCGCGAGCCGCACGGGATCTCGACCTACGTGCGCGAGGTCGCAGCCGACTTCCACGCCTTCTACCGCGACTGCCGGGTCGTCGGCGCCGGACCGGGCCTCGAACAGGCGCGGCTCGCGGTCTGCGCGGCGACCCGCGACGTGATCGCCACCCTCCTCGACCTGCTCGGGGTCGAGGCGCCGGAGGAGATGTGACGGTTGACCGCCGCGGCTGAGGCCGGCGGGTCCGCGGCGGGGGGATGGCGGATCGTCCTCGCGATGGCGTTGGTCGGGACGCTTCTCGGCTTCGGCTTCGGTATCGCCGACCAGCCGCGCTGGCGGGCGACCGCCAGCGTCGCGGTCGAGAGCGACTCACAGGGCTCCGACGAGGCCCGGCTCGAGCGCTTCGCCCAGCGCGGCGAGAGCGAGCAGGTCGCCACGGCCGCCGCCGGCATGCTCGGCGACGACGTGCCCGGCGCGGACCTGCTCGCCGACATCAGCGTGCGGCCCGCGGCGCCGGGCGGCTTCCTGATCGTCACCGCCGACGCCGACGCACCCGACGTCGCCGCCGCGGCGGCCGACGGCTTCCAGCGGGCGTTGGTCGAGGTGGAGGGCGATCCGCTCGCGCTCGGCAAGGCGGCCACGATCCCGTCCGAGCCCTACGAGGACCGCTCGGCCGCACTCTGGGCCGGAATCGGCTTCCTCGCCGGACTCGCTGCGGGGCTCCTCGCGGCCGGGCTGCTGGCCCTCGGAGGGAGGCGCCGCGGGGGCTCCGCTCCTCCCACCTCCCTCCGGGCCGAGGACGACCTCGACGATTTCCTCGCCGTCTTCGCGGACCGGCTCGGCGCCCGGCTCGCCGCCTACGACCCCGGCCCCGGGGGGTCCATCGTCCGGAACGGCGACGGCGCCGTTGCGATCCCCGCCCGGGCCGTCGCCGACGTCGGGATGCTGGCCGACCGGCTCCGGCTCCGTGCCGCCGGCGGTCCCGGATCGCTGGCGGTCACGGCGGCGGGCGAAGACGCCGACGCCGCCGGCGTCGCCGCGGCGCTGGCAGTGGCCGCGGCCGGTGCCGGCCGGAACGTCCTGCTCGTCGAGACGGATCTGGCGGCGGCGGCGCTCGCGGCGGCGCTGGGGGTCGCGCCCTCTCCGGGGCTCGTCGACTACCTCGGCGGTGACGCGGCGCCGCGGGACGTCCTGCGGGCCGTGGTGGTCGCGCCCAGCGGGTCCGCCGGCTTCGCCTGCGTCCCCGCCGGAGTCGCCACCGGCGGCGCGAGCGTGGCGGGGCCTCGGTTCGAGGGACTCGTCGGCCGGCTCGCCCGCGTCTACGACCTGGTGATCTACATCGCCCCACCGGTGCTCGACAGCAGCGACGCCGACGCCGTCGCCGGCCTCACCGAGGCCGTCGCCGTGGTCGCGGGGCCCGGCGTCGGAGCCGACGAACTCGACGAGGCGGCGGGCCTGCTCGAGGGCGCCCGGGTGGCGGTGGTCGCGGCCTCGCGCTGAGTGGCCGAGGGGTCGCAATTCGCCCCGCAACCAGCCGATTTCGGGTTCCGGTACCGCCGCGGTCACGTACCATCGCGATCGTGGCCGCTTCCAGCGCACCGGGTGACACCACCCGGCGAATCTCCTGGTTCAACCGCGTATTGGCGCCGATCGCCCTCGTCGCGGTGCTGCTCGCCGTCTTC
The DNA here is from genome assembly GCA_018263295.1 of Conexibacter sp. Lineage (GTDB taxonomy): Bacteria > Actinomycetota > Thermoleophilia > Solirubrobacterales > 70-9 > RHKX01. Next base: position 3,425 of record JADFCZ010000081.1, read on the forward strand.
GTGATCGTCTCCCAGAACACCGGCGACAGCGACAAGGCCGCCGACGACGCGAAGGCGAAGATCGATTCCGAGGGCAAGAAGGACGGCGAAGGTGCCGAGAACCCGCGCACTTACGCGGTCGAGGAGGGCGACACCCTGAGCGGCATCGCCGCGAAGTTCGACGTCTCGGTCAAGCGGCTCGAGCGGCTCAATCCCGACATCGACCCGCAGGCGCTGGCCGCCGGCCAGGAACTAACGATCCGGTAGATGCCGGGTCGGTCGACCGCAACGCCGGGCCGCCGGGGGCCGATGCAACCGTGCCTGCGGCTGGTCCTGTCGCTGTGCGCGGCGATGCTGCTCGCGCTCCCATCGGCATCCGCCGCGGCGCGGCCGGATCAGGGCGGACCACCGCGGCTCGACGCGGCGTCGTGGTTGCTGATCGACCTCAAGGACCAGGAGCCTCTGGCGGCCCACGCGCCGACCCAGCGGCGGGCGATCGCGAGCACGACGAAGCTGATGACCGCCTACCTGGCGCTGAACGAGCTGAAGATGGACGACGAGCTGGTCGTGCCCCGCTACGACGCCGCCCCGGCCGAGTCGGTCGCCGGGCTCACGGCGGGCGAGCGGCTCACGGTCCGGGACCTGATCGTGGCGATGATGCTGCCGTCCGCCAACGACGCCGCCTTCACGATCGCCGACGGCGTCGCCGGGTCGGAGTCGGCCTTCGTCGCGGAGATGAACCGGGCGGCGGCCGATCTCGACCTCACCGGGACCCACTACGCCAACCCGATCGGCCTCGATGCCGAGGGCAACTACTCGACCGCCGCGGATCTGACCGAGCTGGCCCAGGACCTCCTCGCCGACAAGCGCTTCCGCCGGATCGTCGCGATGCCGCAGGCGACGCTCCAGAGCGGCGCGCAGACCCGGATCGTCGAGAACACGAACACGCTCCTGCTCAGCGACCCGAGCGTCGACGGCGTCAAGACAGGCCACACGCTCGACGCCGGGTACGTGCTCGTCGCCTCCGCCAAGCGCGAGGGGGTGCCGCTGCTCGCGGCCGTGCTCGGCGCGTCGAGCGAAGCCTCCCGCGACGCCGAGACCGAGCGCCTGCTCGATTACGGCTTCTCCCTCTACGAGCGCGAGGAGCCGGTCACCGACGGCGGTCAGGAGGCGAGCACCGCCGTCCGCTACGAGGACGAGCCGCTGGAGTTGGTCGCGACCCGCGACGTCGTCGTCCGGGCCCGGGCCGACCAGAAGGTCAGGGTCGAGGCCGACGGCCCGGCGGAGGTCGAGGGCCCGATCGCCGCCGGCGAGAAGCTCGGCCAGGCGACGGTCACCGTCGACGGGCGGTTCGTCGACCGGGTCCCGCTGGTCGCCGCCACCGCCGTCGACGCGCCCACGATCATCGACCGGATCGGAGGCCCGCTGGTCGCCGTCCTGATCGTGGTCGTCGTGATCGTCATACTTTCCGGGGCCCTGATCCTGCTGCGCCGTCGCGGCAACGACGGAACTGACAGCGATCGGGACCCGGAGGAGAGAATGAGGACTCGCCAGGAGCGGATTCGGAGACGGAGGGGGGAGGACGCTTGATCCTCACAGTGACCTTGAACATCGCGCTCGACCGCACGGTCGCGGTACCGCGGGTTGCGCTCGGCAACCGCCATCGCGTGGTCGACTCGCGCCGTGCCGCCGGCGGCAAGGGGGTCAACATCGCCCGCGCCCTGAAGAGCCTCGGCGAGCCCGTGATAGCGACCGGCTTCGCCGCCGGGCCCACCGGCGCGCGGATCCGCGAACTGCTCGACGCCGAGCAGGTCCTCCACGACTTCGTCGAGGTCGCCGGCGACTCGCGCACGAACCTCTCGATCGTCGACCCGACCTCGGGGGAGCAGACGGAGATCAACGAACGCGGCCCGAACGTCGCCGCGACTGACCTCGAACGCTTCACCGAGCGCCTGCTGTATCTCGCAGGCGGCGCCGACTTCTGCGTGATCGCCGGCTCGCTCCCGCCCGGGGCCGAGGCCGACCAGTACGCGGCGCTGATCGCCGGACTGCGTGCCTCCGGCGTCCCGACCCTGCTCGACACCGACGGCGAGCCGATGCGCGTCGGGCTCCGGGCGCAGCCCTCGGTCGTCGTCCCCAACGTCGCCGAGGCCGAGGAGGCCGTCGGCTACGAGTTCACCGAGCCCGGCGACCTGGTCTCGGCGGTCGACAGCCTCGTCGGCATGGGCGCCGAGGAGGCGATCGTCACGACTCCCTCGGGCTGCGTCGCGTTCGTCGGCGAGGGCAACGCGCGGACCCACTACGAGGCGACCATCGAGCCGCTGGCGACGGTCGCCAGCGTCGGCTCGGGGGACGCGTTCCTGGCCGGGTTCGTCGCCGGGCGACGGGCCGGGCGGCCGATCGAGGACTGCCTCGCCTACGGCGTCGCCTGCGGCGCCGAGTCCACCCAGCACCTCGGGGCGGGCACGATCGACGGCGTCGAGGCCGCGAAGCTGACCGACCGGGTCAGCGTCGAGCGGCTCAGCGCCCCGCTCCGGGTCGCCTGAGCCGCGCCGGCCGCGCCGCCGGCGCCCGGTTTCCCCGCAGTTTCCGGACGCGGAGCCCCTCCGGCCCGTCATAGCGGACGCCTACAATCGTCTTTCTGCAGTCGACCGAGGGAGCGCCACCAGTTGGAAGTTGAGATCGGACGGGGAAAGAAGGCTCGCCGCGCCTATGGGTTCGACGACATCGCGATCGTGCCCTCGCGGAGGACGCGTGACCCCGACGACATCGACATCACCTGGAACCTCGGCCCCTACCGGTTCGAGCTGCCGCTGCTCGCCTCGGCGATGGACGGGGTGGTCAGCCCGAAGACGGCGGCCCTGATCAACAGCCTCGGCGGCCTCGGCGTGCTCAACCTCGAGGGCATCTGGTCCCGCTACGAGGATGCCGACGAGCAGCTCGCCCGGATCGCGGCGGCGCCGCCCGGCCGCTCGACCCAGCTCATGCAGGAGATCTACGCCGAGCCGGTCAAGCCGGAGCTGATGGCCCAGCGGATCGAGGAGATCAAGGCCGAGGGCGCGGTCTGCGCCGGCTCGCTGACTCCCCAGAAGGTCGGCGAGTACCACGAGGCCGCGCTCGAGGCGGGTCTCGACATCCTCGTCGTCCAGGGCACGGTGATCTCGGCCGAGCACGTCTCCTCGACCTCGGAGCCGCTCAACCTGAAGGAGTTCATCGCCTCCGCGCCGGTTCCGTGCGTGGTCGGCGGCTGCGCCTCCTACTCGACCGGCCTGCACCTGATGCGGACCGGCGCCGTCGGCGTCCTCGTCGGCGTCGGCCCCGGCGCCGCCTGCACGACCCGCGGCGTCCTCGGCATCGGCGTCCCGCAGGCGACCGCGATCGCCGACGTCGCCGCCGCCCGCTCCCAGCACATGCTCGAGACCGGCCAGTACTGCAACGTGATCGCCGACGGCGGCATGCGGACCGGAGGCGACGTCTCCAAGGCCGTCGCCTGCGGTGCCGACGCGGTGATGATCGGCTCGCCGCTCGCCCGCGCCAACGAGGCGCCGGGACGTGGCTACCACTGGGGGATGGCGACGTTCCATCCGTCGTTGCCGCGCGGGACCCGCGTCACCACGAAGCAGGACGGCAGCCTCGAGCAGATCCTGCTCGGCCCGGCGAACGAGAACGACGGGACGTTCAACCTGATGGGCGCCCTGCGGACGTCGATGGCGACGACCGGCTACGAGGACATCCCCTCGTTCCACCGGGCCGAGGTGATGGTCGCTCCGGCCCTGCAGACCGAGGGCAAGCAGCTGCAGCGCAGCCAGGCCGTCGGGATGGGATCGAACGGGAAGTCCGCCGTCGCCAACGCGGTTGCGGTCTCCGACGACTAGGGCCGCGTGAGCGCCGGGCCCGCACCGACCGAGACGCTCCCGGAGGAGCAGCCGATCGACGCCCCCGTCGTCGATCCCACGGGGGGCGAGGCCGGCGCGGTCGGCGTCGACCGCGAGGAGGTCCTCGTGCTCGACTTCGGCGGCCAGTACTCGCAGCTGATCGCGCGCCGGCTCCGCGAGTGCGGCGTCTTCGCCGAGCTGCTGCCCCACGACACCGACATCGAGCGGATCCGGCTCCGCAAGCCGCGGGCGCTGGTCCTCTCGGGCGGTCCGGCCTCGGTCTACGAGAAGGGTGCGCCGTCGCTGCGGACCGAGCTGCTCGAGCTCGAGATCCCGGTGCTGGGCATCTGTTACGGCATGCAGGTGATGGTCCAGGCCCTCGGCGGCCGCGTCGAGGGCGCCGAACGCGGCGAGTTCGGCCGGACCGAGCTCGAGCTCCGCGAGGAGGGCGGCCGGCTGATGCAGGGCCTGCCCGACACCCAGCAGTGCTGGATGAGCCACCGCGACTGCGTCTACGAAGCGCCGCCGGGCTTCGCGGCGCTGGCGTCGAGCCCCGGTTCGCCGGTCGCCGCCTGCGAGGACACCGAGCGCGGCCTCTACGGCATCCAGTTCCACCCGGAGGTCGTCCACACGCCGCACGGCCAGGCGATCCTCGAGCGCTTCCTGCGCGAGGTCGCGGGCTGTCAGGAGCAGTGGTCGGCCGCATCGGTCATCGACGAGCAGATCGACCGGATCCGCAAGCAGGTCGGCGACGGCGGCGTCATCTGCGGCCTCTCCGGCGGCGTCGATTCCGCGACCGCCGCGGCGCTCGTCCACGAGGCGATCGGCGACCAGCTCACCTGCGTCCTCGTCGACCACGGCCTGCTCCGCAAGGGCGAGGCCGAGCAGGTCGTCGAGACGTTCCGCGAAGGGCTCGGCATCAAGCTGATCCACGTCGACGCCCGCAAGCGCTTCCTCGACCGCCTCGCCGGCGTCGACGAGCCCGAGCGCAAGCGGATGATCATCGGCGAGGAGTTCATCCGGGTCTTCGAGGAGGAGGCGCGGAAGCTGCCCGACGTCGGCTACCTCGTCCAGGGGACGCTCTACTCCGACGTGATCGAGTCCGGCGGCGGCACCGGCGCGGCGACGATCAAGTCGCACCACAACGTCGGCGGGCTCCCCGACGATCTCGACTTCGATCTCGTCGAGCCGCTGCGGATGCTCTTCAAGGACGAGGTTCGTGCCGTCGCCTCCGAGCTCGGACTCTCCGACCGGATGGTCTGGCGCCAGCCCTTCCCGGGTCCCGGCCTCGCGATCCGCATCGTCGGCGGCGAGGTCAACGAGGAGCGCCTCGAGATCCTCCGCGAGGCCGACGCCGTCCTCCAGGAGGAGGTCCGCGCCGCCGGCCTCTACCGCGACCTCTGGCAGTCGTTCTGCGTCCTGCCGGTCGTCCGCTCGGTCGGCGTCCAGGGCGACGGCCGCACCTACGCCTACCCGATCGTCATCCGGGCCGTCACCTCCGACGACGCCATGACCGCCGACTGGGCCCGCCTGCCGTACGACCTGCTCGAGCGCGCCTCGAACCGGATCATCAACGAGGTCCCGGGCGTCAACCGCGTGGCGCTCGACATCTCGAGCAAGCCCCCGGCGACGATCGAGTGGGAGTAGGGCCTACGTAGGCGCTTCGGCTCACGCCGCGACCCGCCGGCCGGTGGAGGGTGGTTTGGCAGTGAGGGGGAGGGTTGAGGCCAGTGCATGGCCCCAGGGCGCTACTTCGCCCTGGACCCATTCACCGCCGGCCGCCTGATCAATGGGCGTGTTACGGCCCGCATATGAGCCCAATCACGCCCAATGGTGCCGCCGGGGTTGGCTAGCTCCACTTGTCCCACTTCTTCAGGGGTCTCGTGGGGTCGAGGACATGGCCGCCCTCGTACCAGCCGGGGGCCGACCAGAGCTCGAAGTGGAGGTGGCAGCCCTGGGCGTCGCCGGTGTCGCTCTCGCGGCCGATCATCTCGCCGGTCTTGACCCGCGAGCCCTCCTTCGGGCGACCCTGCTTCTCCATGTGCATGTAGACGTAGTCCTCGCCGGTCTTCTTGCCGTCGATGACCACGTAGTAGCCGGCGGCCGACTGGTAGGCGTTGACCTGGACCTTGCCGCCGCGAGCAGCGACGATCTTGGTGCCGCACCTGGCGAAGACGTCCTGGCCCTGGTGGCCGCGGCCGGCGCCGAGGCCGTCGCCGTAGCCGTGCTTGCCGCGCAGCGGGAAGATGTGGTCGTAGTAGGCGAAGCCGGCCGCGTCGCTCGAGCCGCTCTCGCCGCCGAGGGCGGAGACGCGGAACTTGTACTTGCCGTTGTGCGGCGGCTTGCCCTTGGAGTCGAGCCCGTCCCAGGCGACGGTCTGGTTCGAGAACGGCTCGCGGTCCTTCTCGACGATCGAGTCGACGGTCTTGCCGGTGTCCTTGGAGACGACGTCGATCCGGATGTCGGCGGGATCGTCGGCCTCGAACAGGTAGTTCAGCTCGATGTCCTTGGTGCCGTCGAAGTAGGCGGTGCCCGGATCGGCCTCGACGCGCTTGACCGCGAATCCGTCGACCGGCTTGATCGCGTCCTCGGGCTTGACCGTCAGATCCTCGGGGGCCTTCGCCTTGGTGCCGTAGCGGGTCACGACCACGACCCTGCCGCTGGTCGCTCCGGTCGGGACCTTCGCGCTGACTGCTCCGGGCTGGACCGATGAGGGCCTGACCTCGATCCGCCCCTCCTCGGCGGGGAACTTGACGACGGTGGTGTCGTCGAGATCCTTGCCCGTCACCTCGACCTTGCCGGTCTCGGTGACCGTCCGGACGTCGAGGCAGCGGTCCGAGCAGACGACGTCCTTGACCTTCGGCGGGTCCGGGGTGCCGATGCCTCCGTCGCCGGCGGCGGCTGCGACCCAGCTCAGGAGCGCGGTCAGCGTCGCGAACGCGACGAGGCAGATCGACCTCGGCGTAATCGCTCGCATGCGCACGGCGCTTGGGCTCAAGTCCTCGTTCTCTTTCGTTCGGGCCTACGGGGTTAGCTGTCGGGCTCGCGCAGAAAGAGCAGCGCTACCTGGCGTTCATTGCCTGGATTCGCCCCATGGCCGCCGTCTCCTGTCGGTACGGCTGCCAGCGGTTCCCCCGCCCCCCGGACGCGTGCGCCCGGGGATTCGGCAGGTACTCAGCGGGCGGCAGTATAGCCGCGAGGCCGGTCACCCGGAACCGGTTTCGGATGCCCTCACGCGACCTTCGCGCTACCTTGTCGGGTCCCGCACTCCGCGGCGCGGCGCAATGGCTATCATCCCGCCGGCCGCGTGGGACCCGTCCGGGTCGGAGCGCGGCTCTTTCGCGGAATGAAGACTTTCGTAGCAACACCCGAGAACCGCACGCGCGAGTGGTACGTCGTCGACGCCGACGGCCAGACGCTCGGACGCCTCGCGACCCAGATCGCCGACGCCCTGCGCGGCAAGCGCAAGCCCGAGTACACGCCGCACTGCGACGTCGGCGACTTCGTCGTCGTCGTCAACGCCGAGAAGATCGCCGTCACCGGCGACAAGCTCAAGAGCAAGCGCTACTACCGGCACAGCGGCTACCCCGGGGGGATCCGCTCGCGGACGCTCGAGGAGATGCTCGACCGCAAGCCCGAAGACGTGATTCGCAAGGCCGTCAAGGGGATGCTTCCCCGCAACAAGATGGCCCGCAAGCAGCTGCTCAAGCTTAAGGTCTACGCCGGGCCCGACCACCCGCACGTCGCGCAGCAGCCGAAGACCCTGGAGGTGGGGAAGTGATGACCTGGAGCGACGACGCCGAGCGCGAGCAGGACGAGACCGAAGGGACTTCGGAGCCCGCCGCCGAGGAGCAGGCCCCCGAGCCCGCGGCGGAGGCCGCCGAGCCCGAGCAGACCGAGGAGCCGGCCGAGGCTGAAGCCGCCGAGCCGACCGAGGAGCCCGCGGCCGCCGAGGCCACCGAGGAGCCCGCCGCCGAGGAATCGGCCGAGGAGCCCGCCGCCGAGGCCACCGAGGA
>JADFCZ010000082.1 GCA_018263295.1 Conexibacter sp.
CCACCGCCGCCGCGCCCGGGAAGAAGGCCGCGGAGAAGAAGGACGTCGTCCCCGGCGCCGACCTCGAGCCGATCGCGATCGGCGAAGAGCGTGAGCTGACCGCCGAGGAGCGCGCCGCCCGCGAGGCCGAGGAGGAGGAGCGCGCCGCCCGCGAGGCAGCCGCAGCAGCCGCCGAGAGCGACGACGAGACGATCGCCCAGCGGCCGGTCTCCGTCCCCGAGGGCACCTCGATCCAGGCGACCGGCAAGCGCAAGAGCGCCGTCGCCCGGGTGATCGTCCGCGCCGGCGACGGCTCGTTCCAGATCAACGACCGCGGCATCGAGGAGTACTTCAAGAGCAGCCAGCACCAGGCGCTGGCCCGCCAGCCGCTCGTCACCGCCGGCTACGAGAGCGCCGTCGACGTTCGCGTCCGCGTTCACGGCGGCGGCATCAGCGGGCAGGCCGGGGCGGTCCGCCACGGCGTCGCCCGCGCGCTGACCGAGCTCGAGCCCGAGCTTCGCGGCGACCTCAAGCGGCGTGGGATGCTGACCCGCGACGATCGCCGCAAGGAACGCAAGAAGGCCGGCCTGAAGAAGGCCCGCAAGCGCCCCCAGTTCTCGAAGCGCTGATCTCGCGGCACGGGAGCCCCCGAATGCTGCGTCCTGCTCGGCTCACGGCCTTGCGGCCTATCGCCTCACGCTCCTTGCCTCGGGACCTCCCGCACTCGCGAGACCAGCGTTTCGCCTGAACAGGCGCCCAGCGCACGTTCCGCGTAATGATCCCCGCGTATGCCTGACCGCAAGCAGCTGTTCGGGACCGACGGTGTCCGGGGGCCCGTCGGGGAGGTGCTCACGCCCGAGCTGGCGCTCGCCCTCGGACGGGCGACCGCGGCCGAGCTCGAGAACGAGCGTCCGCAGGTCCTGATCATCCGCGACACGCGCGAGTCCGGGCACATGCTCGAGTCGGCGCTCGCCGCCGGTATGGCGGCCGCCGGAGCCGACGTCTTCCTCGGCGGCGTCCTGCCGACGCCGGCGGCGGCGATCCTCGTCCACAAGCACGGCTTCGACCTCGGCGCGGTCGTGTCCGCCTCCCACAACCCCTGGCGCGACAACGGGATCAAGTTCTTCGGCCGCGACGGCACCAAACTCGACGACGAGGCCGAGGCTCGGGTCGAGGCTCGCGTCGCCGCCGGCCCTGCGACCGGCTCCGCGTCGGGGCGGATCCGCAAGCTCGAGGGCGCGCTCGACGACTACCTGCGGGCGCTCGCCGGCGCCTTCCCCCTCGACCTGACCGGGCGCAAGATCGTCATCGACTGCGCCAACGGCGCCACCTACCGCGCCGCGCCCGCCGCATTCGAGCGCCTCGGCGCCGAGCTGGTGACGGTCTGCGCCGAGCCCGACGGCCGCAACATCAACGAGGGCTGCGGATCGACCCATCTCGAGAACGTCGCCGCCGCGGTCGCCGAGCACGGCGCCGAGGTCGGCTTCGCGTTCGACGGCGACGGGGACCGGATGCTCGCCGTCGACGGCGAGGGCCGCGAGTTCGACGGCGACGAGATCGTCGCGATCTCCGCGCTCCACCTACGCGAGACCGGCGAGCTGCCGGGAGGCGCCGCCGTGACCGTGATGAGCAACTACGGATTCCACCAGGCGATGGATGCGGCCGGGATCGAGGTCGCGACCACGAAGGTCGGCGACCGCTACGTGATCGAGGAGCTGGTCGATCGCGGCTGGACGATCGGCGGCGAGCAGTCCGGCCACATCATCTGGACCGACTTCGCGACGACCGGCGACGGCCTCGCGGCGGCGCTGCTGGTGATGCGGGCGATCGGCTCGAAGCCGCTGTCGGAGAGCCGGCCGATCGAGAAGCTGCCGCAGCGGTTGGAGAACGTCCACGTTCCGAGCAGGGAGGCGCTCGCCGCTGCCACCGCCCTCTGGGAGGCGGTCGGGCGCGAGGGCGCCGGGCTCGAGGGCCGCGGCCGGGTCCTGGTCCGCCCGTCGGGCACCGAGCCGCTGGTCCGGGTGATGGTCGAGGCGCCGGACGAGTCCGAATGCGAGGAGGTCCTCGCAAGGCTGGTCCAGGTGGCCAACCGCGAGTTGGGCTAGCGCCGCTCACCATCTCCCAGGTCCGGGTCGCACGCCAGTCCCCACGGGTCTGGCGGCGGGTGCCGGGGGGGAGGGATCCCATCGGCCGAGCAATGCCGGTGGCGCAGGTCGATGGGATACCCCCCGGCAGGACCCGCCGCACGAAACAGAACGCCCAGAACGTCGGGATTTTGCGAACCCGAGAAGCCCCCGTATCCTCTGCCGTCCCCTTCAACCGGAGTCTCCATGTGCGGCATCGTCGGATATGTGGGCCGGAGGCCTTGTCGCGATCTGCTGATCGCCGGCCTCGAGAAGCTCGAGTACCGCGGCTACGACTCCGCGGGTCTGTCGCTGCTCGATCACGGCCGGATCGACTCCGTCCGCGCGGTCGGCAACCTCTCCAATCTCCGCGCCGCGGTCGCCGAGCCCCGTGACGAGGGCGCCGTAGCGGTGGCCGAGGCCGAGGCGACGATCGGCCTGGCCCACACCCGCTGGGCGACCCACGGCCGCGTCACCGAGGAGAACGCCCATCCCCACAGCGACGAGGACGGGCAGATCAACATCGTCCTCAACGGCATCGTCGAGAACCACTCCGAGCTGCGCCGCGAGCTGCTCGCCGACGGGCACGAGTTCAGCTCCGAGACCGACGCCGAGATCGTCGCCCACCTGATCGAGCGCCACTACGACGGCGACCTCACCGCCGCCGTACGCGGCGCCTTCGCGGACCTCCGCGGCCACTACGCCTTCGTCGCGATGCACGTGGACCACCCCGAGCTGCTCGTCGGCGCCCGCCAGGAGTGCCCGCTGGTGATCGGCGTCGGCGAGGGGGAGGCCTTCCTCGCCTCGGCGATCCCCGCCTTCCTCCGTGAGACCCGGACGGTGATGCAGATCGAGAACGGCGAGATCGTCACGATCACGCCCGACGGCGTCGAGGTCACCGACGCCGAGGGGGCGCCGCGCGAGCGCGAGATCGAGGAGGTCACCTGGGACGAGGAGGCCGCCGAGCGCGGCGGCTACCCGACTTTCATGATGAAGGAGATCCACGAGCAGCCGGACTCCGTCGCCGAGACGATCACCGACCGGCTGCCCGAGGTCGACGAGGTCGACCTCAGCGAGCTCACGCTGACCCCCGAGCAGGCCGCGAAGGTGCGCCGCGTCGTCGTCGTCGCCTGCGGGACCTCCTACCACGCCGGCCTCGTCGGCCGCTACGCGATCGAGACCTGGGCGCGGGTCCCGGTCGAGATGGACGTCGCCTCCGAGTACCGCTACCGCGACCCGGTGATCGGCACCGACGATCTCGTCATCGGCATCACTCAGTCCGGCGAGACCGCGGACACCCTCGCGGCGATGCGCCTCGCCCGCGAGCGCGGCGCCCACGTCCTCGCGATCACGAACGTCATGGGGAGCCAGGCGACGCGCGACGCCGACTCGGTGCTGTTCACGCGAGCCGGCCTCGAGATCGGGGTCGCCGCCACCAAGACCTTCACGAGCCAGGTCGCGGCCATCTACCTGCTCGGCCTCTGGCTCGCGCAGGCGCGCGACCATCTCGGCCGCGAGCGCATCGCCGAGCTGATCACCGAGCTGAAGGCGCTGCCGCGGAAGATCGAGGAGACGATCGAGTCCTCCGACAAGCAGGTCCAGGCGATCGCCCGGAGCCATGCCGAGGGCCGCTTCTTCCTCTATCTCGGCCGCCACATCGGACTTCCGGTCTGCCTCGAGGGCGCCCTGAAGATGAAGGAGATCTCCTACATCCCCTCGGACGCCTACGCCGCCGGCGAGATGAAGCACGGGCCGATTGCGCTCCTCGACGAGACGACCCCGGTCGTCTGCGTCGCGACCGACAGCCCCGTACTCGACAAGGTGCTCTCGAACATGGCCGAGGTCCGCGCCCGCGGCGCCGACGTCATCGCGATCGGGACCGAGGGCTCGCGCGAGGTGGCGGAGGAGGCAGATCAGTCCCTCTACGTTCCGCGCACCGACTGGATCCTGCAGCCGATCCTCGCCGTCATCCCCCTGCAGCTGCTCGCCTACTACACGGCCCGTCAGCTCGGGCTCAACGTGGACCAGCCGCGGAACCTCGCGAAGACCGTCACGGTCGAGTAGCGAAACCCGCTTCGTTTCTCCGCTTCCGCGGCGCCAGCTACTAGCATCCGGCCGATGCGAACGAACCTTCTACGCCTGACCGTCCTCGCCGTTCTCGCTCTCGCCGCCGCCGCCCTGACGGCCTGCGGCTCCGACTCGGGGTCGGACTCCGCCGACCTCGGGCCCGATCCGGCCACGATGATCCCGGGGGACACTCCCTTCTACCTCGAGGCAGTCGTTCGCCCGGAGGGCCAGCTCGGCGACGACCTCGAGTCGGCGCTCTCGAAGCTGCTCGTGACCGACGACGTCAGCGGCAAGCTCCACGACGCGATCGACGAGGGTCTCGCGTCGGAGGGCGAGGACCTCACCTACGAGGCCGATATCGCCCCGTGGCTCGGATCCCGGGCCGGCGTCTACTTCAACGGTTACGACGCGAAGACGAACGAGGCCGAGGGCGCAGCGGTCGTCGCCATCACCGACGCCGACGCGGCGCAGTCGTTCGTCGACAAGGCCTCCGAGGGCGAGGGCAAGACCGAGCAACAGGACTACAACGGCGTCCAGCTCACGGTCAGCTCCGACGACACCGCGGTCGCGATCGACGGCGACTTCCTGCTCGCCGGAACCACCCAGGGCGTCGAGGACTCGATCGACGCGAAGGACGGGGACAACTTCGCCGGGATGGACGATTCCGCGACGGGCCTCGACACCGTCCCCGACAACACGATCTTCACCCTCTACGCGGACCCGCAGGGCGCGCTCGACCTCGTCAAGAGCTCGGCGGAGATCCCAGCCGACCAGCTCAAGCAGATCGAGGACCAGCTCGCGCAGATGGGCGACGGGCCGATCGACGCCTGGGGCACCGTCACCGACAGCTCGATGGGCTTCGGCGCATCCGCCCCGGCGGCCGACGACGCGCCCGATCCGACCGACCTCGTGACCACCTTCCCGGCCGACTCGTGGATGGCGTTCGCGGCCTCCGGCGTCGGCGACCAGATCGAGAACTCGATCGCCCAGTTCAAGGCGGGCTTCGAGGCGGGCTTCGAGGACGCGGCCCCGAACCTCTCCCAGCAGGTCGACCCGATCGCGATGTTCCAGGACGCGACCGGTCTCAACCTCGAGCAGGACCTCGCCTGGATCGGCGACGTCGGCGGCTTCGTCGAGGGCGCCTCGATCTTCGGCCTCGGCGGCGGCCTCGTGATCACGACCGACGACCAGGGTGCTGCCGAGGCCGCCGTCGGCAAGGTCCAGCAGGCGATCGGCGGGTCCCGGGGCCTCAAGGTGACGCCGTCGCAGGACGGCTTCGACATCCAGGCACAGGGCGCGCCGATCGGCGCGCAGGTGGCGGTCGAGGACGACAAGGTCGTGGTCGCTGCGGGCGCCGACACCGTCGACGACGTGCTCTCGCCGTCGGAGACGCTCGGTGACTCCGACACGTTCCAGGCGGCGGAGGACGACCTCGGCGACGACCTGACGCCGAGCTTCTTCATCAACTTCGCCCCGATCCTCGACCTGATCGACAGCACCGGGGAAAGCGATCCCGAGATCGAGTCGGCACGGCCCTACCTGAACGCGCTCGACTTCCTGATCGGGGGCAGCAAGGTCGACGGTGAGCGCTCGGTCGCCGGGTTCACGCTCGGCGTCCAGGAGCAGCCCGAGGGCAGCGACTCGACCACGTCGGCGGTGATCACCCCGTGAGCGGCGTCCCGGGCGTCGTGGCGCTCGGGATCGACCTGATCGAGATCGATCGGGTCGAGCGTGCCCTGGATCGCCGGCCGCGTCTCGCCGACCGCCTCTTCCGGCCGGGCGAGATCGAGGCCTGCGCGGGCCGGGCCCGGCCCGGCCGTCACCTCGCTGCCAGGTTCGCCGCCAAAGAGGCGGCGATCAAGGCGCTCGGTGGCGGGTGCGCGCCGCGCGACATCGAGGTCGCGGGCGGGCCGGAGCCGGTCCTCCGCCTGCATGGGCGAGCGGCCGAGCGGGCTGCCGAGCGCGGCGTCGCGCTCGTGGTCTCGCTGACGCATTCGCGGGACAACGCGGCGGCCGTCGTCCTCGCGAGCCCTGCGCCCGCCACCGCGTAGGCTGGCGGGCGTGAACGCGCCTGATTGGCTCGAGCCACTGTTCGACGCCGCCGGCATGAGCGGCACCGATCGCTGGGCGATCGAGGATCAGGGCGTCCCGTCGCTCGACCTGATGGAGACGGCGGGAGGGGCACTGGCCCGGGAGGCGGAGCTCGCGGCCGCGGACGGACCGATCCGGATCGTCTGCGGGAAGGGGAACAACGGCGGCGATGGGATGGTCGCCGCGCGGCTGCTTCGCGGCGCCGGCCACGAGGTCGACGTGCTGTCGATCTGGCCGCTCGACGAGCTCAGCCCGGATTCGACGGCGAACCTCGACCGGCTCGAGGGCGCCGCGACCGCGGTCCCCGAATCCGGCTGGGATGAGGCCCTCGCCGGCTCCGGGGCGATCGTCGACGCGATCTTCGGAACGGGCTTCGAGGGTGCTCCGCGGGGCGCCGCGAGGACCGCAATCGAGGCGATCGACGCCGCCGGGGCGCCGGTCGTCGCCTGCGACATCGCCTCCGGCGTCGACGCCTCCACCGGCGAGATCGCGGGCGTCGCCGTCACCGCCGACGCGACCGTCACCTTTCACGCGGCGAAGGTCGGCCATCGTGTTGCGCCGGGGAAGTGGCGCACGGGCCGGCTCGTCGTCGCCCCGATCGGGATCCCGGACGGCGCGCCGGACGAGCCCGCCGCCGGCGCTATCGCGCCGGCCGTGCTCGGCCTGCAGCCGCGGCGCGGCGCCGAGTCGACGAAGTTCAGCTCCGGCGACGTCTTCGTCGTCGGCGGATCGCGCGGGCTGACCGGAGCGCCCTGCATGGCGTCGCGAGCCGCGATCCGGGCCGGTGCCGGCTACGCAACCGTCGGCTGCCCGGAGAGCCTCGAGGCGGTCCTGGAGGCGAAGCTGACCGAGGTGATGACAATCGGCCTCGACGACGTCGGCGGCGGGCTCGGCGCCGCGGCCGCCGCACCGATCCTCGAGCGGGCGGAGCGCTCGGCCTGCGTCGTTCTCGGTCCGGGGCTCGGTCGCGCCGACCACACCTTCCACCTCGTCCGCGAGCTGATCCCGCGGATCTCCGCGCCGCTCCTGATCGATGCCGACGGGCTCAACGCGATCGGGACCGACCTCGCTTCCCTGCGGGCGCGCGAAGCGCCGACGGTGCTGACGCCGCACGCCGGCGAGCTCGGCCGGCTGCTCGGCTGCGAGTCCGCGGAGGTCGCCGCTCACCGGCTGGCGAAGGCCCGCCTCGCGAGCGCCGAGGCGGAGGCGATCGTCGTCCTCAAGGGGGATGACACGATCGTCGCCGGCGACGCCGCGACGGCGGTCAACGTGCTCGACAGCCCGGCGCTCGCGACCGCGGGCACGGGCGACGTCCTCTCGGGGACGATCGGCGCGCTGATCGCTCGCGGGATGGACCCGTTCGCGGCCGCCTGCGCGGGGGTCTACGCCCACGCGCGAGCGGGTCGGATCGGCGCCGAGCGGGTCGGATCGGCGGAGTCGGTCGTGGCCGGGGACGTGATCGAGGCGCTGCCCGGGGGCCTGGCCCGTTGAGCGGTCACGATCCGTTCCAGCGGGTCACGGCGATCGTCGACCTCGGGAACGTCGAGCGCAACTGCGTCACCCTCGCCGCGAAGCTCGCGCCCGGGACCGAGCTCTGCGCCGTGGTCAAGGCCGACGGGTACGGGCACGGGATGGGGGAGTGCGCCGACGCCGCCCTGCGTGGCGGTGCTTCCCGGCTCGCCGTCGCGACCGCGACCGAGGCGTTCGAGCTCCGCGAGCGGGTCGGTGCGGAGGTCCCGATCTTCGTGATGGGTGCCCTGACCGGCGCCGAGCTCGACGTCGCGCTGCAGGCCCGCGCCGAGTTGACGGTCTGGCGGACGGAGTTCTTCGAGGCGCTCGCCGAGCGCGCGGGGCTGTTCGGGTTCCGACCGCGCCTGCACGTCAAGTACGACACCGGGATGGGCAGGCTCGGAGACCGCGAGCCGGCGGCGATCGCCCGGCTCGCCGACGCGGCCGCCGCCGACGAGCGGGTCGAGCTGGCCGGCGTCTGGACCCACTTCGCGACCGCCGACGAGGACGACGACACCTTCCTGCGCGAGCAGCTCGACCGCTTCCGCGAGGTGGCGCTGCCGATCGCCGAACGGCATCCGGAGATCACCCTGCACGCGGCGAACAGCGCCGCGACGCTGCGGGGCCGGGAGTTCCACTTCGGGATGGTCCGCTGCGGGGTGGCGATCTACGGCCTCGATCCCTTCGGCCGCGACGCCGCGGCGCAGGGGCTCGAGCCGGCGCTCGCCCTTCACACCTACGTTGCCGACGTCAAGCGCATCCACGCCGGTGAGTCGGTCGGCTACGGGCGCTCCTGGCGGGCGCCCGCCGACACCTGGGTCGGCGTGCTTCCGGTCGGCTACGGGGACGGGTACCGGCGCGGGCTCTCGAACGTGGCCGAGGTCGCGATCGACGGGATGCGGCGGCCGCTCGTCGGCACGGTCTCCATGGACAACGTCACCGTCGACCTCGGGCCCGAGACCGACATCGCGCCCGGGCAGCCCGCCGTCCTGGTCGGGGAGCAGGGCGACGCCCGCGTCGACGCCGAGCTCCTGGCCGAGCGCCTGGGCACCATCAACTACGAGATCACCACCGGTCTCACCCGGCGCGTCCCGCGCGCCTACCGGACCTGACGATGTCCGGCGCGGTGCACCTGACGAGGCTCGAGGAGCGGTTCGGCGAAGCGCCGGCGATCGAGGTCGCGCGCTCCGGCCTCCGCGACGTCTCCGATCGCGCCTGGATCGTCGGCGGCGCCGTCCGCGACGCGATCCTGGGCGGCGACGTGGTCGACGTCGACATCGCCTTCGACGGCGACGTCAAAGAGGCGGCGCGGCAGATCGCCGCCGACGCCGGAGGGCATCCTTTCGAACTCTCCGAGGACTTCGAGACCTGGCGGGTCGTCGCCCACGACGGCGACTGGAAGGTCGATGTCGCCGCGCTGCGGGCGGACACGATCGAGCTCGACCTGAGGCTTCGCGACTTCACCGTCAACGCCGTCGCGGTGCCGCTCGCCGGCGGCACCCCGATCGACCCCACCGGCGGTCTCCACGACATCGAGGCCGGCGTCCTCCGCACCTGCTCGGACCGCTCCTTCGCCGACGATCCGCTGCGGGTACTGAGGGCGGCCCGGTTCGCTTCCCGGGTCGGGTTCGAACCCGAGGAGCAGACGGTCGAGCTGGCCCGTCGCGAGGCGCCGCGCGCCGCCGAGCCGGCCGGCGAGCGCCAGTTCGCCGAGCTCGCCGGCCTGCTCTCGGGTCCCGAGCCGCTGGCCGGCCTCGGGATCCTCGACCGCTTCGGCGCGACCGCCGTCGTCCTGCCGGAGCTCGCCGGCCTCCGCGGGGTCGGCCAGAGCGCGAACCACCACCTCGACGCCCACGACCACACGATCGAGGTGCTGCGCCGGATGCTCGAGGTCGAGCGCGACCTTCCCGCCTACTGCGGGGACGCGGCGGACGCCGTCGCCGAGCTGCTCGCGGAGCCGCTCGCCGACGAGCTCACGCGCAAGGATGCCCTGCGCTGGGCGGCCCTGCTGCACGACATCGGCAAGCCCGGTACGCGGACCGAGCGCGACGGCTGGGTCAGCTTCCTCGGCCACGACTCGCTCGGCGCCGAGATGATCACCGAGCTCTGCGGCCGGTTGCGGACGTCCCGCCGGTTCGCCTCGCACCTGGCGGCGATCACGCGCGATCACCTCGTACTCGGGTTCATGGTCCGCGAGCGGCCGCTCCCGCCCCGGCGGGTCTGGGAGTACCTGAGCCGGACCGCCCCGCAGTCGGTCGACACGACGCTGCTCACCGTCGCCGACCGGATGTCGGCACAGGGCGGCGGCGTCCCCGAGGAGGCGATCCTGGGGCACCTCGAGCTGGCGGCGGAGATGCTCGAGGCCGCCGTGGCCTGGGAGCGGGAGGGACCGCCGGAACCGCTGCTCCGCGGCGACGAGATCGCGGCCGAGACCGGGATCGAGCCGGGCCCGGCGCTCGGGGAGGCCGTGAGCGAGCTCGAGGCCGCTCAGTACACCGGCGAGGTCACCGACCGGGCGGCGGCGGTCGCGCACCTGCGGGCCTGGGCGGAGGGGCGATAGCCTCCGCCGCCGTGGCCGACCGGGACCCCGACTGCATCTTCTGCGCGATCGTCGCCGGTGAGGCTCCGGCCGAGATCGTCGACTCGGACGAGCGCACGGTGACGCTGATGGACATCAACCCGGCGACGAAGGGACATGCTCTCGTGATCCCGCGGCGCCACTCCGAGGATCTGCTGGCGATCGACGACGACGACCTCGCCGCCTGCGCGATCGCGGCCCGCCGCGTCGTCAGGCGGATGGAGGAGGCCCTCGATCCCGACGGATTCAATCTCCTCAACGCCGCCCGCGTCGCCGCCTGGCAGACCGTCTTCCATTTCCACATCCACGTGATCCCGCGCTACGAGGACGATCCGCTGAAGCTGCCGTGGATACCGCGCGGCGCCGACATGGACGAGATCTCCGCGATCGCCGCAACCATCCGGGAGGGCCAGTGACCGAATCCGACGAGGCTCCGATCAGGGTCGAGCGCGACGGCGACGTCGCCGTGCTCGTCCTCGACGACCCGCCGCTGAACCTGTTCACCGAGCGCACGTTCGTCGCGATGCGCGAGGCCCGCGACGCCGTCGCCGCCTCCGACGCGCGGGCGATGGTGTTCCGGGCCGAGGGCAAGGTGTTCACCGGCGGCGTCGACGTCGGCCGCGTCTTCGCCGACGTCTCCGGGTCCGAGGAGGGCGCA
>JADFCZ010000083.1 GCA_018263295.1 Conexibacter sp.
CGGGTCGTCGGGCTGACCCCGTTCGGCGGCGGCGTCCAGCGGATGGCCGAGCGCGCCGGCCCCGCCCGCGCCCGTGAGTTCGTGATGACCGGCGGCCTCTACGACGCCGAGAAGATGCTCGAGTGGGGGGTGGTCAACCGCGTCGTCGGGGCCGACGAGCTGCTCGAGAAGGGGATGAAGTTCGCCCACCAACTCGCCGCGGGCCCGACCATCGCCCACGCGGCGACGAAGCGCCTCGTCCGCGCCTACCTCGACGACGGCATCGCCGGGGCGGACGCGACCGTGCCCGAGATCGCCGGGCCGCTGTTCGAGACCGAGGACCTGAAGAACGCCGTTCGCAGCTTCATCGACGAGGGGCCCGGCAAGGCCACTTTCGAAGGGAAATAGCCACCTGCTGCTACCCTCCCGCGGCGTTTATGGCTAAGGAAGAGAAGATCGAGATGGAGGGCGAGGTCGTCGAGGCCCTGCCCAACACCATGTTCAAGGTGAAGCTCGACAACGATCACGAGGTCCTCGGCCACATCAGCGGCAAGATGCGCCGTCACTACATCCGCATCCTCCCGGGCGACCGGGTCAAGATCGAGCTCTCCCCGTACGACCTCGATCGCGGCCGCATCACCTACAGGTACAAGTAGGCGAACGCGGCCGTTCGCCGGGCGCATTCGTCCGCGTCGGCGGCCACCTGATCACGCGTGAAGCGCAGGGTTCGCCAGCCCGCGAGCGCCAGCATCTGATCACGCTCGCGGTCGGAGTTCATCCGCTCGCGGCCGCCGTGGAACCGGTAGCCGTCGAGCTCGACGACCACCCGTAGTTCCTTCCAGTGGTAGTCGACCTCGAAGCCCTCCGGGAACCCATTGACGATCGGCTCCGGCAGTCCGGCCCTGCGGAACGCCTGGAGCAGTTCGGTTTCCCTGCCGCTGCGAACCGTGATCGGGGCGCCGAAGAGCAGCGAACGCAGCGCTTTCGCTCCCCGCCGGTCTCTGGCCAACTCCTCGAGCCGCCGGTGATTGAGGATCCGCAGCGAATCGGCGGCGATCAGGATCCGCTCGAGCTCCTCGGGCGACGCGATGGCGGCCAGGTCGACGATGGTCCGGGCGGCGCTGGTGCAGAGGATCCCGTCGCGCCCGGTGGTGTCGCAGGGAGGGACGTGGGAGCGGTGGACGACCAGGTTCGTTCGCCGGCGGCCGTTGCCGCCGGGACGGGTGATGTGCACCGGGTACAGCGGTGGCTCCGCGATCTCGAGCACCTCGGTCGCCGACCAGTGACTGGGTAGTGAGGGGTGCCCGCAGGACAGCGCTCCGGCCCTGATCGTCTGCAGGCGGGAGAGCGGGGGAGGAGCAAGCGAGTAGACGCCGGCGAAGGGGGTCTCAAACCAGCGGCCGGCGGCAACGCGATCGTGAACGACGCTCTTCCCGAACCCCAGCGAGGTGAGTTGCGCTGCGGCGACGAGGTGCATCTGGCGGCCACCGAGCACCTGGAGGCGACGCTCCCGACCGCGAGTGGTCCATTCCTCCGGATATGCCGAACCATTGAACCACTCGCCGCCCATTCGCCCAGCGTGGCGGTCGCGGCCTCGCCGATCACCACCCCTCAGTGCGAATGCCTGACGAAACCGTCAGGACTGCGAAACGACCGGCCCTAGTAGGCCGTCCGCCTCATCCCGCGGAGGGCGAAGGCGCCCAGTAGCGCCGTCAGCGCGAGGATCACGACGATCGCCGGCCAGGTGCCGTCCCAGCTGACGCCGCCGACGAAGCCCTGGCGGGTCGCGTCGACGACCTGGGTGAACGGGTTGTACTCGGCGACCGTCGCGAGCCAGCCGGTCAGTAGCTCCTGCGGCGCGTAGGCGGTCGTGCAGAGGACGGCGGCGAGCATCACCGTCTGCATCAGCGGCGAGGCCGACTGGGTCTTGAACTTGAGGGCGATGATCGCCGACCAGCAGGCCGCGATCGTCGCCGTGCCCATCACGCAGACGTAGGCGATCAGCAGGCCGAGCGGGCCGGGGAAGTGTGCGCCGACGGCAAGCGCGATCACGAAGACCGCGGTCGACGGGATGATCGAGCGGATCGCGGCCGAGATGACGAGGCCGGTGAGCAGGACCCAGCGCGGGGCGGGGGAGGCGAGGAAGCGGTCGAACAGCCCGAGCTCGATGTCGCGGGCGAGGTTGACGCCCATCGCCGCGCCGGTGAAGCCGGCGCCCTGGAGCATGCTCACCGGGATCATGAAGCTGGCGTAGCTGTCGGTCGTGAAGCCGGGGAGCAGGGTGAGGCTGCCGAAGACCGCGGTCAGGCCGAGGAAGAAGATCGTCGGCGCCAGCACGCCGGGTACGGCGGCGCCGGGGACCCGGATCAGCTCGTTCGCCGAGCGCCGGACGAGCGCCCGGATCGTTTCGATGTCGCTGTCGAGGCCGCGGTCCATCAGCCCATCCGCAACCGGCGCTTGAGGGCCGCCGAGCAGAGCCAGAGTCCGACCGCCCCGATCAGCAGCGTCGCCGCCAGGCCGGCTGCGAGCTCGCCCATCGACCATTCCGAGATCACCGGGTCGCGGACGGCGGTGACGACGAAGCTCAGCGGGTTGACCTGGGCGATCGTCTGCGCCGGCTCGAGCAGCAGGTCGTCGGGGAAGAAGGCAGTCGAGAGGAAGAGGATCACGAAGACGAGTGGGAAGGTGCCCTGGACGACCGACGCGCTTCCGGTCCGCAGGGCGAGCGCCGCCCCGAGCGTCCCGAAGGCGAGCGCGGCGAGCATCACGAGGACGATCATCACCAGTGCTCCGAGCACGCCCTCCTCGATCGTTGCGCCGAAGACCACGCCGATCGCGAGAAACCAGACCGCGATCACCGCCCCGACCGCGGCCGTACCCGCCAAGCGCCCGGCGACGATCGCGAACCGGGGAATCGGAGCCGCAAGCAGGCGATCCGTGAAACCCATCTCGATGTCGATGGCCATCGCGATCCCGCCGCTGTTTCCGGCCAAGAGCGCCGCCTGGACCATCGCGCCGGCCAGCAGGAAGTCGAAGAAGCTCTCGACCGGCGGGAAGCCGGGAAGGTCGACCGCGCGGCCGGCGCCGGCGCTCTGCACGGCCAACAGCAGCGTCGGGATGATCAAGAGCGGCGCCATCAGCTGCGGGCGCCGGAACGTCTGCCGGACCGAGCGCCGCCCGAGCTCGACGACGACCGCGAACGTCCTCACCCGGCCGCCGCCTCCTCGCCCGTGTCCGGCTCACCGGGCTCGGCGCCCTCGAGGTGCTGGCCCGTCTTGTCGACGAAGACGTCGTCGAGGGTCGGCTCGACCACGTCGAGCGACTCGACGACGATCCCGGCCTCGTCGAGCGCCCTGACCACGGGCGCGATCGCCGCCGCCCCCTCGGCGACCTCGAGCATGAGCTTGCCGTCCTTCGGCGGCAGCAGCTCCCCGAAGCCGCCGAGCACGTCGACGCAGTCGGAGCGCTCGCCCTTGGCGAGGACGATCTCCATCCGCGGCTTGCCGACCTGCGTCTTCAGCGCGGTCGGCGTGTCCTCGGCGACGATCCGGCCCTTGGCGATGATCCCGACCCGGTCGGCGAGCTGGTCGGCCTCCTCGAGGTACTGGGTGGTCAGGAAGACGGTCGTTCCCTCGCGGTTCAGCGCCTCGACCTCCTCCCAGATCGACTTGCGGCTGACCGGGTCGAGGCCGGTGGTCGGCTCGTCGAGGAAGAGGACGCGCGGCTCGTGCACGAGCGAGGAGGCGAGGTCGAGCCGCCGCTTCATCCCGCCCGAATAGGTGCCGACACGGCGATCGCCGGCCTCGGTCAGCCCGACCCGGCGCAACAGGTCGTCGGCTCGGCGCCGGCCCTCGTCGCGCGCGATCCCGTGGAGGGTCGCCTGCATCCGGATCAGCTCGCGGCCGGTCATCAGCGGATCGAGCGCCGCCTCCTGCAGGGCGACGCCGATCGCCGACCGCACCGCCGCCGGCTCGTCGACGACGTCGAAGCCCGCCACGCGTGCCGTCCCGCCGGTCGGACGGAGCAGCGTCGTCAGCATCCGGACGGTCGTCGTCTTCCCGGCGCCGTTCGGGCCCAGGAAGGCGTAGATCTCACCCTCTGCGACCTCGAGGTCGATCCCGGCCACCGCCAGCACCTCGGCAGAGAACGCCCGCTGCAAGTTGCTGACCTCGATCGCGGGCATCCCCATTCATCCTAGGGACGATCGACCGCATTCCGGCCTGTGATGTACCTAAGATCCGGTCACACATCGGGCACCTCCCGACCGCAACAGTGCGGCCAACCCCGTGTTAGGACCCTTGATGGGCACCACCGCAACACCCAGAAACCGCGCCGCGATCGCAATCGCGTGCCTGCTCGCCCTGCTCGGATTCGCCACCGTCGTGGCGTTGAGCGTGCGCGAAGC
>JADFCZ010000084.1 GCA_018263295.1 Conexibacter sp.
AGAGGCGGTGGGCGATCACGATCGCGGTCCGGCCGACGAGCAGCCGTTCGAGCCCCTGCTCGATCCGCTTCTCGGTCCGGACGTCGACGTTCGAGGTCGCCTCGTCGAGGATCAGGATCCGCGGCTCGGCGAGCAGCGCCCTGGCGAAGGCGACGATCTGCCGCTCTCCGGCCGAGAGGGCGGCGCCGCGCTCGCGAACCTCGGTGTCCAAGCCCTCGGGCAACCCGGCGATCAGGGGCTCGCCGCCGACCGTCCGCAGCGCCTCCATGATCTCCTCGCGAGTCGCTTCGGGCCGCCCGAAAGCGACGTTCTCGGCGATCGTGCCGCTGAACAGGAAGCCCTCCTGCGGCACGATCCCGAGCCGGCTCCGGAGCGCCTTCGAGTCGAGCTCGCGGACGTCGACCCCGTCGATCGTTATCCGCCCGCGCTGCGGGTCGTAGAAGCGGGCGACGAGCTTCGCCAGGGTCGATTTCCCAGCGCCGGTCTCGCCGACCAGCGCGACGGTCTGCCCGGGGTTGATCCGGAGGTCGACGTCGCGGAGCGCCCAGTCCTGCTCGCGGCCGGGGTTCTCGGCGTAGCCGAACCAGACGCCCTCGAGGTCGATGGCCCCGCGGATCTCGCCGGGATCGATCGCGTTCGGCGGGTCGACGAGGTCCGGCTCGGTGTCGAGCAGGTCGAAGATCTTGTCGAGGGCGGCCATCCCCTGCTGGTAGGTCGTGTAGAGCTGGCTGATCTGCTGGATCGGGTCGAAGAAGGTCTGCAGGTAACCGACGAACGCGAACAGGATGCCGATCTCGATCTCGCCGTTGATCGCCTGGTAGCCGCCGAACAGCAGGATCGCCGCCGTGCCGATCGCTGAGAGCAGCTCGACCGCCGGGAAGTAGGAGGCGTTGAGGTAGACGGTCCTCATGTTGACCTCGCGGTTCTCCTCGTTGAGGACCGACATCTCGGTCAGGTGCCGGGGCTCCTGGCCGAAGCTGCGGACGACGCGGACGCCGCTCAGGCTCTCCTGCAGGTAGGCGGTGATGTTCGCGATCTTCTCCCGCGTCAGCCGGTAGGCATTCGCCGACGCGACCCGGAAGACGATGCTGCCGATCGCGAGGATCGGGAAGGTCAGGAACGTGACCAGCGCGAGCTGGACGTCGATCGCCAACAGGATCACGATCACGCCGACGAGCGTCAGGACGCTGGAGACCATGGTCACGATCCCGTCGGTGACGAGCGTGTCCAGCGCCTGGACGTCGTTGGTCATCCGCGAGATCAGCACCCCGGGGCGGTTGCGGGTGTAGAAGCCGAGCGACATCGACTGCAGGTGGCTGTAGATCCGCTCGCGGAGGTTCTGAAGTGCTCGCTGCCCGACCCAGCCGACGAGGTAGGTCTGTACGTAGGTCGCGGCCCAGAAGACGAGGGCCGAGGCGATGAACGCGACCACGATCAGCGTCAGCGCGTTGAGATCGCTGGGCGGCCCGATCCCCTTGTCGATCGCGAGCCCGGCGAGATAGGGGGGAGCCAGCGACGCGGCGGTGGCGATGACCAGCGCCACGAGCATCCAGAACACGCGGACGCGGTAGGGGCGGAGCAGGCCGAGCATCCAGCGCACCTTGCGGCCGCGGCCGTCCTCGCCGCGGATCGTGCGCCAGACCGCCTTGACCAGCAGCCAGGCATCGCCGATCCCGCGCCGGCCGTCCTCGCGCTCCTGCATGTCGACCGAGCCCTCGCGCTCGGGCCGGCTGCCGTTGCCGCTCACAGGCGTGCCACCTCCTCGCGCTCCTCGAGGTCGCACTGGAGGAAGGTCCGGTCGACGAGCCCGTAGTCGGCGATCTCGCGGTAGAGCGGGCAGCGGTCCAGCAGCTCCTCGTGGGTGCCGCGATCGACCACCCGGCCGTCGTCGAGCACGACGATCTCGTCGGCGAGGGAGATCGTCGAGAGCCGGTGCGCGACGATGAACGTCGTCCGGCCCTCGAGCGCCTCGTCGAGCCCGCGGCGGATCTCGGCTTCGGTCTGCGCGTCGACCGAAGAGGTCGCGTCGTCGAGGATCAGGATCCGCGGGTCGGCGAGGAGCGCGCGGGCGATCGCGATCCGCTGCCGCTGACCGCCCGAGAGCGTCAGCCCGCGCTCGCCGACGATCGTCTCGTAGCCATCGGGAAGCCGGTCGATGAACGACGCCGCCTGGGCACGGCGGGCGGCCGTCTCGACCTGCTCACGGGTGGCGTCCGGCTTCGCGTAGGCGATGTTCTCGGCGACGGTCGCACTGAACAGGAAGCTGTCGTCGGCGACGAATGCGATCTGCCGCCGCAGCGAGGCGAGCTCGATCTCGCGGAGGTCGGCGCCGTCGATCTCGACGGTCCCCGCGGTCGGGTCGTAGAGCCGGGCGAGGAGGGCGACGAGGCTCGTCTTGCCGGACCCGGAGGGCCCGACGAGGGCGACGACCTTCCCGCCCTCGACCTCGAGATCGACGTCGGTGAGCGCCGCCGAGGCCTCGCCGTAGCGCAGCGAGACGTCGCGGAGGACGACGTTCCCGTTGCCGGCGGGCAGCTCGGGGGCGCCCGGCCGGCTCTGGATCTCCGGCTCGCGATCGAGGACCTCGAACAGGCGATTGCCGGACGCGATCGCCCGCTGCGACATCCCGAGCGCGGTGCCGAGCATCCGCATCGGCCCGATCAGCATGATCAGGTAGGTGTAGAAGGCGGTGAAGTCGCCCAGCGAGAGCGAGCCGTTGACGACCTGGCGGCCGCCGACGAGGAGGACGACCGCGAGCCCGAGGTTGGGGAGGAACGCGATCATCGGGTTGTAGAAGGCGCGCAGCCTCGTCGAGTAGACGTTCTGATCGAAGACCCGCGACACCCGGTTGCGGAACCGCTCCAGCATGTGCTCCTCGCGCGAGAAGGCCTTGACGACGCGGACGCCGGAGACGGATTCCTCGGCCTCGACCGTGAGTTCGGCGATCCGCTGCTGGACCTCCTGCAGAGCCGGGCGGGACGTCCGGTTGTAGCGGGCGGCCGTGAAGACGACGAACGGGACCGGGAGCAGCGCCAGCGCGGCGAGGCCCGGCTGCAGGACGAACATGATCGCCCCGGCGAGGACCAGGGTGAGGGCGCTCTGGGAGATGAAGATCAGCCCGTAGCCGAGGAAGAACCGGATCGACTGGAGGTCGACGGTCGCACGGGACATCAGCTGCCCGGTCTGCTGGGAGTCGAAGTAACCGAGCTCGAGCGACTGCAGGTGGGTGTAGATGCGCTCGCGGAGGTCGTATTCGACCGCCAGTGAAACCTTGCCGGCGACGATCCGCCGCGAGGCGGTCAGGGCGAGCCGCAGCAGCCCGGCGCCGACGATCGCGAGCGCCAGCGGCAGCAGCGCCGACTCGTCTCCGTCCTCGATCGCGTTGACCGTCTGGCCGACGAGCCAGGGGATCAGGATCGTCATCCCCATAGCGAGCGAGGCGAGGACGATCGACCAGATGTTCTGCCGTCGGTAGGGGCGGAGGAACGAGAGGAGGCGGCGGAAAGTGGGCATCTTGCAGCGCCTTACTATACAAAGTGAAGTATTGAGATGGGCGCCAAGAGGCGCCTAGACTCGAGCCGATGCCCGTCGGCGCCGGACTCTGCGACCGCTGTGTCCATCAGCGAGTGATCCGCAACACCCGCGGGTCGGCGTTCTCGCTGTGCGAACTCTCGCGGACGGATTCCGCCTTCCCGAAGTACCCGAGCGTCCCGGTGGTCGAATGCCGGGGGTTCGAGGCGCAGCCGCGAACCCGATCGGAACAGGTCAGGTCTGCGGAGTCTCGACGACCTCGGCCGAGCTGAGCGCTCCCGCCGAGGCGGCCACGACCAGGGCGATCGCGACGACCTCCGTGCCTGCGAGTTGCTGGCCGAGCACGACCAGCCCGACGATGGCCCCGATCGCCGGCTCGATGCTGAGGAGGACGCCGAAGACGCGCTCGGGGAGGCGGCGCAACGCCTCGAGCTCGACCGTGTATGGGATCGCCGAGCTGAGGATCGCGACGCCGAACCCGACCGCGAGGATCTCCGGCGCGATGAGCTCGGCCCCGCCGTCGGCGATCCCGACCGGCAGCAGCAGGACCGAGGCAACGATCATTGCCGTGGTCAGGCCGCCGAGGCCGGCTGGCCCGCGCCCGACCCGGGCTGACATCAGGATGTAGAGGCCCCAGAAGGCGCCGGCGGTCAGCGCCAGTGCGACTCCCGCGGCGTCGAGCCCGTCGCCGATGTCGGGCGCGAGCAGGAGGATGCCCGATGCGGCGAGGCCGACCCAGAGCAGATCGAGGCGGTTGCGGGTCCCGGCGATCGCGACCGCGAGCGGACCGACGAACTCGAGCATGACCGCGATCCCGAGCGGCAGGCGCTCGAGGCTCTCGTAGAAGCAGAGGTTCATGCCGCCGAGGGTGATCGCGAACAGGCCGATGTCGCGCAGGGTCGACCGGTCCATCGACCGCGCGACGGGGTGCCAGAACAGCGCCAGGACCGCCGCGCCGAACACGGTTCTCAGCAGCACCGTTCCCGCGGCCCCGATGTCGGCGAAGAGGTGGGTGGCGAGTGCGGAGCCGATCTGGACCGAGGTGATCCCGCCGAGCACCATTCCGACGGCGATCCGGCGATCGGGCCCGGCTCCCGGCGCGGTCACCGGCGCCGTCCGGTCAGGAGCCGACGTCGCGAATGCCGCAGACCTTCAAGCCGAGGTCCTGCGACGCCTGCGCGAGTTCGACGAGGGTCTTCTGGGAGTCGAGAGCGGCCTGGTAGAAGCCGTCGGGGTCGCCGTCCTCGGCGGGGCCGAGGAGCGAATCGGCATAACCCACGGTGCCGGTTTCCATCAGGTCGAGGAACTCGTCCCATTGCTTCTGCTCCGACTTCGGAGGCTGCAGCTGCGAGAGCTGGTCGAGCAGCACCTGCCCCTCGCCGGCCGTGACTCGCCAGAACTCGGCTGAGGCCGCGACCTCCTCGGTCTGGGGCCCGTCCTCGCCGAACTCGGGCGGCTCGGCGTCGGCCATGATCCGGTCCGTCGCGTCGGTGCAGAGCCCGTCGGCCGTCTTGACGAGCTGCGCCTTCGAGAGCGTCCCGGTCGGAAGCTCGACCGTCGATTCGATCGTGGTCGCGGTCCCGTCGTCACCGCCGCAACCGCCGATGACGGCGAGCAGGGTCGCCGCGACGACCGCGAACGTCGCGATCCTCCTCGGACGGATGTGGGTCGGGCTCTTCATCGGTTCGCGACGCCGTCACAACAGCGCGGGCCGATCATAGTGCCGCCCACCCGGCGCACCGGCCGTTGACCCTGCGTTATCGTCATCGGCCTGCACCTCGCCCGCTTCCGGGGCGACCTATTCGAGGAGAGCACTTGACCAAGCGTCTGAGCGTAACCGTCGTCTTCATCGTCGCGATGCTGGCCCTGCCGGCAACCGCATCCGCAAAGGACTACGCGGACACCGCGCTGAACATCATCCCGTCGGGACAGCTGCAGCCCGGCCAGCCGCCGGCGCCGATGCCGAACGACGCCCAGGCGACCATGTACGACGGGCTGACGCCGCTCTTCGACAATGTCACGGACGGCGACCTCACGACCTACTTCAAGTCCGAGGCGCTGAACAGCCTCGGCACCGATGGACCGGGGACGACCGAGACGGTTCCCGGCCATCCGGGCATCACGATCCTCCGCGACGTCTACGGCGTCCCGCACGTCACGGCCGACACCTACGACGACGGCATCTTCGCCGCCGGCTGGATCGCCGCCGAGGACCGCGGCCTGCTGCTCCAGCAGGCGCGCTACAACGCCCGCGTCGCCGCGATCGACGCCCCCGGGCTCAGCGCGATCGGCCTCGTCACCCAGCTCAAGAGCTTCGTCCCGAGCCAGCAGACCGAGGATGTCGTCGCCCAGCAGACGCAGGTGCTGAAGGCCCAGGGCAAGGAGGGCAAGAAGGTCCTCGCGGACATCGACACCTTCAACGAGGGCATCAACTACTGGTACGAGGTGCAGCCGGGTGCCGATCCGGCGCCGTTCACCCGCAACGACATCTACTCGCTGAACGCGCTCAAGGGTCAGTTCCTCGGCCAGGGCGGCGGCGACGAGGCCCGCCGGACGCAGTTCCTCAAGGGCCTGACCGAGCGCCTCGGCGGCAAGAAGGGCAAGCGGGTCTTCGACGACCTCCGCCAGTTCAAGAACAAGGGCGTGCCGACGACGATCGACGGCAGCTTCCAGTACGGCAAGCGCCTCGTCCCCGGCAAGAAGGCTCCCGGCAACGTCGTCATCGACCACGACAGCTACGTGACCACCCCCGCGGTTCAGAACAAGGCGCTGGCCGCCTCGGTCGCGCCGCAGCCGGTGCAGGCCTCGAACACGCTGATGATCACCGCCGACAAGTCGGCGACCGGCGACCCGCTGATGGTCGGCGGCCCGCAGATCGGCTACTTCTACCCGGGCCTCACCTACGAGATCGACATGGACGCTCCGGGCTTGACCTGGCGCGGCGCCACGTCGGCCCCGTTCCCCGGCTACCTGCTGATCGGCCGCGGCGAGGACTTCGCGACGACGCTGACCTCGGCCAGCGGCGACATCATCGATCAGTACGCCGAGACGCTCTGCGGCGGCAGCGACACGAAGTACAGGTACAAGGGCGAGTGCCGGAGCATGAAGACCTTCAACGCCGGGACGCTGAGCGGCGATCCGGTCGTCTTCCAGACCACGGTTCACGGGCCGGTCACCGGCTACGCGACGGTCGGCGGCCGCAAGGTCGCGATCTCGTCGAAGCGCTCGAGCTACGGCGAGGACGTCCTCGACCTGCTCTTCAACCGGCGGATCTCGACCGGCCAGGTCCATGACCCGAAGTCGTTCTTCAACGCCGCGGCGAAGACGCCGCAGACCTTCAACTCGTTCTACATCGACGAT
>JADFCZ010000085.1 GCA_018263295.1 Conexibacter sp.
GTGGCAAGTGGACGATGGCGCAGGTCGCCTCGGCCATGAACGCCGGCGCCACCCAGGACATCCGCGCGATCGACACGGTGCCGCTGCTGGCGAGGCTGCTCGACGGCACGCAGGCTCCGAGCCCGATGGCGGCCGCGATGCTCGAGCAGATGGTCGCCTGGAACGACGACGGCGGCAGTCGCCTCGACACCGACGACGACGGCCTGATCGACGCGCCAGGCGCGGCATCGATGGACGGCTCGTGGACGAACATCGCGAATGCGCTGATGCAGCCGCGGCTCGGATCCGAGCTGACCGACGAGCTGGCGACGCTGTTCTCGCGGTTCGACCAGCCGCCGAGCGGTCAGTACTCGGGCTGGTATCAGTACTTCGACCGCGACGTGAACACGTTGCTCGGAAAGGACATCCCGAGCCCGCTGCACCTGTCTTACTGCGGCAAGGGCAAGCTCGCCAAGTGCCAGAACGACGTCTGGAACGCGATTCAGGCCTCGGGCGAGGAGATCGCCGTCGACCAGGGCACCGACGATCCGTTGCAGTGGCACTCGGACGCGAACGCGGAGGAAATCCAGTTCTCGCCGGTGCCGCTGAAGACGATGGCCTACACGAACCGCCCGAGCGGGATCCAGCAGGTGATCTCGTTCGACGGCCACCGCAAGAACAAGTAGCGTCGGCGGCGACATGAAGGCGATTCAGATCGTCGACCTCAGCGGGCCCGACACGGCCCTGCGCGAGGCCGACCTGCCGGAGCCCGAGGCGTCGCACATGCTGACGCCGGGCAGCGGCGTCCTCGTCGACGTCACGGCGGCCGGGGTCTCGTTCCCGGAGGTGCTGCAGACCCGGGGCGAGTATCAGGTCAAGCCGCCGGTCCCGTTCGTCCCCGGCAGCGAGGTCGCCGGAACCGTGCGCTCGGCGCCGGAGGGCTCGGGGCTGGCGCCCGGCGATCGGGTCGCCGCGTTCCCGATGCTCGGCGGGTTCGCCGAGGTGGCGGTC
Source organism: Conexibacter sp. (assembly GCA_018263295.1). GTDB lineage: Bacteria > Actinomycetota > Thermoleophilia > Solirubrobacterales > 70-9 > RHKX01. Next base: position 991 of record JADFCZ010000085.1, read on the forward strand.
TCGCCCGAGTTCCTGACGTTCCCGCTGCCGGACGAGCTCGACGACCGTCAGGGCGCCGCGCTGATCCTCAACTACCACACGGCCTGGTTCTCGCTCGTCGTCCGCGGCCGGCTGACCGCCGGCGAGACGGTGCTCGTCCACGGCGCCGCCGGCGGCGTCGGGACGGCGTCGATCCAGGTCGCCAAGGGCCTCGGCGCCAAGGCGATCGCGGTCGTCTCCAGCGACGAGAAGGAGCGGGTCGCCCGCGAGGCCGGGGCGGACGAGGTCGTCCGCTCCGACGGCGAGTGGCGCGAGGAGGCGAAGGAGCTCTCGGGCGGCGGCGTCGACCTCGTGCTCGACCCCGTCGGCGGCGATCGGTTCACGGACTCCCTGCGATCGCTCGCCGAGGGTGGGCGGCTGGTGGTCGTCGGCTTCACCGCCGGCTCGATCCCGGAGGTGAAGGTCAACCGCCTGCTCCTCAACAACACCGAGGTGATCGGCGCCGGCTGGGGCGCGTACGTGATCTCGAAGCCGGACCTCAATCGCGAGATCGGCGCCGAGCTGGGCAAGCTGATCGCCTCCGGCGCCGTGCGGCCGCTCGTCGGAGCCTCGTTCCCGTTCAGCGCCGACGGCGCCACCGAGGCGCTGAAGCTGATCGACGGGCGCGGAGCGACCGGCAAGGTCGTCCTCGACGTCGGCTGATGCGGTCCGCGTGATGGACCGCGTCTTCCTCGTCACCGGCGCGTCCAGCGGCATCGGCGAGGCGACGGCGCGCCGGCTCGCGTCCGAGCCCGGGTGCCGGCTCGTCCTCGTCGCCCGCCGTGAGGACCGGCTCCGAGCGCTCGCCGGGTCGCTTCCGGCTCCGGCGACCTGGATCGCAGCGGATCTCACCGACGAGGACGCTCCGAGCAGAATCGCAGCCCACGTCGAGAAGCACGGCGGTCGGCTCGACCTGCTCGTAAACAACGCCGGCGCCTCCTGGCGCGGCACCTTCGGCGACGAGGGCTGGGAGAACGTCCGCCGGACGATGGAGCTCAACTTCGACGCGGTCGTCCGCCTCACCGACGCCCTCCTCCCGCTGCTGCGCCGGTCGGCCCCGAGCGCGATCGTCAACGTCGCCTCGACCGCCGGCCGGATCTCGCGGCCCGGTGCCGGTGCCTACTCGGCCAGCAAGTACGCGCTGATCGGCTGGAGCGATGCCCTGCACGCCGAGGAGGCAGCTCACGGCGTCCACGTCGGCATCGTCATGCCGGGCTTCATCGCCACCGAGGGCTTCCCCGCGACCGAGCTGCTCGCGAAGCCCTGGACCCGCTGGACCGTCTCGAGCCCCGAGAAGGCCGCCGAGGCGATCGTCGACGTCGGCCTCCGCGGCCGCGCCGAGCGCTACGTCCCGCGCCCCTACGGCCTGATCGCCGTCCTCCGCATCGTCGCGCCGCGACTGGTCCGCCGGGTCGTCTCCGGCGGGGCCGGCAAGGCGTTGACGACGGCTACGAAGCCGGGGGAGTAGCCCGTTCCGGGGCCGGCGGCCGGGCGCCGGCCGGGGGCCGGTGAATCCGATCCGGACCTATTGCAGCCGGGATTCTTGATGAGCGCGGTCCGGATCGGCCTCCCCGGCCCCCGGCCTCGGGCGTCGGCGGGAGTCCAGCTCTGGATCGAGACACAGAGAGAGAGGTGAGGCGCCGCTGTGGAGGATTACGCCCGCATACGGGCGTAGACCTCCGTCAGCGAGTCGGAGGGTGAGCAGCGCCCCCGCCGGAGGCCCCCGCCGGACGCTCAGCCTCCCCTCATCAGCCCAAACCACAGCTCGCCCGCCTCGCGGTCCCGGCGCCAGCCGAATCTCCCGGCTAATCCGCCCGCGCCGCCGCCGGCTCCTCGCGATGGGCGGGATAGACCGGCGGGCCGGCGATGTCGCACGAGTACTCGCCGGTCGTCGGCTCGTCGGGCTCGCCGGGAGCAAGGACTTCGGATGAGATCGTGAGCCACGCGATCGCGCCGCCGAGCGCGGCGAGGGCCGCCGTCACGTACATGGCGGTGTGGAAGCCGTCGGTCATCGCGGCCGGGTCGTAGAACGTGTCGCCGGTCAGGCCGGCGATCAGCGGCAGTACGGCGACCGCGAGCAGGCCGCCGACGCGGGAGACGGCGTTGTTGATGCCCGAGGCGATGCCCGAGTGCCGCGAGTCGGCGGCGGCGAGGACGGTGGCGGTCACCGGCGCGACGACGAGGGTGAGGCCGGCGCCGAAGACGAGGATGGCCGGGAGGACTGACGTGAGGTAGCTGCCGCCGGGGTCGATCCCGCCCATCATCACCATCGCGACGGCGATCACCAGCGGGCCGGCGGTCAACGGGATCCGGGGCCCGATCCGCTGGGCGAGCGCCCCCGAGCGGGCCGAGAAGACCAGGAGCAGCGCGGTCACCGGCAGCGAGGCGGCCCCGGCGGCGATCGGGGAGTAGCCGGCGGAGATCTGGAGGAAGGCGACGAGCAGGAAGAAGACGCCGCTGAGGGCCGCGTAGACGACGAAGGTGACCGCGTTCGCGGCGCTGAACTGTCGCGAGCGGAAGAGGTAGAGCGGCATCATCGGGTGCGGGCTGCGGCGCTCCTGGGCGATGAAGCCGACGAGGGAGAGGACGCCGGCGACCGCGGCGACGACGATCGCCGCCGACATACCGTCGTCCGGCGCCTCGATCAGCGCGTAGGTGACGCCGCCGAGCCCGACCGCGGCGAGCAGCGCGCCGAGACCGTCGATCCGCTCGGGGGCATCGGAATCGCGGGTCTCGGGAACGTGGCGCGTCGCCATCACGCCGACGAACAGGCCGATCGGGATGTTGATCAGGAAGATCGCCCGCCAGGTGACCGCCTCGACGAGCCATCCGCCGAGCAGCGGGCCGAATGCGGTCGTCACGCCGGCCAGCCCGGACCACGCGCCGATCGCACGGGCCCGGTCGGCTGGCCGGAAGCTCGACTCGATCATCGCCAGGCTCCCCGGCGTCAGCAGGGCGCCGCCGGCGCCCTGGAGCAGGCGGGCCCCGATCAGCGCCTCCGAGCTGGGCGCAACGGCGCAGAGCAGCGAGGCGACCGTGAACCAGGCGATCCCGATGACGAAGACGCGCCGGCGCCCGAAGCGGTCGCCGAGGGAGCCGCCGAGCAGGATCAGCGACGCCAGCGTCAGCATGTAGCCGTTGAGGATCCACTGCAGCGAGCTCGTCTCCGCCCCGAGGTCCTCGCCGATCCGCGGCAGCGCCACGTTGACGACGGTGCTGTCGAGGAAGACGATCCCGGATCCGAGCACGGCGATCGCCAGCACCCAGCGCCCCGGCCCGGTGCCGTAGGCAATCCCCTCGGCTCGCTCGCTCCCTCGCGCCACCCCTGCGCCTCCCGCTGTCGACTCGCTCTCCCGGTTCAGTCTGACAGGGCCGTCGAGCCGCGCCCCGCGGGGCACGGCGGTTTCGGGTGAAGTGGAGGACTTCTTCCGTTTGCGGTGTACGATTCGGGACGTGCGTCCCGATTCACACACGGCGGTCGCGGCGCGGCCGCTGCGCAAGGACGCCGAGCGCAACCGGCTGCGGATTCTCGCGTCGGCGCGGATCCTCTTCGCCGAGCGCGGCGTCGACGTCGGCCTCGACGACGTCGCCCGGCACGCCGGCGTCGGCGTCGGGACCGTCTACCGCCGGTTCCCGGACCGCGATGCGCTGATCGACGAATTGCTCGACGACAAGATCGCCGCGATCGAGAGCGTCGCCGCCGAGGCGCTCGACGCCGCCGACCCGTGGGAGGGGCTCGTCCAGTTCCTCGAGCGATCGCAGGAGATGCAGGCCGCCGACCGCGGCCTCAAGGAGGCCCTGCTGGTGCCCACGCGCGGCAAGGAGCGGCTGGCCGCCGCCCGGCGCCGGATCGAGCCGCTCCTCACCGAGCTGATCGAGCGCGCCCAGGCCTCCGGCGACCTCCGGCCCGACTTCCGCTTCGAGGACTTCGCGTTGCTCGTCGAGATGGTCGCGGCCGTCAACGACGCCACCCACGAGGCGTCGCCGGAGGTCTGGCGGCGCTACCTCCGGATCCTGATCGACGGCCTCGCCACGCGGCGCGACGGACCCAGCGACCTCGGTCCCGAGGCGCTCGACCGCGAGCACCTGATCGACGCGCTCTGCACGGCCTCGGGCCGCTAGATTTCGCGCTTCAGGGATCGTCGCGATCTGCCGATCTGTGGTCGGCGGCGCCGATGCGCCGCAGGGGACGATTCCCGGGGGTCATTGGGAGCAGATGAAGCAGCAAGCCGGGGGACGAGCGGGCGTGGGCGCACCGGACGGTGACGAGGCGTCGCTGCGTGAGCAGACGACGATCTTCTACCGGCTCTCCTCGATCCTGTTCATCGGCGGCGGCGTCGCCGCCGTGCCGCCGGACCTCCTGCACCGGCCGGCCTACGACGAGACGATCTTCCTGCTGCCGCTGCTCGCGATCGTCAGCGGCATCGTCACCTGGCTGATCGCCGATCGGGCACCTCCCTGGGGTCTGCACGTCGTTGCCGTCGTCGCGACGCTCGAGATCGCGTTCACCGTCGCGGCGGCCGACGAGGTGTTCCGCGTCTACTACGTCTTCGTCGCGATCTTCGTCGCCTACATCTTCTCCGACCGGCGCACTATCGCGGCCCACATCGCGTTCGTGATCGCCGCCGCCCTGGCGCCGATCGTCTACGACCCCGGCGACGCCCGCGCTCTCGCGGTCCAGGCGCTGATCGTCATCCCCACGCTGATCATCGCCGCCGGCATGGTCACCTACCTCCGCGAGCGCCTGGCCGCGAGCGAGGGCCGCTACCGCCGCCTCTCCGAGTGCGACCCCCTGACGGGCATCGGCAACTACCGGATGCTCGTCAACCGCATCCCCGGCGAGCTCCAGCGGCATGGGCGCAGCGGCCGCCCGATGGCGCTGATCGCGATCGACCTCGACGACTTCAAGCACGTCAACGACGGGCTCGGCCACCAGCGCGGCGACCTGCTCCTGCGCCAGGTCGCCGAGGCGCTTGCCGCCGCCGTACGGATGCAAGACATCGTCGTCCGCCAGGGCGGCGACGAGTTCGCGGTGATCGCTCCCGAGACCGATCTCGGCGAGGCGCGGGAGCTGGCCGGCAGGTTGCGGGAGCGGCTCGCGACGCTGGCCGCCGGCGAGCTCCGGATCGGCGCCTCGATCGGCATCGCCTGTTACCCCGACGACGGCGAGACGCTGGAGGCGCTGCTCCGGGTCGCCGACGACCGCCTGCGCGTCGCCAAGGGCGGGCTGGTCCCGCGCCGTCCCCGTCGCGGCGCCGTGGCCGACCCGGGGTGAGAAGGCCGGCGCCCGGCCGGAGCCGGGCGCCGTGGCTCGCTCAGGAGAGCAGCTTCGCCTTCATCTGCTCGTACTCGGCGTCGCTGAGCTTCCCCTTGTCGTGCAGCTCGGCGAGGTTCGCGAGCTCGTCGACCTTGGACGTGCCGGCGGTCTCCTTGATGTACTCGTCGAAGTGCTTCTTCTGCTCGGCCTGCTCCTTGAGAGCGCGGTCGCGCATGCCGCTGCCGCGGGCGATCAGGTAGATCAGGGCCGTCAGGAACGGGATGAAGATCAGGAACACGACCCAGACGGCCTTGCCCCAGCCCGACATCTCGTGATCCCGGAAGAGGTCGGAGAGGATCGTGAACAGGACCATGATCCACGCCACGAAGATGAAGACCGCGAGAACGGTCCCTAGTGCTTCGCCGAACGAGTAGTCCGCGATGAGCATCTAATGCCTTTCAGTTGCTGGTAATCGGAGTCTGGAGCGTACCCAAGCGGGATCGCTTCGGGCTCCGGTCGGAGCTCACCAGGCGCCGCCCCCGCCGCCGCCGGAGAAGCCGCCCCCGCCTCCGCCGCCGCCACCGCCGCTCGAGCTCGACTCCGGGGCGACCTGGCTCGCGAAACCGGACGAGAAGCTGTCGAAGCTCGAGCCGAAGCTGCCCGACGTGATCGCGTAGGACGTCCAGAGGCCGGCGCTCGACGCCTCGGCCACGACGGGCTCGGGGATCCGTCCCGACTTCGCCACCCGCTCGGCGGTCCCGAACGCGATCGCGTATACGAGGATCCGCCGCCAGAGCTTGAGCGTCGCCGGCGGGTCGTCGTCGAGCCGCGGGAAGTCGTCGGTCCACTTCGCGAAGGCGCTCCAGCGCTGGTTGCGCTCGCGGGCGACCGGATCGAGGCGGCGCAGCCGGTTCGCGGGCGGGACGAACATCAGCAGGAGGGTGGCGACGAGCCCGGTCACCGGGATTCCGACCAGGTGCGTCCGCGACCAGACCAGGAAGATCAGGACGCCGAAGAGGATCGTGGCCACGAGGGCGATGAGCGCCCTCCTCCCGCGGTAGTCGCGATCCCACGTGATCGCTCCCTCCTCGGCGTCTTCGAGGGCGCCGTTCATCCCCTCCCATCGGGCTCGCCAGGTGCTCGAGTGCTTCGGGATGCGGTCCGACATCGCCCCGAGCGCGACCCACTCGCCGTCGATCAGTTCGTCGAAGAAATCGAGGACCTGCGTCTCGTAGGGCTCCAGGCCGGTGACCTTCTCGCCGCGCTCCCCCTGCTTGATCTCGAGGTCGAGATCCTCGCCGGCAGCGGGCCGCGACTCGTAGTGGCCGCGGTCGACGAGGTCCATCAGCGTCGCCAGTACGACCCGCTGGTCGTAGTCGCCCTCGTGAGCGATCCCGTAGCCGACCGCGGGCGGAACGTCCTCCGGCGGCTCCGGCACGTACTCGGGTACGCC
>JADFCZ010000086.1 GCA_018263295.1 Conexibacter sp.
TGTCGGCTTCCTCGCCGAGCGATCGCGGCCGGACCCACGCCTGCTCGGGGGCGACGCCGGACGCCGCGGCGATCGAGGCGTGAAGGTCGTTGGTCCAGAAGTCCCACTGGCTGCCCCAGACGTTCCAGCCGACGTCGACGACGTCGTCGTAGACCTTGGTGGCGCCGACCACGCGGTAGACCAGGTCGAAGATCCGGGTCTCGTCGGCGGCGCTGTAATGCCAGACCACGCGAACCCCGTCAGGATCGACCTTCGTGCCGAAGGTCCCCGGATCGTCGAAGGAGCCGAGCGCCGTGTTGCCGCCGGGCCGGTAGGCGCCCTCGACCGCGTCGCGGACCTGCGCGTCGGTGATCCGGACTCCGCCGAGGAGCGGAATGTCGCGGTAGGCGCCCGAGAAGTTGCCGGTGAAATCGAATGGGAGCGACTCGCGGACGATCAGGCTGCCGTCCTCCTGGAGCCTGATCGTCACCTCCGGGTCGGCGATCTCGTATTCCTTCTCCGCGCTCGGGATCGACGGTGCTATCGCCATCGCCGCGGCGACGACGCCGATCACGATCAACGCGCCGATCAGGCGCAGGACGATCTTCACCGCGACTCGCCCCCGAGCTCGACCGCGGGCGCGACGTGGGCCTCCGCCTCGGCGGCGAAGAACTCGCGCGGCCCGAACCCGAAGGCCGAGGCGACGAGGGACTGGGGGAAGACGGCGACGGCGGTGTTGAACGTCTCGACGGTGTCGTTGTAGACGCGCCTGGTGATCGAGATCCGCTCCTCGACCGACCCGAGATCCCGCTGGAGGGCGGCGAAGTTCTCGCTCGCCTTCAGCTCGGGGTACGCCTCGGCCACGCCGATCAGGTTCGTGATCCCCGCCGCGAGCATCCCCTCGACCGGTCCCCGGGCGGCCGGGCCCGCCCCGACTGCGGCGACGGCGGCGCCGCGCGCCTCGGCGGTCCGCTCGAACGTCGCCCGCTCGTGGGTCGCGTAGCCGGAGACGGCTGCGACGAGGTTCGGGACGAGGTCGTGGCGGAGCTTCAACGCGACCTCGATCTGCGCCCAGGAGTTGTCGCAGGCGAGCCGCATGCGGACGAGGCGGTTGTACGTGATCAGTACGAACAGCGCGATCGCGAGGACGACGGCGCCGACGACGATCAGCAGCACCGTCCCGTTCCTCCCTCCGCGCTCTTCACGCGCGAAACCTATCCGGAAGCGGCGCAGACCCCCCGCACGGACCTCCCGATCTCTTCGGGCCGCGGCAGCAGATCGGGGCGCGCGAGCAATAGGGTTCCCGCGATGAGCGACGCCCCCGCACCCAACTCCGGCGACCTCGCGGGGAAGACCGCCCTGGTCACCGGCGGGGCCGGCGGGCTCGGATCCGCCGCCTCGCGCGCCCTCGCCGCGGCCGGAGCGACCGTGATCGTCGCCGACGTCGACCCGGCCGGCGAGGAGCTCGCCGCCGAGATCGGTGGCCTGTTCACCCGCGCCGACGTCGCCACGCTCGAGGCCAACCGGGAGCTCGTCGAACTCGCCCGCCGCGAGTTCGGCGGCCTCGACCTCGTCTACCTGAACGCCGGCGTCGCGAGCGGAATCGGCCTCGGCGACGACTTCGACACCGAGCGCTACCGGCGGGTGATGGGCATCAACCTCGACGGGGTCGTATTCGGCACCGTCGCCGCCCTGCCCGCGTTGCGGGAGCGCGGCGGCGGCTCGATCGTCGCCACCGCTTCGCTCGCCGGGCTTACGGCGGTCCCCTTCGATCCCATCTACGCCGCCAACAAGCACGCGGTCGTCGGCCTCGCCCGCTCGCTCGGCCTGGGCCTCGCCGACGACGGCATCCGCTTCAACGCGGTCTGCCCGGGCTTCGCCGAGTCGGGGATCATCGAGCCGATCCGCGACGCGCTCGTCGAGTCGGGGCTGCCGATAATCCCCGCCGAGACGGTCGCCGACGCGGTCCTCGCCCTGTTCACGGGCGACATGAGCGGCGAGTGCTGGTACGTCCAGGCCGGCCGCGAGGCGGAGGCCTTCCGCTTCCGCAACATCCCGGGCCCGCGGGCCTAGATCCGGGCCGGGACCCCGCTCACTCTCCCGTCAGGATCCGCACCGAAGTACTTAGGATTCCGGCATGCCGAGTGAAGATGCCAACGCCCGGACATCGTTCCTGCGCTTCGTAGCGATCGGGGACTCGACCACGGAGGGCCTCGTGGATCCCTATCCCGACGGGAGCTACCGGGGCTGGGCGGACCGGCTCGCCGAGCGCCTGGCCCGCACCAGCCCCGAGTTGTCCTACGCGAACCTCGCGGTCCGCGGCCGCAAGGTCCCGCAGATCCGCGCCGAGCAACTCGAGCCGGCGATCCGTCTCGAGCCCGACATCGCGAGCGTCCTCGGTGGCATCAACGACGTCCTCCGCCGCACGCTCGACCTCGACCGCGTCGTCGGCGACCTCGACGCGATGACGTCCGCGCTCTCCGCCGGCGGGGCCGTCGTCCTCAACTTCACCTTTCCCGACCCGACGGCCGTGATCACCGTCGCCGCGGCGCGGATCCGGGCGCGGGTCATCGAGTTCAACCGCCGGGTTCGGGAGATGTCGGCTGCGCGGGGGAGCGTGCTCGTCGACCTCGAGCAGGACGGCATCGCCCATCCGACGCTGTGGTGTGACGACCGCCTCCACGCCAACGCTGCCGGGCACGAGCGGATCGCGGCCGCCGCGGCGGCCGCGATCGGGCTCGAGGACGGGTGCGACTGGGCGCAGCCGCTGCCCGATCCCCCGCATCGCTCCGCCGCCGCCCGTTACGCCGCCGATGCGGTCTGGATGGGCCGCCACATGACGCCGTGGCTGATCCGCAGGCTCCGGGGGATCTCCTCGGGCGACGGGCGTGAGGCGAAGCGGCCGGAGCTCCTCCCCGTGGTCACGGCGGACCGATGACCGCAACTCGAGCGTTCGCGGCGGGTTCGGGCGGCAGGGGCGGAATCAGCTTTCAATCACACGGGAGAGGCGGAACGATGGCCAAGACGAGGATCGCGATCGCAGTCGCAGCGGCGACGGCACTGGCGGCGCTGACCGCGGCGCCCGCTCCGGCTGCGGGCGAGGGCAAGCCGAAGCTCCGCACCCTCTCGACCCGCGCCGATCTCGTGACCGGGGGCGACGT
>JADFCZ010000087.1 GCA_018263295.1 Conexibacter sp.
AGCCGCCCGATCGGCACCGCGCTGAACAACCCCGAGCTCTCGCAGGGGTACGCGACGCTGACCGGCAGCCTCAACGTCCTCGGCACCGCCTGCAACGACGTCCTCTCGGCCGAGGCCGCGCAGATGCTCAAGGAGCACGCGATCGAGGCGCTCGGCGAGCGGCCGGTGTGGACGATGGGGCAAGGAGGCTCGGGCGGCTCGGTCCAGCAGCAGCTGATCGCGCAGAACTACCCGGGCATCCTCGACGGGCTGATGCCGGGCGCGAGCTTCCCCGACGGCGCCTCTCCCGACTATCCGGACTGCCGCCTGCTCAACGCCTACTTCGCGACGCCCGGCGGCGCCGCGCTGTCGGCGGCCCAGCGCCGAGCGGTCACCGGGCTCGCCGACGCCGACGGCTGCCTCGCCCTGGGCGCCGGCGCCGACGTGGTCAACGCCGGCGAGGGCTGCAACGAGTCGGTCGTGCCGCCGGCGCAGATCTTCGATCCGGTCACGAACCCCGATGGGATCCGCTGCACGGTCTGGGACAGCATGGTCAACGTCTACGGGCGCGATCCCGCCACGGGCCACGCGCGCCGGACGCTCGACAACGTCGGCGTCCAGTACGGACTCGGAGCGCTCAACGACGGCGCCATCGGGATCGGCGCGTTCCTCGACCTGAACGAGGGGATCGGCGGCTATGACGACGACGGCGAGATCCGCGCCCAGCGGAGCGTCGCCGACCCGGAGGCGCTCGCTACCGCCTACCGCACGGGCAGGGTGAACCGGACGCTCGGCGGCTACCGCGACGTGCCCGTCCTCGACATCCGCTCCTACGTGGACGACGAGATCAATGTCCACCAGTACATCAACACCTACCGGCTGCGGGCGCGCCTCGACGCCGCCGGCGGCCACGAGAACCAGGTGATGTGGCGGGCGAAGGGGGGGCCGAACGTGAACGCGATGAACGACGCGGCGCTGACGACGCTCGCCGACTGGATGGACGCGATCGCCGCCGACGACTCGGACCGGAGCGCTGCCGAGAAGGTCGTCGCCGCCAAGCCTGCCGATGCCGTCGACGCCTGCTGGATCGGCGGGCAGCGGACGAACGGCGAGGCGCGGATCGGCGCCGCGAACGTCTGCGAGACGACCTACGCGCCCCACGCCCTCCCCGCCGACGTCGCCGGCCGCCCGCTCGCCTCGACCGTCCTCAAGTGCACCCTGAAGCCGATCGACTACGGCGACTACGACGTCTCCTTCGACCAGGCCCAGCGAGACCGCCTCGAGGCGGCCTTCCCGGACGGCGTCTGCGACTGGTCGAAGCCGGGCGTCGGCCAGGAGGCATTCGCCGGGACCTGGCAGGAGTTCGGGCCCGCGCGGGAGGCGAAGAAGCGCAAGCGCTCGATCGCCCTCTCGCTCAACCGCTCGGGCGGCACGCTCGGCGCGCAGGCCGGGGTCCGCCCCTGCCCGGCGACCGCCGGCCAGCCGATCCGGTTCGAGCGCAAGGGCGGAAGCGGCGGCTGGAAGCGGTTCGGGTCCGCGGTCGTCTCCGGCCCGCGCTGCCGGGCGAAGGCGAAGCTGCGGGTCCGCAGGAGCGCCCACGTGCGCGTCCGGGCCGTCGCCGAGGCCGTTTACGGCTACCGCGGCGCGAAGTCGAAGGTGCGGCGCGGCTGAGGATCAGCCGCGCGAGGCCACCGCGCGGCCGCGGCGGGGCGGAGCGGCGAGCATCGCGAGGTCGCGCCCGGCCGACTTCGCGGCGTACAGGGCCTCGTCCATCCGCTCGAAGAGCTCCGCCGGGGTCTCGACGCCGTCCCACGCGGCCACGCCGGCCGAGCAGGTCTCGCCGCCCGGAGTCTGGTCACGGAGACGTTCGACGACGTCGAGTGCGCAGGCGCCGCCGCAGTCGGGCAGCAACAGGGTGAACTCCTCGCCGCCCCAGCGCGCCAGCTCGTCTCCGTGCCTGATCGCCGCCGTCCAGGCGCCGGCCGCCTCCCGCAGCAGCCGGTCGCCGGCGCGATGGCCGTGGACGTCGTTGAAGTCCTTGAACCGGTCGAGGTCGATGATCGCCACCGAGAGCGGCGTTCGCCGGCTGCGGCTGATCGCCATCTCCTTGGCGAGCAGACCGTCCCAGCCGCGGCGGTTGATCAGCCCGGTCAGCGGATCCCGGGAGGCCGTGTCGGAGAGCGACCGCAGCAGGTCGGTGTGATCGATCGTCGTCGAGGCCTCGGAGGCGAGCGAGCGGACGATGTCGATGCGAAGGTGGTCGGGCCTGGCGATCCGGTTCCGCCAGCCGGTGCAGAAAACCGCGGCGACGAGGCCGCTTCGCATCACCGGTGCGCAGAACCAGGTCCGGTAATCGCCGAACTCGTCCCGGAGCCGGGCGGGGAGCCCGTCGGCGCGATGCGCGTCGGGCACGAACACCGGCTTCCCGGTCCGGACGACCCGGTGGACGAGCGAGTTGTCGGCGTCGGGCACCTCGCAGCCGGCCGCCCCCGGCACGTTCGAGGCGGTGACGACGAAGGTGCCGGTGCTGTCGGGCTCGATCAGGGTGACGACGTCGCAGCGGGCGAGCTCCGGCGCGGCGGTGACGAGCGTCTCGCGCGAGTCGGGGTCCGAGAGCATCGTCGCCTGCAGCGCCCTGAGCTTGGGCCCGAGCCCGACCCGGTTCCGCAATTCCTCGGAACGGCGCTGGACCGGAACCGCCAGGATCGGCAGCAGGGCCGCCCAGACCGCCGCCCGCAGGCCCAGCTCCTCGGGGTGGATGAGGGCGGGAGGGATGAGCGCGATCCACGTGCCGGCGACGACCAGCGCGACCGTCCGCCGGTTCTCCTGGAGCGCGACGAGGAGGACGTTGAAGCAGAGGATGACGTCGTAGAGCGGCTCGGCGGTGGCGATCGCCAGACCCGAGATGCAGGCGGCGAACGCGAGCGGCGGCAATGCCCCGGCGACCGCGCCGATCTCGCGTCCGTGCGCGTAACCGCGCCAGCAGGCGAGCGCCACGAGTGCGAGGGCGCCGGCGACCCGGGTGAGGGTCGAGCCCGGAATCAGGAGCATCACCGCGATCCCGATCGCGGCGAACACGATCAGCTCCATCGCGAAGTCCGGGATGCGTCGCGAGCGCCCGTCGCCGACGATCAGGACGGGCGCGTCCGGCCCCGGCAGGGTCCGTGCGTCCTCCAGCGGCTCCGCATCGCTCCTCGACGAGTGCATGCATGCCCATCGAGTCGTGGAACGCCGACCTTTAGCTGGGAACGGCGGTGCGGACCGGTTACCGACCCGATCGATGAAGAATGTCTTGCAGGGGCACCGGCCGCCGGCGGCGAACCCACATCCGTGGCCAGTCGCGTCTACGTGATCGAGCTCGACCGGGGCGCCGGGCGGCGCCGGGATCCGCGCATCCCGTGGGTCTACGTCGGCTCGAGCGCCCGCGAGGCCGGCACCCGCTTCGCCCAGCACCGCCGCGGCTACCGCTCGTCCGGCCTCGTCAAGCGGTTCGCGCTCCGCCTCCGTCCCGACCTCTACGAAGACCTGCCCGCATTCCGGGGTTCAGCGATGGCCCGTCGGGCCGAGCTCGAGCGCGCCCGCGATCTCGCCGCGTGCGGGTTCGTCGCCCACAGCGACGGCAACTCCTACGGCAAGGGGGAGGGCTCCTGGTCGGAGTGGGGCCCGCAGCGGCTCGCCGCGGTCGGCGAGCACGCCGACCGGGCCGCGCTCGAACTCGTGCAGTCCTCCTTCACGCCGCTCGACGCTGACAGCTGCGCCGCGCTCCTGCACGGCGATCGCGGGTTCTGGGTCGCCGACCACATCGACCCCGCCGATCCCCCGCCGGCATACGGGCTGTTCGCCCACGTGGAGACCGGCGCGCTCCGGGAGCGGGCGGCGGCCGTCCTCGCGAACGCGCCCGCAGCCATCGCCTAGGCCGGGCGTCGCCGCCATATCCTCAACGGCCATGGGCACCGCACCGAGCGGCATCGCGCGGGTCGTCGCCGCGGCACTCGCCGTTGCCTTCCTCTGCGCGGGGGCGACCGGTTGCGGCGACGCCGACGGCGAGCCCGCTGCCCGCGAGGCGACGCTCGTCCTCGACTTCGTCCCCGGCCCCGTGCACGCCGGGATCTACCGGGCGATGGCCGCCGGCTACTACGAGGACGAGGGAATCGACCTCGAGGTCATCGAGCCGACCTCGACGGCGGACACGCTGAAGCTGATCGACGCCGGCGAGGCGGAGCTCGGCGTCGCCGACGGGCTCGACGTCGCCGGGCAGATCGACGCCGGCCGCGACGCGCAGGCGGTGATGGCGATAGCCCAGGAGCCGCTCGGCGGCGTCATCACGCAGGCCCGCTCCGGCTTCCGCTCGCCGGCCGACCTCGAGGGGCGGACGGTGGGCGTGACCGGGGTGCCCTCCGACGATGCAATCCTCGACACGGTCCTTGCGGCGGCGGGAGCGGACCCCGACGCCGTCGACCGGGTGACGATCGGCTTCAACGGCGTCCAGAGCCTCGAGGCGGGCAAGATCGACGGGTTCACCGGCTTCGTACCGGCCGACGGCGTGCAGGCCGACGTCGACGGCTACCCGACCCGATCGTTCGGGCCCCGTCGCTGGGGCGGGCTGACCTACCCCGGGCTCGTCGTCTTCTCGACGCGGTCGGAGATCGCCGGCGATCCCGGCCTCGTCGACGGGTTCGTCGCGGCGACGACGCGCGGCTACGAGGACGTCCTCGCCGATCCGGCGACCGGAGCCGACGCGCTGTTGGAGGCCAACCCGGCGATCGACCCGGAGTTCGCCCGTGAGTCGCTCGACGCCCACCTGCCGTATCTGACCGCGGGCGAGCGGCCGTTCGGTTCGCTCGCCCCGGTCTCGATCGCGCAGATGTCGGACTTCATGGTCGATGCCGGGCTGATCGATGCGCCGATCCCGCCCCGCCGTTACGCCGACTTCAGCTTCGCCGGCGGCGGCGATGGCTGAGCCGGTCCTCACCGCGTCGGGCCTGGCCCGCACCTACCCGCCCGCGAGGGCGGGCGGGGAGGAGGTCGCCGCGCTCGCCGGGATCGACCTCCAGATCATGAGCGGCGAGCTCGTGTCGATCATCGGCCCGTCCGGCTGCGGCAAGTCGACGCTGCTGAACCTGCTCGCGGGTCTCGACGAGCCGACGGCCGGATCGGTCGCACTCGGATCCGGATCGCCCCTGCTGGGCTCCGTCGCCTACATGCCGCAGGCGGATCTCCTGATGCCGTGGCGGACCGTGCTCGACAACGCCGCCGTCGGACCGCAGCTGCGCGGCCTGTCGATCGGCGAGGCGCGGGAGCGCGCCCGGGCCGAGCTCCTGCGGTTCGGGCTCGACGGGTTCGCCGATGCCTGGCCCTCGCAGATCTCGGGCGGGATGCGACAGCGGACGGCGCTCCTGCGCACGTTCCTCACCGACTGCGACGTGATGCTCCTCGACGAGCCCTTCGGCGCCCTCGACGCCCTCACCCGCCAGGACATGCAGGAGCGCCTCGTCGAGCTCTGGGCGGCGGAGGGGAAGTCGATCCTGTTCGTGACCCACGACGTCGAGGAGGCCCTGTTCCTCGGCGACCGGGTGGTCCGGATGACGCCCCGCCCGGGCCGGATAGCCGACGAGGTCGCCGTCGACCTGCCGCGGCCGCGCGCCGCGGGCGTGACCGACCTCGAGCCGCGGTTCATCGAGCTCAAGCGGGCCCTGGAGGAGCCGCTCCGCGCGGAGGAGGCACGGACGCCGTGAGCGGGAACGGCCGGATCCGTGCCTGGGTCGCTCCGATCGCGTTCGCGCTGCTCTTCCTCGGCGCCTGGCAGCTCTACGTGGGGTTCGCCGACGTGCCGGAGTCCTCGCTCCCATCCCCGACGGAGATCGCTTCGGCGGGCTGGGAGAGCCGCGACCTGCTGATCGACAACGCGTGGATAACGATCGGCGAGATCCTGCTCGGCTTTGCGCTCGCGATCGTCGTCGGCGTCCTGCTGGCGCTGGCGATCCGCTCGTCGCGGACGATCGAGCGCGCCGTCTATCCGTGGCTCGTCGTCTCCCAGATGGTCCCGGTGCCCGCGATCGCGCCGATCTTCGTCATCTGGACCGGCTTCGACCTGCGGCCGCGGGTGATGGTGATCGCCCTCGTCGCCTTCTTCCCGATCGTGGTCAACGCGGTCGACGGCCTCCGAGCCGCCGACCCGGCGCTGCTCCGGCTCCTGCGAACCATGGGGGCGACCCGGCGCCAGCTCCTTCGCCACGGCAGCTTCCCGGCCTCGCTGCCCTTCCTCTTCAGCGGGCTCAAGGTCGCGGCGGCCCTCTCGGTGATCGGCGCGGTGTTCGCCGAGTGGGTCGGCTCCTCCGAGGGCCTCGGCCATCTGATCCTGGTCCTCAACAACGCCACCGACACCGCGACGATGTTCGCGGTGATCTTC
The DNA here is from genome assembly GCA_018263295.1 of Conexibacter sp. Classification (GTDB taxonomy): domain Bacteria; phylum Actinomycetota; class Thermoleophilia; order Solirubrobacterales; family 70-9; genus RHKX01. The sequence continues at coordinate 6,389 of JADFCZ010000087.1, forward strand.
CTGCTGTCGCTGATCGGGATCGGGCTGTTCGGGCTCGTCGCGCTCGCCGAGCGGCTGCTGCTGCCCTGGTACCGGGCTCGCTAGCGGGCGAGCTCGGCGATCAGCGCCCCGGCACGTTCGCGGAACTGGTCGCACCCTGCGGCCGTCCGCGTGAGGTTGCCCGCGATCGGGCGGGAGACGACGACGCCGCGCTCGCCGGTCGCGGCGACCGACCAGCCCTCCGGCGGCCGCAGCGCGGCGATCGCCTCCGGCGACGGGGCCGCCGGCAGTTCCGCGACGAGGGCGTCGTAGGAGCCCGGGCCGCCGTCCGCCCGGGCCTGCATGCCGTGCCGTCCGCTCGCCCGGAGCTCGGCGGAGTCGGCGATCATCACGAAGAGGCCGTCCAGCGAGGTGCCGGGGATCGGGCCCGCCTGGACGCTCTCGGCCGCACCCGGGACGGGCAGGTCGCGATGGTCGTGGTGGAACCGCGCGAGCTTCCGGCGCTCGAGCCCGCGCGAGCGCGCGTACTCGTGGTTGAAGGCCTGAATCCCGACCCAGTCGGCCGACAGCCCGCCCTCGAACAGGTAGCCGCCCGCGAACGCCTGCCGGCCGGCACCGAATCCCGCGGCGAAGGCGGCGATCGCCGCGAACGGGGCGACCACGATGCTCGTGAACAGCCAGGCGCCCAGGAAGGTGACCACCGCCGCCAGGCCGGCGACGATCAGGGCCTTGAACAGGACCGATGGCTTCCGGGAGGCGACCCGGGCATAGGCGGCAGCCGCTTCGCGGACGCTCGCGGGGGGCCGATCCCATTCGACCTCCGCGACCGCGGCATCGGTTCGGCGCTGGCCGTCGCTCGCCGTCCGCAGGTCGGGATCGTCGCCCTCCTCGACGGCTTCCTCGCGGAGCGCCGTGGCGATCCTGGCGGCGGCGTCCCAGAGCGCGGCCGGTTCGGTCCCGGGGTCGGCGGCGAGAACGCAGAGCCAGCCCTCGTTGAGCTCGAACCCGAGACCCGGCGGAGCGTCCTCGGCCAGCCACGAGATCAGCGTGGGGGAGAAGAGCTCGAGCGTCCAGACCGCATCCTGCCCGGCGAGCACGAGCAGCCGGAAGCGGTCCTCGAAGGCCGTGCTCTCGAGCCGGACCTCGTCCCAGCGCTCGGTCGGGTAGCCGCCGGTCGAGGCCGGGCCCGCCGCGCGGTCGTGGCAGGCGATCGTCGTCGCGTAGGCGAGGGTCTCCGGGATCCGGCAGAGGACCGCGAGCGGGCCGGCGACGCTCGCGCCGTCCTCGCCGACCCCCGCGATCCGGAGGACCGTCCCCGCGACGGTGCCGGTCAGCGGTCCGGTCGCGGTCGCGAGGGCGCCGCCGCCGGCCGGGAC
>JADFCZ010000088.1 GCA_018263295.1 Conexibacter sp.
GAAGCGGTTCGGCCCGCCCGCGATCCGCGCCGGCGTCCCGAGCGCCCGGCCCGCCCGCGCCAGCACGTCCGCGCGCCGCGGGCCCCAGATGCTCCGGAGGCCGTCGACCGCGAAGAAGGCCTCCCCGGCGCGGTTGCTCTCGACCGCGGCGCCGATCGCCTCGAGCCGGCGGAGGATCCGCTCCCAGGCGCTCGCCGTCCGGCCCGGGTCCGGGGGCTGGAGGACGAGCTGGGGGCAGCGGCCGAGCGCCTCCGCCACCGACATCCCGGGGCGGATCCCGAACGCCTCGGCGGCGCCGCTCGCCTCGCCGACGGCCTGCTCCCGCCCCGGCTCGGGGGCGAGGGCGATCGGCTCTGTCAGCATCTCCCGTCGACCGCCGGTTGCGGCGAGCAATGCGAAGCGGGGGATGAGAACGGATCCGATGACCATCAGGCAGTGGGAGAGAAGGGGATTCCTCCGGGTAGGCGAACGTATGTTCGTAGAATCGCACATGTTCGCGCAGCGGGCGGCGGCAGCGCTCGCGCTCGCAGCGCTGCTGGCGATGGCCGGCTGCGGCAGCGGCGACGGCACGGACACGGTGGCCGCGGAGGCGGCCGCCGACTCCGGCGACGTCGCCGTCATCGAGGGCTGGGCGAAGGCACTCGCGTCCGGCGACGAGCGGGCGGCCGCCGGCTACTTCGCGATCCCGAGCACGGCCGAGAACGGGCCGCTGCTGACCAGCATCGACTCCCGGGCCGACGCGATCGCCTTCAACCGGTCGCTGCCCTGCGGCGCCGAGGTCGTCTCGGCGCAGACCACGGGCGAGCTGACCACCGCGACCTTCCGGCTCTCCGACCGGCCCGGCGGCGACTGCGGATCCGGGGCCGGCGCCACCGCCTCGACGACGTTCGACATCGAGGACGGGAAGATCGTCGAGTGGCGCCGGGTCGACGACGCCCCCGCGCCGGGCAGCGGCGACGGCGAGGGCACCGAGGTCTGACCCGGGCGACCGCCGCTCAGGCGGCCTCGATGCGGCGGACCACCTCGGCGCAGACCTCCGACGTCGAGGCCTCGCCGCCGAGATCGTGGGTTCTGATCCCGTCGCCGGCGGCGCCCAGCGTCGCCTCGTAGATCGCGGCCGACGCCGCCTCGGCGCCGGAGTGCCCGCGCTCGGCCGCGTAGTGGAGGACGGCTGCGCAGGCGAGGATCATCGCCATCGGGTTGGCGACGTCCTTGCCGGCCAGCGACGGTGCGGTGCCGTGCGGGGCCTCGGCCATCGCGACGGCGGGGCGGAGGTCGTCGTCGAGGCTGAGCAGGATCGACTCGGCTCCCGCGATCGAGCCGAACATCGGCATCACCAGGTCGCTGAGCAGGTCACCGTCGCGGTTCAGGGTCGGGATCACCAGCGGGCCGTCGGCGGCGCCGCCGACGAGCCCGGCGTAGGTGGCGTCGATCAGGACCGGCTCGTAGCGGACATCGGGATGGCGCTCGGCGGCGGCGTCCATCTCCTCCTTCAGCATGCCCTCGTAGATCGGGCTTACCGTCCACTTCGGGCCGCCGTAGACCCTTCCGCGAGGCTCCTCGGCGGAGGCGGCGGCGATCCGGAAGGCGTGTTCGGAGACCGCGCGGCAGACCCGGCGGCTGATCCGCTCGGTCCGCAGGGCCACCTCGTCGTCGCCGTCGGCCTCGCGCCGCTCCTCGGCCCCGTAGGCGTCGCCGACCGCCATCCGGCAGACCGTGATCGGGTGGTGGATGCCGGCGATCGGCGTCACGCCGGGGATCCGGCGGCCCGTGCGGACGATCACGGTTCCGTCGATCCCCTCGCGGATCAGCCGGTTCGGGCTGCCGACGTCGTCGGCGCCCTCGGGGGTGATCGTCGCCGCCTTCAGGCCGAGCCCGGCCTCGCGCATCGCCGCGGCGGCCTCGCTGCAGACCTCGTTGCCGGTGCGGCGCCGGTTCCCGAGCGAGAGGTCGAATCGGACCAGCTCGACCGGGAGCCCGATCGCGCCGGGGTCGAGCACCGCCAGCGCGGCCTCGAGCAGCTCCTGGCCGGTCTCGTCGCCCTCGAGGACGACGACCCTGATCGGATCAGCCGCCACCCTTGCCGGCCCCCGCGTTCTTCTTGCCGCCCTTGCCGCCGTTGTCCTTCCCGCCGCCCTTCTTCTCGTCACTGGCGCCCGCTGCGCCGGGTGCGAGCGGCGGGGCGACGCCGGCGAAGTCGAGGATCAGCTTCGCGGTCTCGTCCGGCGCCTCGACGTTCGGCGAGTGGCCGACGCCGTCGATCAGCTTCGTGATCGCTCCCGGGACGGCGTGGAACTCCTCCGAGACCGCCGTCGCGTCGATGATCTGGTCCTCGCTCCCGTCGATCCACATCAGCGGCACCCCCGTCGCCGCCAGCCGCGAGGCGACCGGCTGCTCCTCGAGGAAGTCGTCGGCCCGCTCGCTCGCCGACGTGAACGAGTCGTAGGTCATCGCCCGGTTGTCGTCGACGACGCGGTCGGGGTCGCCGGGGAAGACCTCGCTGACGTCGGTTCCGGGAGCGAAGGCCGACTCGTAACCGCGCTTGATCATCGCGTCGAGCCGGAGGCGCCAGGTCGCTTGGCCGATCACCGGCGTCCGGATCACCTTCTCGGTGAACGGCAGGGACGCCTCGCCCGACTCCGACGGCACCCCGATCAGCACGACCCGGTCGACGAGCTCGCTGGCCTGTTCGGCGAGCGACGACGCGACGATCCCGCCGAGCGAGTGCCCGACGACCGTCGCCCCCTGGACGCCGAGCGAGTTCAGGGCCTCGGCCGCCGCCGCCGCCTGCGCCTCGATCTCGTAGCCGCTCTGCGGCTTCTCCGAGCCGCCGTGGCCGATCAGGTCGACGCGGACGACGCGGTGACGCTCGTTCAGCTGCTCGAGGATCGGGTTCCACCACTGCGAGCTGCATCCGAAGCAGTGCAGGAGGACGATCGGCGCCCCCTCCGGGCCCGGTCCGGTCGCCGGCGAGTCGAATACCTGGAGATCGACCGAGGAGGCGGTCTCGATCTCGCCGCCGTCGGCGGTCACCTCCGCAGGCTTCGTCTGGCTGTCGAGGACGAGCGCGTTGACGATGCCGAGCGCGATCAGGACGACGAGGGCGACGAGGACGAACTTGAGGGCGCGCCGCACGCTCAGTCCGCCTCGACCTGGGCGGCGGTGAGGCCGAGCTCCTCGGCCCGCTCCGACAGCGCGTCGATGACGACGGCGATGTGCTCGCCCTCGTCGACTCCCAGCTCCTCGATCCCGCGGCTGATCTGCTCACGGTCGACCTTGGCCGCGAACGACGGCTGCTTCAGCTTCTTGCGGACCGACTTGACCTTCATCCCCTCGATCCCGGTCGGGCGGACGAGCGCGCAGGCCATCACGAAGCCGGACAGCTCGTCGATGGCGTAGAGGGTCTTCGCGAGCCGGGACTCCCGCGGCACCTCGAGGTAGTCGGCGTGCCCGGCGATCGCGTCGATGACGTCGTCGGGGTAGCCGCGCGAGCGCAGCTCCTCGATCCCCATCCGGGGATGGCCGGTGTCGGCGTCGGGGTAGCGCTCGTAATCGAGGTCGTGCAACAGACCCGTGATCGCGTATCGCTCCTCGTCCTCGCCCTGGATCCGGGCGTAGGCGCGCATCGACGCCTCGACCGCCAGCGCGTGCTTGCGCAGGGAGTCTGAGGAAGTCCACTCGCAAAGCAGTTCCCAGGCCGCTTCGCGGCCGGCGGCGTTCATCGTGGGCTCGCTCACCGTCGTCTACCCTAGCCAAGCTTTGGAGAAGTTCGTGATTCAAGGCGGCGTCCCGCTCAGCGGGGAGATCACGGCCGCCGGCAACAAGAACGCGGCACTGCCGATCCTCGCCGCCTGCCTGCTCACCGAGGAGGACGTCGTCCTGCGCAACGTGCCGCGCATCCGCGACACCGAGGCGCAGATCGCGATCCTGGCCAAGCTCGGGGTCGAGGTCGAGTGGCTCGGCGCCAACGACATCCGGCTCTGCGCCGCCGCCGTCGGCGACACCGGGGTCGACGAGGGGCTCGCGGCCCGGATCCGCGCCTCGTTCCTGCTCGCCGGCCCGCTGCTCGCGCGCTTCGGCGAGGTCCGGATGCCGCCCCCCGGCGGCGACACGATCGGCCGCCGCCGCCTCGATCCGCACCTCGACGCCTTCCGCGACCTCGGCGCCACCGTCACCGGATCGCGGATGATCGAGCTGCAGGCCGCGGGCGGGCTGACCGCCTGCGAGATCTTCATGGACGAGCCCTCGGTGATGGGCACCGAGAACGCGCTGCTGGCCGCGGCGCTGACCCCGGGGAAGACGCTGATCGCGAATTCCGCCAGCGAGCCCCACGTCCAGGACCTCGCGCACCTGCTGACCCGGATGGGCGCGACCGTCGAGGGGATCGGATCGAACGTGATGATCGTCCACGGCCGCGACAAGCTCGGCGGCGCCGAGTACACGATCGGGCCCGATCACATCGAGATCGGCAGCTTCATGGCGCTCGCGGCCGCCACCGGCGGCGAGCTCCGGATCCGCGACGTCGAGCCCGGCGACCTGCTGATGATCCGCCGCCAGTTCCAGCGGCTCGGCCTCCAGAGCCTGATCGAGGGCCGGGACCTACTGGTTCCGCCGGACCAGCAGCTCGCGGTGCGCGACGACCTCGGCGACGCGATCCCGAAGATCGACGACGGCCCGTGGCCGGCGTTCCCGGCCGATCTCACCTCGATCGCGCTCGCCCTGGCGACGCAGGCGAGCGGGACGATCCTGATCTTCGAGAAGATGTTCGAGAACCGCCTGTTCTTCACCGACAAGCTCGTCGCGATGGGGGCCAGGATCACCCTCTGCGACCCGCACCGGGCGATCGTCAACGGCCCCTGCAGGCTCCACGGGGAGCGCCTCGAGAGCCCCGACATCCGGGCCGGCATGGCGATGCTGATCGCCGCGCTGGCGGCCGAGGGCACCTCCGAGATCGGCAACATCGTCCAGATCGACCGCGGCTACGAGCGGATCGACGAGCGCCTGCGCGGGCTCGGGGCGCGCGTCGAGCGCGTCGCCACCGACCCCGTGCCCGCCGCCATCTGAGCGGGGAACCCACCGATGAGCACCCAGCCCCTGCCAACCGGCACCCGCGACGTCCTCGCCGAAGAGATGCGCGAGTTGCGGGCGATCGAGTCGGCGCTGCTGGCCCTGTTCGCCGCGCGCGGCTACGAGGAGGTCTCGACCCCGACGATCGAGTTCCAGGACGCCTTCGCCCGCGGCGCGGGGCCGGAGGGCACCGCCACCTACAAGTTCCTCGACGAGTCGGGCTCGGTGCTCGCGCTCCGCAACGACATGACGGTGCCGCTGGCCAGGCTGGTCGCCCGCCGGTTCGCCTCCGAGCCGGGGCCGTTCCGGCTCGCCTACTCGGGGAGCGTCTTCCGGCGCGTGCGGCCCCAGCGCGGCCAGCTCCGGGAGATGCGGCAGATCGGCGTCGAGCTGATCGGGGCCGAGGCCCCGGCCGGCACCGCCGAGCTGATCGAGCTGCTGGTGGCGTCGCTGGACGCGATCGGCCTGCAGAGCGCCGTGATCGGGCTCGGGGACGCCGACCTGTTCCCGTCGCTCCTCACCGAGCTCGGCGTCGAGGGTCCGGCCCGCGCGCGGATCCTCGAGTGCCTGGCGGCCCACGACCTCGTCGCGATCTCCGACGAAGCCGGCGATCTGGCCGAGCTCGGCGAGACCGAGCGGGCGACGATCGTCGCGCTCAGCGACCTCCGCGGCGGCCCCGAGGTGCTCGAGCGGGCCCGCGCCCTCGGCGGGCCCGCGATCGAGCGGGCATCGGCGACGCTGGCGGAGACGCTCGCCGCGCTCGAGGCCGCCGGCGTGGCCGATCGCGTCCAGGTCGACTTCGGGCTGCTCCGCGATCTCGGGTACTACACGGGCGCGATCCTCGAGGTCTACGACCCTGCCGTCGGCGAGGCGATCGGCGGAGGCGGTCGCTACGACGATCTCCTCGGGCGCTTCGGCAGCCCGCAGCCCGCGGCCGGCTTCGCCCTCTACCTCGAGCGCCTGCACGTCGCCCAGGCCGCCGAGCAGGAGCTCGGGGCCCGCCGATGATGAGCCTGAACCCGCGCGACCGCGGCAACGACGGCGCCCTCACCCTGGCGTTGCCGCGCGGCTCGCTGTTCGAGGGCTGCCTGGGGATGCTCGACCGCGCCGGCTTCGACACGACCGAACCCCGCAGCGACTCGCGGGCGCTGATCTTCGAGCTCGAGGGCCTCACCATCGTCACCGTGCGCCCCTCCGACGTCCCGATCTACGTCGAGTCGGGGGCGGCCGACATCGGGGTGACCGGCAAGGACGTGCTCGCCGAGCAGAGCGACCGGGCGGTCTACGAGCTCGTCGACCTGGGCTTCGGGCGGTGCCGGATGGCGCTCGCCGCCCGGACGGGAAGCGACGACCTGGAGCGGGCCGAGCGCCGCCTCGGCCTGATGCGGATCGCGACCAAGTACCCGCGGACCGCGACGGACTGGTTTGAACGGATGGGCCGGCAGGCCGAGGTCATCGAGGTCAAGGGATCGGTCGAGCTGGCGCCGCTCGTCGGACTCGCCGACGGCATCGTCGACCTCGTCGACACCGGCCGCACCCTGGCCGAGAACGGCCTCGAGGTCGTCGACGAGATCTCCGTCTGCACCGCACGGCTGATCGCCAACCGGGTCGCGCACAAGCTTCGGGCAGGAGAGGTCGACGAGATGGTCGGTCGACTGCGCGAGGCAGCGCGCGGATGAAGATCCGGATCCAGGCCTGGGACGGTCGCGAGCCCGCTCGGCTGGCGGCGTCGCTGCGCGATGCGGCACCGAGGCCCGAGGGCATCGCCGCCGCGGTCGCGGAGACGATCGCGCACGTCGCGAGCGGGGGAGACGCCGCCGTCGCCGAGCTCAGCGAGCGCTTCGACGGCGTCGCCGCCGATCCGGTCCGGGTGCCGGCGGATCTCGTCGCCGCCGCCCCGGGCGACATCCCGGACCCGCTCCGCCGGGCCATCGAGACGAGCGCGGCCAACGTCCGCGCCGTCGCCGAGGCCCAGATCTCCGGTCCGGCCGAGGTGACCCTCGGCGCCGGGCAGCGGATCGAGGTCGCCGAGGTGCCCGTCGGCTCCGCCGCGATCTACGTGCCCGGCGGCCGTGCCCCTTACCCGTCCAGCGTCGTCATGGGCGTCGTCCCGGCCAAGGTCGCCGGCGTCGGCCGCGTGGTCGTCGCATCGCCCCCGGAGGCCGGGACGGGCAGACCGGCGCCCGCCGTCCTCGCCGCCGCCGCGATCGCCGGCGCCGACGCCGTCTACGCGGTCGGCGGCGCGCAGGCGGTGGCCGCCCTCGCGCTCGGGACCGAGTCGATCCCCGCCGTCGACGTGATCGCCGGTCCCGGCAGCCCCTGGGTCCAGGAGGCGAAGCTCCAGTGCTCGCGGCACATCGGCATCGACGGCTACGCGGGGCCGTCGGAGATCGTCGCGATCGTCGCCGAGGAGGTCCCGCCGGAGTGGATCGCGCTCGACCTCTGCGCGCAGGCCGAGCACGGCGGCGACGGCCTCCTGGTCGCGATCGGCACCGACCCCGCCTGGCTCGAGCGGCTCGCCGAGGAGATCGAGCGCATCCGCAGCCGCGACGGCGATCCCGGCGAGGTGACCTTCGACCTGGTCGCGGTCGGGGACGTCGAGGCGGCGATCGCGCTGACCGAGGCGCTTGCGCCCGAGCACGCCGAGGTCGCGGCCGCCGACGCCCCCGCCCTCGCGCGCAGGCTGACGACGTCGGGGTGCGTCTTCGTCGGCGCCCGCTCGGCAACCGCCTTCGGCGATTACGCCGCCGGCTCGAATCACGTGCTGCCGACCGGCGGCGCCGGTCGGTTCACCGGCACGCTCGGGCCGGGCACGTTCCGGCGCCGGATCAGCCGCGTCGAGATCGGCGCCGACGCCGCCGCGGCGCTCGCCGGCACGGTCGAGGAGATCGCCCGCGCGGAGGGCTTCCCGCTGCACGGCGAGTCGGCCGTCGGCCGCAGCGAGGGCAGGAACGACCCCGAGAAGGGGGAATAGCGCGTCATGGCTTCCGGCAAGCGCACCGCGCGCGTGCAGCGGCGGACGAACGAGACCGACATCGACCTCGAGCTCGACCTCGACGGCGGCGACGTGTCCGCGGCGACGGGCGTCGGGTTCCTCGACCACATGCTCGACCTGCTCGGCCGCCACGGCCGGCTCGGGCTCGTCGTCCGGGCCGAGGGCGACCTCGAGACCGGCTCGCACCACACCGTCGAAGACGTCGGGATCGCGTTCGGCCAGGCGCTCGACCAGGCCCTCGGCGACCGCGCCGGGATCGCCCGCTACGCCCACGTCGAGCTGCCGATGGACGAGGCGCTCGGGGTCTGCTCGATCGACATCTCCGGGCGGCCGTACTGCCACTTCCACTCCGACCTGCCACCGGTGACGATCGCCGGCTTCGAGGCCGAGCTGACCGGCGAGTTCTTCCGCGCGGTCGCGGCCAACGCGAAGCTGACGCTCCACCTCTCCAATCCCTACGGCGCCAACGCCCACCACATGATCGAAGCCTGCTTCAAGGCTTTCGCGCGGGCGCTCCGGACCGCGGTCGCCATCGATCCGGGCGAAACGGGCGTGCCCTCGACCAAGGGGACTCTCAGCTCCTGAATCGGGTTTAGCGGCCGGAATATCCGCTGCGGACGGGGCGCAACTCCGGCCGCTCGGATGTGCTTAACCTGATTGAGATGAGCAGATCGAACGAGCGAACCCAGCAGCAGAGCACCGCGAGCCGCGGCGGCCGGGCGGCGGCCTTCGCGGCCCTGGCCCTCGCCCTCCTCATGACGGCGATCGCGGCGCAGCCGGCGGCCGCGAAGACGCCGAAGGACTTCTTCGGGATCTTCGCCGAGGGCCCGACCAAGAAGGACTACCGGGGAATGGGCGAGGCCGGATTCGGCACCAACCGCGTCCCCGTCAACTGGGCGGCGATCCAGGGCTCGCGCAATGCCCCCTACGACTGGAGCACGTCCGACCAGGGGGTCTACTCGACGGCGAAGAACGGGATGCGCCCGTCGCTCGTCGTCTACGGAACGCCGAAGTTCGTGCACGCGGACACCAGCAAAGGCCTCTACGGGCCCAAGTCCAAGCAGGACCTGAAGGCCTGGCGGGAGTTCTCCGAGGCGCTCGCCCGGCGCTACAGCCCCAACGGCGACTACTTCGACGCCGTTCCCGAGATCGACCACCTGCCGGTGAAGAAGTGGATCGCCTGGAACGAGCAGAACTCGAAGAACAACTGGGTGCCGAAGCCGGACCCGAAGGCGTATGCACGACTGGTCGAGAACTTCGACAAGGGGATCTCGAAGGTCGATCCGAAGGCGGAGATCGTGCTCGGAGGGATGTACGGCTCTCCCCGCGATCCGGAGTCGATGAAGGCGACGAAGTTCCTCGACAGGATGTACCAGGTTCGCGGGATCGAAAAGCATTTCGACGCGATCAACGCCCATCCGTACGCCTCCGACAACGGCGAGATCAAGAAGCGCATCGACGAGCTGCGCTCCGTCTCGAAGCGGGCGGGCGACGGCAACGTCGACCTGCTCGTCGGCGAGCTCGGATGGGCGTCGAAGGGCCCGGCCCGCAGCGACCTCGTGGTCGGCGAGAAGGGCCAGGCCGATCGCCTCCGCGATGGGCTCGAGCTGCTCGCCCACAAACGGAAGAAGTGGAACGTCATCGGCGCCTACGTCTACACCTGGCGCGACTTCCCGGCCGGCCAGTTGGCCTGCAACTGGTGCCCGTGGTCGGGATTGGTGACGAAGAAGTCGAAGCCGAAGCCGGCGCTGAGGGCCGTCAAGAAGGTCATCCGCAAGAGCCGATGACCGGCCGCCGCCGCGGCGGGGCGGCACGACGGCCATAAGATCCCCCCGGTGAGCGTGAGTCCGCCGGAACTGAAGATCGCCGACTACGGGATGGGCAACCTGCGGTCGGTCGCGAAGGCCTTCGAGCACGTCGGGGTCGCCGCGACGGTCAGCTCCGACCCGGGCGAGCTGGCGGGCGCCTCCGCACTGGTGCTGCCCGGCGTCGGAGCGTTCCCGGAGGCGATGCGGGAGATCGAGCGACGTGGGATCGGCGAGCCGATTCGTGAGCGGGCGGCGGCGGGCGTTCCGGTGCTCGGGATCTGCCTCGGAATGCAGTTGCTGTTCGAGTCGTCGGCCGAGCACGGCGGCGCCGAGGGTCTCAGCCTGCTGCCGGGAACCGTCGCGCCGCTGGCCGCGCCGGGCCTCAAGCTTCCCCACATCGGCTGGGCGCACCTGGGGATCGAACGCGAGTCGGAGCTCACGGCCGGGATCGCCGACGGCGAGCCCTTCTACTTCGTCCACTCGCTGGCGGCGCGTCCGCTCGATACGGACGTGATCGCGACCGCCGACTACGGCGAGCGCTTCGCGGCTGTCGTCGGGCGCGAGAACGTCTTCGGAACCCAGTTCCATCCCGAGAAGTCGAGTGCCGCGGGACTGCGGATGCTCGCCAACTTCGCCGCGCTCGCGACTGCCCCCGCGGCCGCCTGACCGGATCGCGATGCTGACCCTCTATCCGGCGATCGACATCCGCGGCGGCCGCGCCGTCCGGTTGCTCCGGGGCGACTACGACCACGAGACCGGCTACGACGCCGATCCCGCCGATGCCGCCCGGCGCTGGGTCGACGGCGGCGCCGCGATCGTCCACGTCGTCGATCTCGACGGCGCTCGCGCCGGCAAGCCGGAGAACCTGGAGGTGGTCGAGCGCATCGCCGCGGCCGTGGACGTTCCCATCCAGGTCGGGGGCGGCCTCCGCGACGCCGCCGGCGTCGGCGCCGTCTTCGCGGCGGGCGCGGCCCGCGCGGTCCTCGGCACCTCGGCCCAGCGCGACCCGGCTCTGCTGGGCTCGCTCGCGGACGAGCACGGCGATCGGATCGTCGCGTCGGTCGACGCCCGCGGCGGGCGGGTCGCGGTCGAGGGCTGGGAGCAGCCGACCGAGACCCCGGTCGAGGACGCGATCCGTGACCTCGGCGGCCGCGGCGTCGGGCGCTTCGTCTACACCCCGGTCGAGGTCGACGGCACCCTCGAGGGCCCGGGGATCGACGGGCTCGGTCCGGTGCTGGACGCCTGCGACGAGACCGGAGCCGAGCTGATCTACTCCGGGGGCGTCGGCACGCTCGACGACCTGGTCCGGCTCAGCGAGCTCGCGGCTCGGCCGCTCGGCGGCGTGATCGTCGGCCGGGCCCTGTACGAGAGACGATTCACCGTGGCGGAGGCGCTGGAGGCCCTCGCCGGCAACGAGAGGAATGACTGAATGGGACTAATCGGCACCGTCGGCAAGGGCGCCTCGAAATGGAGCCTCTGGGGCCGGATCATGATCGTCGCCGAGGTCGCGCTGATCGCCAAGCGCCACCTCGACAAGCTCGGTCCGGGGGAGGCCGGCGAGCTGCGGGAGCTGCTCGTCAAGTCGAAGGGCCGGCCCGGGAACCTGACCAGCCGCGAGCGGAGCCGGATCAAGGCGCTGGTGACGAAGCTCGAGCCGGGAGCGTTCGCGAAGAGCGCCGCGACCTCGACCGTCCCCTTCGGCAAGAAAAAGGCCTGACCGCCGCCGGGTGCGGACCCCTACGCTGCGCCCGTGCCGCTGAAGCGCCTGATCCCCTGCCTGGACGTCGACGACGGCCGCGTCGTCAAGGGCACGAACTTCGTCGACATCCGCGACGCCGGCGATCCGGTCGAGCTCGCCGCGCGCTACGACGCAGAGGGGGCCGACGAGCTGGTCTTCCTCGACATCACCGCCTCCCACGAGGACCGCGACACGATCGTCCAGCTCGCCCGGCGCACCGCCGATGAGGTCTTCATCCCGTTCACGATCGGGGGCGGGATCCGTTCGGTCGCCGACGCCCAGGCGGTCCTCGACGCCGGGGCCGACAAGGTCGGGATCAACTCCGCCGCACTCGCCCGGCCGGAGCTGATCGGCGAGCTCGCCGCGGTCTTCGGCTCGCAGTGCGTCGTCGTCGCGATCGACGCCCGCCGCGTACCCGGCGCCGGATCGGGGCCCGCCTGGGACGTCTACGTCGCCGGCGGCCGCAACCGGGTCGAGGGACGAGAGGCGGTCGCCTGGGCCGTCGAAGCGGCCGAACGCGGAGCCGGGGAGATCCTGCTCACGAGCATGGACCGCGACGGCACCGAGGACGGCTACGACCTCGAGCTGACCCGCGCGGTCGCCGGCGCGGTCCCGATTCCCGTGATCGCCTCCGGCGGCGTCGGCACGCTCGACCACCTCGCGGAGGGAATCGTCGATGGCGGCGCCGACGCCGTCCTTGCCGCCTCGATCTTCCACTACGGCCGCTACTCGATCGCCGAGGCGAAGCGGGCCATGCGGGAGGCCGGCATCGACGTCCGGTAGACGTCAGCCCTTGGGCTGGTCGTTGCCCTGTTTGGGCGTGGAACCGCCCTTGGGCTTGCCGCCGGACTGCTTCTCGTTCTTCTGCCCTTGACCACCGGACTGCTGACGCGGCTTGGGCTGACCGCCGGACTGCTGCCCCTGAGCCGCGGCCGCATCGGCCGAGCCCCCGGTCGTCGAGGTGGTCTCGCCCGTCGGCTGCGTCGAGTCGCCCGCGCTCGGCGGAGCGCCGCCGCCCTCGGCCTGCTGGGCCCGCTTGCGGGCGGCCTGCTTCGCCTTCCGCTGCTGGTGCGGTGGGACGATGCCCTTCTGGCCCTTGTTGGTCTTGTACTCGAAGTCGCCGAGATCGATCGGCTCGAAGGCGACGACGGTGACGCCGCCGGTCAGATAGAGCCACTGGCCGTCGGAGACGACCGGGCCGTATTCGCCGTCGTCGTAGCTGAAGACGCGGCGGCCGGTGCCGAGGTCGAGGCCGATCGTCGCGTTGCCGGAGAAGGTCGAGACGTAGACGACGTCGCCGACGACCGTGGCCGGGCCGCTGATCTGCCCACCGGCGTGCTCGGCCCACTTGACGTCGCCGCTCTTGGCGTCGACGGCGTAGACGTTGCGGTCGTGGGAGCCGAAGTAGACGGTCGGGCCGGTCCCCTTGGTGTCCGCGGCGGCGATGCCCGAGTAGACGTAGTCGCCGGCCGACACCGTCCAGGCGATCTCGCCGGTATCGGCGTCGAAGCTGTAGGCGCGATTGTCGACATCGCCGGCGTAGACCCGCCCGAACGCGACCGCCGCGGTCGAGTAGAAGCGGCCCGATCCGGCGATTCCGAGTCCGAGGTCGGACGTCTGCCAGACGATGTGGCCGTCGTCGGCGGCGACGGCGTTCATCACGCCCCCGTAGTCGCCGACGTAGAGCTTGCCGTCGTCGTAGGCGGGCGCCGCCTTGACCGCACCGTTGAGCCCGGTCTCCCAGATCGTCGAACCGTCCTTGATGTCGAGGGCGAGGAGCTCGCCGGACTCGTTGCCGAAGTACATCCGGCCCTTCATCACGAGTGGCGATGACTCGGCGCGGCCGTCGAGGGGCTTGCGCCAGAGGACCTTGCCGTCGCGGGCCCGGACCGCCAGAGCCTGACCCGGCGAGAGGCTGACGCTGTAGAGGACGCCCTTGTAGTAGGCGGGGGAGGAGGCGTTGAGCGAGGCGAGCTGCTTCTCCCAGACCAACTTTCCGGTGTTCGCGTTCAGCGCGACGTAGACCCCGTCGTTGTCGATGAAATAGAGCCGGTCGTCGACGTAGATCGGCGGGAACTCGATCAGTTCGTCCCCCGTGTACTTCCAGACCTTCCGGAACGGGGGGCGCACCTTCGGCGAGTCGAGGAACTTGCTCCGTCCGGTGTCGTAGCCGAACCGGGTCCAGTTGACGGTCTTGGCGGGCTTCGGCTCCTTCTCCTTGCCGGCGCCCTCCTCGCGCGCGAACGCGGCATCCGGGTTCGAGACGTCGTCGGGTCGCTTCAGCAGCGCGAACGGCGCCGCGACCACGGTGACCGCGAGCGCGAGCGTCGCCGCGGCGAGGACCCCCCGCTCCGCACCGGTCATGTCGCGCCAGATGGTGAGGATTCGCTTCATCGGCGAACGCAGCATGCTACGGAGCCATGACTTCCGGCGACGAACTCGCGGCCGCGGTCGACCGCCTCGGCCTCGGCCGGGTCGGCGAGGTCCTCGCGGGCTTCGACGCCTGGATCGTCGGCGGCGTCGCCCGCGCGCTCGTCGCCGGGACGCCTCCCGACGCCGACGTCGACGTCGCGGTCGAGGCCGAGCTCGATCCGATCCTCGAGCAGCTCGACCTGCCGGCGACGCGGCACGACCGCTTCGGAACCGCGGTCGTCGACCTCGGCGACGGGCGCCACGCGGACATCGCCCGCACCCGGGTCGAGACCTACGCGTCGCCCGGGGCGCTTCCCGACGTCTCGCCGGCCCCGATCGAGGACGACCTCGCCCGCCGCGACTTCACCGTCAACGCGATCGCGATCGGAGTTGCCCCTCCGCACCGGCTCCTCGACCCGTTCGGCGGCGCCGCCGATCTCGCCGCGAGGAAGCTCCGGGTCCTCCACGACCGCTCCTTCGCGGACGATCCGACGCGGGCCATCCGCGGGGCTCGCTACTGCGCCCGGCTCAGCCTCGAGCCGGAGCCCGTCACGCGACAACGGCTCGCCGGGGCCGATCTCACCCTCGTCACCAGGGACCGGCGCGACGCCGAGCTCCGGCGCCTCGCCGCCGAGCACGAGGCGGCGCGGGGTTTCCGGCTGCTCGCCGAGTGGGGTGTCCTGACCCTCGGACCGGACGACGGCGAGCTCCTCGACGCGGTCGCGGCGGTCCGGTCGGAGCCGCCCTGGGCGGGGCACGCCGAGCCCGGCGTCAGGGCGATGCTGATCGCCGCCGGAGTCGTGACCGGCCTCGAGGAGGCGCGTCGCCTCGCCGCGGCGCGGCCCGATCGGCCGTCTGCGGGCGTCGAGCTCGCGGCCGGAACCGACCCGGCCGTGCTGCTCGTGGCGAGAGCCGCCGGCGGCGCTTGGATCGAGAGCTATCTGCACGAGTGGAGCGAGGTCCGGCTCGAGATCGACGGCGACGACCTGCTCGCGGCCGGCATCCCCCGCGGCCCAGCCGTCGGAGCCGGACTCGGCGGCGCCCTCCGCCGCAAGCTCGACGGCGAGCTCGCGACCGGCCGCGAAGCGGAGCTCGAGGCCGCGCTCGAGATCGCCAGGCGATCCGGCTGACCGCGATCTGGGATCGTCCCGGTCGATGCGCTGGCGCGAGGGCGAAGGAACGCGATGGCTCGAGGCGGACCTGCCGGGAGCGGTCGCGTCGTTCTCGACGCGGCTGGGCGGATTCAGCGAGGGCCGCTATGCGAGCCTCAACCTGGGCGTCCTGACCGGCGACGACACCGAGCTGGTGGTCGCCAACCGCCGCCGCCTCTGCGCCGCGCTCGGGATCGATCCCGAGGACGTCGTCGTCGGGCGGCAGGTGCACGGAGCCGCCATCGCCCGGCACGAGGGCCGCCAGGACCCGGCCCGGTGGCCGGTGCCGAAGGCCGACCCCCCGGAGTGCGACGGTCACGTCGTCGACCGCTCGGGGCCGGCGGCGCTCGTCTTCGTCGCCGATTGCCTCCCGGTCGCGCTGGCGGGGCCGGGCGGGCTCGCGATGCTCCACTGCGGATGGCGCGGTCTCGCCGCTGGGATCGTCGGCGCCGGCGCCGAGCAGGTCGGTGCGACTGCGGCGGCGATCGGCCCGGGGATCGGGCCCTGCTGCTACGAGGTCGGCGATGAGGTCCTGGCGGCCTTCGCGCCGCTCGGGGAGGGCGTCGCCGACGGCCGGATGCTCGACCTCAAGGCGGTCGCCGGGCGGCTGCTCGCCCGGGCCGGGGTGCGGGAGATCGAGGACGCCGGCATCTGCACCTGCTGCGAGCGCGAGACCTTCTTCTCCCACCGCGGCGACGGCGGCGACACCGGCAGGCAGGCGGGCCTGGTCCGGGGCGCCTGATGGTCGAGCCGTTTCGCGACATCGACCCGGCCCGGGTCGCCGCCAACCTCGCCGAGGTGAGGTCGGCGTTGCCGGCGGAGACCGAGGTCCTCGTCGCCTGCAAGTACGTGCCCTGCGAGGAGATGGGGGCGCTGGCCGAGGCCGGGGTGGAGATCGTCGGCGAGAACCGGCTCGGCGACCTCGAGGAGAAGCGCGCTCGGTGGGGCGATGCCTTCACCTGGGACTTCATCGGCAACCTCCAGAGCCGCAAGGTCCGCGACGTCCTGCCGCTCGTCCGGCTGATCCACTCGGTCCACTCGGGAAGCGTCATCAAGCAGCTCGCCAAGTACGGCGACGCGGACACCGAGGTCCTGATCCAGGTGAACGTCGCCCGCGAGGAGGGCAAGGGCGGGGTGGACCCGGAGGCGCTCGGCGAGGTCATCGCGTCGTGCCCGGTCCGCGTGGCCGGCCTCTCGACGATGCCGCCGTTCACGGACGACCCCGAGCGCTCGCGCCCGTACTTCGCCCGGCTCGCCGAGCTCGCCGCCGATCACGGCCTCGAGCGGCTGTCGATGGGAACCAGCCAGGACTGGCGGGTCGCGGCCGAGGAGGGGGCGACCACGATCCGGATCGGCAGCACCCTGTTCACCTGAGAGCACCCGCGCGCACCTGAGGACGCCGCACGCGGCTGCAAGCGGTCTGGCAGTGGATTGGAGACCTTTTCCCGGGCGCATGGGCGCGTCATACTGAGCGCAGGAGTTCGCCCGGACTGGGCGAAGAGAGCGCGACAATGGCCGTACGCGATACATGGAACAGAGCCCTCGTCTACTTCGGTCTCGCCGAGGACCACGACTACCGCTACGAGGACGAGTACGACCCCTACGAGCCCGACACGGTCTCGGAGGAGGCGGTGCCTGCTCCGAGCCGTCGCCGGCGCGAGCCCCCGCCGCCACCGTCGAACGTGCGCCGCCTGCGCCGCGACGAGCCGCCGGCCGACGACATCGACGACATCTTCGCCGACGACGTTCCGCGCCGCCGGCGCAACCTGCGCCCGGTCGCAGAGAGCGGCGCCGACGTCCAGGTCCACTTCGTGACGCCCCGCAACTTCAACGACGCCCAGGAAGTCGCCGACCGCTTCAAGCAGAGCGTCCCGGTGATCCTCAACCTCCAGTCGACGAGCGCCGACCTCTCGAAGCGGTTGATCGACTTCAGCTCCGGCCTCACCTATGCGCTCGACGGCGGCATGCAGAAGATCGCCGACAAGACGTTCATGCTGACGCCGGCCAACGTCGAGGTCTCCGCCGAGGAGAAGGCCCGCCTCGTCGAGAAGGGTTTCTTCAACCAGTCCTGATCTAGTCTTGGAACCGATGATCGTCGGTTTCGCAGGATCGGGAAACATGGCCGCCGCGGTGGCCAGGGGATGGGCGGGCGCTTCGCTGCGCCCCGCACGGATGCTGTTCACCGACTCGGGCTCGGGCCGCGCCCAGGCGCTCGCCGACGAGGTCGGCGGCGAACGGCTCGACTCGGTCGAGGACATGGCCGACCGCGCGGACATCGTCGTCCTCGCGGTCAAGCCGGCCGCGCTCGATGCCGTCGCTCCGCGGATCGCCGGTCGCGCCGGTGGCGTGATCTCGGTGCTCGGGGCGACGCCGCTGGCGCTGCTGGAGCCCGCGCTGGCGCCGACGCCGGTCCTGCGAACGATGCCCAACCTCGCGGTCGAGATCGGCCACGGGGTCATCTGCCACACGCCGCTCTCCGACGAGGCCCGCAGCGGCGTCCTCGGCGAGGCGCTCGCCCTGCTCGGGTCGCTCGGCAGCGTCTTCGAGATCCGCGAGGACGAGATCGACCCTGCGACGGCCGTCATGGGCTGCGCGCCGGCTTACATCGCGCTCGCCGTCGAGGCCCTGATCGAGGCCGGCGTCGAGGCCGGGCTCGACGCGGAGCTGAGTGCGAGGCTCGTCAGCGAGGCGGCCGCCGGAACCGGCCGGCACCTGCTCACCCACGATGCCGGGCCGATGCAGAGGGCGATCGCCTCTCCCGGCGGCAGCACCGAGGCCGGACTCGACGAGCTGGCGCGACGCGACGTCCACGACGCCTTCAAGGCCGCCGTCGACGCCTCGCTGCAGCGGATGGCGGGTGCGCGATGACGGCCGCGGCGGTCTCCGTCGACCGCAACGACGTCGCCCAGTACGTCGACTCGTTCTTCCTCGTCCTGATCATCCTCGTGATCGCCGCCGTCGCGATCTCCTGGTACCAGAACGTTCGCGGATCGATTCCGCACAACCGGCCGCTCCGGGCCGTGACCGGATTCGTCGAGGAGACGACGGCGCCGCTGCTGAACGGCCTTCGCCGCGTCGTGCCGCCGATCGGGGCGGGCGGCATGTCGATCGACCTCAGCCCGATGATCTGCCTGATGCTGCTGTTCGTTCTCCGCGCGGTCGTCGTCGGGCTGATCAACGGGTGAAGCGCGGGCCGGGATACGGTCGCGCCGCGCTCGTGGCTCTCGTCGCGCTCGCGCTCGATCAGCTGACGAAGGCACTCGTCCGTGGCGACATCGAGCCCGGCGAGCGGGTCGACTTCCTGCCCGGCATCGATCTCGTCCGGGTCGCGAACCGAGGCATCGCGTTCGGCCTCCTCGACGACGCGGGATCGC
The DNA here is from genome assembly GCA_018263295.1 of Conexibacter sp. Classification (GTDB taxonomy): domain Bacteria; phylum Actinomycetota; class Thermoleophilia; order Solirubrobacterales; family 70-9; genus RHKX01. The sequence goes on from JADFCZ010000088.1 coordinate 18,546, forward strand.
TCGTCCTCGTCCTCGCCGCGGTCGCCTTCGCGGGCCTGCTCGGAGTCTTCCTCGCGGCGTCGGACCGCCGCGGCCTCTGGCTGCCGATCGGCCTGCTCGCGGGCGGCGCCGTCGGGAACCTGATCGATCGGGTCCACGAGGGCGCGGTCACCGACTTCGTCGACATCGGCCCGTGGCCCGCGTTCAACCTCGCGGACGTCGAGATCACGCTCGGCGTCGTGATCCTGATCTGGATGTACGCGTTCGGCGCCGAGCCGGATCCCGAGCGGCCGGAGAGCGCCGAGCCGGCCGGAACCGGCGCGGGATCCGGGTGAGCGAGGGGGAGCGGCCGCTCGTCGCCTGGAGCGACGAGCAACTCGCCGTCATCGACAAGCCCGCCGGCCTGCTGGTGCATCGAGCGCCCGGCAACCCGGAGCAATCGCTCGTCGAGGAGCTCGGCGGCCTGCTCGGCGGCGGCGACGACCCCGGGCGCCCCGGCATCGTCCATCGTCTCGATCGCGACACGTCGGGCCTGCTCGTCGTCGCCCGCACCGCGGAGGCCCATCGGGCGCTGAGCGCGATGATCGCCGAGCGGTCGGTGAAGCGGCAGTATTCGGCGCTCGTCGAAGGCTGTCCGTCCTCGCGGACGGGCACGGTCGACGCGCCGCTCGGCCGCGACCACCGCTCGCCGGAGCGGGTCGTCGTCGGCGGGCGCCGGCCGCGCGCTGCGGTGACCCATTTCGAGGTCGTCGAGCGACTGCCCCGCGAGTCTCTGCTCGAGGTCCGGCTCGAGACCGGCCGGACCCATCAGATCCGCGCACACCTGCAGGCGATCGGCAACCCCGTGGTCGGGGACCCCCAGTACGGGTCGGGTCGCCGCTACGGGCTCGAGCGTCAGTTCCTGCACTCTGCCCTGCTCGCATTCGAGCACCCGTTCGGCGGCGGCCCGCTCGAGTTCCGCAGCGAGCTGCCACCGGACCTCGCGACGGCGCTCGAGGCCGCCCGCCGGCGCTGACCGCCCCCGGAGACCGCTTGATCTAGACTCGCGGGCCGTAATCCACGCGGTCGCCCGAGCGATCGCGGGCCCTGCCCGGCGCCTGCCGGGTCCCCGCGACGCCCGTCCGGCCGGAATCTCACAGAACAAGGGAAAACCCAATGACCGACTCCAATGCCGACACCGGCATCAAGCAGCTGCTTGAGGCGGGCGTCCACTTCGGGCACCAGACCCGGCGCTGGGATCCGGCGATGCGTCGCTACATCCATGGCGAGCGCGACGGGATCCACATCATCGACCTGCTCCAGACTGAGGAGCTGCTCATCAAGGCGCGCGACTTCTGCGCCGACGTCGCCGGACGCGGGGGCAAGATCCTCTTCGTCGGGACGAAGAAGCAGGCTCGCGACACGATCGAGGAGTGGGCCGAGAAGACCGGGATGCCGTCCGTCAGCCGGCGCTGGCTCGGCGGCCTGCTCACCAACTTCCAGACGATCTCGAAGCGGATCAAGCGCCTGCACGAGCTGACCGAGCTCGAGTCCAACGGCCAGCTCGCGCTGCTGCCGACGAAGGAGCGGATGGCCCGCGAGGCCGAGCTGCGGAAGCTCGAGTTCAACCTCGGCGGCGTCCGCGACATGCAGCGGCCGCCCGACGCGATCTTCGTGATCGACCTCAACGCGGAGGAGATCGCGGTCAACGAGGCGACCCGCCTCGGGATCCCGATCGTCGCGCTCGTCGACACCAACTGCAATCCGCGCCCGGTCGAGTACGTCATCCCCGGAAACGACGACGCGATCCGCTCCTGTGAGCTGATCGTCAGCACGCTGGGCGAGGCGATCCTGACCTCCGCCACCGCCTTCCAGCAGGCCGAGGAGGCCCGCCGCAAGCGCGAGGAGGAGGAGCGGAAGAAGCGCGAGGAGGAGCAGCGGAAGAAGCGCGAGGAGGAAGAGGCCCGCAAGGCGGCCGAGGCTGCTGCGAAGGCCGAGGCCGAGACGGCCGCGAAGCAGGAGGCCGCCGGCGGCGAGCCGGCGAAGGCCGAGGCCCCGACGAAGCCGAAGCCGAAGGCCGAGGAGCCCGCGAAGCCCGCAAAGGCCGAGGCCGCCCCCGAGCCCGCAAAGGCCGAGGCCGAGTCGGCGCCCGAGGAGGCTCCGGCACCCGCCGAGCAGCCCGAGGCATCGGCCGAGGAGGCGACCGACGAAGCAGCGGACGAGCCCGCGGCCAGCGGCGCGAGCGAAGGTGGTGACAAGTGAGCACGGAGATCAAGGCAGCGGACGTCAAGGCGCTGCGCGAGCGGACCGGCGCGGCGATGATGGACTGCAAGTCCGCTCTGACCGAGGCCGGCGGTGACATGGACAAGGCGATCGAACTGCTGCGGGTCAAGGGCCAGGCATCGGCCGCCAAGCGCTCCGGCCGCAGCACCAGCGAGGGCATCGTCACCTCCTACGTCCACGCGACCGGCAAGATCGGCGCCCTGGTCGAGATCCAGTGCGAGACCGACTTCGTCGCCCGCAACGACGACTTCAAGGCGTTCGCCGCCGACGTCGCGCTGCACATCGCCGCGGCGGCGCCGCGCTTCGTCTCCGCCGAGGACGTCCCCGCCGAGGAGGAGGCCTCCGAGCGCACCGTCTTCGAGCAGAAGGCCGCGGAGGAGGGCAAGCCCGAGAACGTTCGCGAGCGGATCGTCGAGGGCCAGCTGGCGAAGTGGCGCAAGGAGATCGCTCTGCTCGAGCAGGTCCACGTGAACGCCGACAAGCACGACGGCAAGACGATCGAGCAGCTCCGCACCGACGCCGCTGCCAAGACCGGCGAGAACATCCGCATCGCCCGTTTCGCCCGTTTCGAGGTCGGGGCCGAGTAGCGGCACCGGCGACGATGGGCTCCACGGAGGGAAGCGACCGGGTCTTCGACCGGATCATGCTGAAGCTGTCGGGCGAGGCCCTGATGGGCGAGCTCGAGTACGGCACCGACCACGACCGGGTCCAGCGGATCGCCGACCAGGTCACTCACGTCCGCGCCACCGGGGTCGAGATCGCGGTCGTCGTCGGCGCCGGCAACATCTACCGGGGCCTGCAGGGCGCCGCCGCCGGAATGGACCGTGCGACCGCCGACTACATGGGGATGCTCGCGACCGTGCTCAACGCGCTGACGCTTCAGGACGCGCTCGAGAAGCAGGGCACCGACACCCGGGTGATGTCGGCGATCGAGGTCAGCGAGGTCGCCGAGCCCTACATCCGGCGGCGGGCGATGCGCCACCTCGAGAAGGGGCGGGTCGTGATCTTCGCCGCCGGCACCGGCAACCCGTTCTTCACGACCGACACCGCGGCGTCGCTGCGGGCCCTCGAGATCCACGCCGAGGCCATCCTGATGGCCAAGCATGGAGTCGAGGGCGTCTTCGACGCCGACCCGGCCGAGGTCCCGGACGCGAAGTTCCTGCCGACGATCACCCATCGCGAGGCGATCGAGCGGGGCCTGAAGGTGATGGATTCGACGGCGCTGTCGCTCTGCATGGACAACGACCTGCCCATCCACGTCTTCAACATGGCGGACGAATCCAACATAGATAGGATCGTCCGCGGAGAGCGCGTCGGCACCGTCGTGTCGTCGAAGCGAGAGGAGCGAGGGTCTTGAACGAGCTGATCGACGAACTGCTGGCCGACGCCGGCGAGCGGATGAACAAGTCCGTGGAGTCGACCCGCAACGAGCTCGCGACCGTCCGCACCGGACGAGCGTCGCCGCACCTGCTCGACCGGATCATCGTCGACTACTACGGCGCCGAGACCCCGCTCAACCAGCTCTCCAACGTCGCCGCGGCCGACGCCCGGCTGCTTACGATCACCCCTTACGACAAGGGCGCCCTGAGCGCGATCGAGAAGGCCATCAACGAGTCCGACGTCGGGTTGACGCCGAACAACGACGGCAACGTCATCCGCCTGCAGATCCCGGAGATGACCGAGGAGCGCCGGCGCGAGATGGTCAAGGTCATCCACGGCGTCGCCGAGGAGGGACGGGTCGCGATCCGCAACGTCCGCCGCGACATCATGAGCGACATGCGTGAGATGAAGAAGGACGGCGACGTCGGCGAGGACGAGGAGCATCGCGCCGAGGCCGAGCTGCAGAAGCTCACCGACAAGTCGACCGGCGAGATCGACTCGCTCGTCAAGGGCAAGGAAGAGGAGATCCTGACCGTCTAGTGACGGCCTCGGAGCCTTCCGGCGTCGCCGGCGCGACCTCGGTTGCGATCATCATGGACGGCAACGGGCGCTGGGCGACGGAGCGCGGCCTCCCCGTCCTCGAGGGACACCGGCGCGGCGCGAAGACGATGAAGCAGACGGTCAAGGACGCCGTCGCCCTCGGGATCCGCGAGCTGACCGTCTACGCGTTCTCGACCGAGAACTGGTCGCGCCCCAGCGACGAGGTCGCGGGGCTGATGGAGATGTTCGCCGAGCTGATCGTCTCCGAGACGCCCGAGCTCGACGACGAGGGGGTGCGGATGCGGTTCGTCGGCAGCCGCCGGGGGGTCTCGGATTCGCTGCTGAAGCAGATGGACTGGGCCGAGGCCGAGACGGCCGCGAACACGCGGCTGGCCCTGTTCGTCGCCTTCAACTACGGCGGGCGCGCCGAGATCCTCGACGCCGCCGAGCGCTACGAGGGGGGCGGGGAGGAGGCGTTCGCGAAGCTGCTCTACGCGCCGGAGATGAGCGATCCCGAGCTCGTTATCCGGACGAGCGGCGAGAAGCGGCTCTCGAACTTCCTGCTCTGGCAGAGCGCCTACTCGGAGTTCCTCTTCAGCGACGTCCTCTGGCCCGACTTCGACCGTGCCGAGCTCGAGGCCGCGCTCCGGGAGTACGCATCGCGGCAACGGCGATTCGGGGCCAGGGAGTAGGCCGCAGGACCGCGCGTTTGACATATCGAGCCGATCTATTACGATATATCGCGTTAGTACGTAAGCGATATAGAACGAAAGGTTCGAACACATGTACTCACGCAAGCACTTCGCGGGTCCGCACCATCGCGGGCCGCGACACCACCACCATCACCGCGGCGGCACGCCACCGTGGCGCGGCCGGGGCGGACCCCGGGCCCGCCGGGGCGACGTTCGCGCCGCGGTCCTCGCCCTGCTGGCCGATCGGCCGATGCACGGCTACGAGATGATCAAGGAGATCGAGGAGCGGAGCGGGGGCTACTGGAAGCCCAGCGCGGGATCGATCTACCCGACGCTGCAGCTGCTCGAGGAGCAGGGCCTGATCCGCGGCGAGGACGTCGACGGCAAGCGGCTCTTCACGCTCACCGACGACGGCGCTACCGCCGTCGAGGAGCGGGGCGAGGCGGGCGAGGCGGCGCCGTGGGAGCAGGTTCGCTCGGGCGCCCCGCCGGAGTCGGTCCAGCTCGGCAAGTCGCTCAAGCAACTCGCGGCTGCTGCCTCGCAGGCCTTCCAGACCGCCGACGAGGGCCAGCGCGTCCGGATCCGCGAGCTGCTCGACGAGACGCGGCGCGGGATCTACGCGATCCTCGCCGAGGACGACAGGACGGCCTGAACGGCCCGACTCCTTGCAGGGAGTGACGGCGCCGCGCCGTCGCTCCCTGCGGCGCGGGTAGGCTCGCGTCAATGGACTTTCCCCCTCGACCAGGTTCATCGCAGCCGCGCCGGGAGAGCCCGCAGGAGCAGTCCCCGTTCTCGCTCGACGCCGAGCCCGATCCCGGCGCCGCCGGCGACACCGGCGAGACCGGCGCCCACAGCGTCGTCGGCGCCCCGGAGGAGGCCCCCGAACCGCAGCAGCCGCGGCGCGGCCCGGGGATCCCACGGCGAAGCGCGTCCCGGCGGTCGGGAGGGCGGCGCTCGGAGACGATGGCGCGGATCCTCTGGGCGATCCCCTGGATCATCTTCGCGGTCGTCATCGTCGCCCTCGGCGGTCCGGTGTTCGCTGTCGCGATGGTCGGGCTCGCCTGGAGCACCCAGATCGAGTTCTTCCGGATGACCGCCCGCTCGCGCCCGTTCGAGGCCGCAGCGTTCCTCGGCGCCCTCGGCATGGTCGCCGCCGCCTACTTCGGCTCGTCGCTGCAGATCCTCCTGGCACTCGTCGCCACCGTCCCGGTGATGCTGGTCTTCGCGCTCGCGCGGCCCTCGCTCAAGAACGTGACCTGGTCGATGGCGGTGACGATCCTCGCGCTCGTCTGGATCGGGCTTCCGTTCGCGCACGCGGTCCTGCTCCGCGAGCTGCCCCTCCACGGCGGCGCCCTCCTCGTCGACGTCCTCGTCGCCACCTTCTTCACCGACACGTTCGCCTACCTCGGGGGCCGGATGTTCGGCCAGCGTCCCCTCGCGCCCCAGGTCTCGCCGAACAAGACGATCGAGGGCCTCCTGATCGGGATCGTCGGCGGCGTCCTCGGCTTCTGGCTCGCCGGCCTCTACCAGGACTGGCTCACCGGGCCGCAGGCGCTCCTCTTCGGCTTCTGCATCGCCGTCCTCGCGCCCCTCGGCGACCTCTTCGAGTCCGCGATCAAGCGCGATCTCGACGTCAAGGACACCGGCCGCATGCTCGGGCCCCACGGCGGCCTGCTCGACCGCCTCGACGCGGTCCTGTTCACGATCGTCGCCGGCTACTACCTGGCCTTGGCGATCGTCTACTAGGTCAGTCGAGGCTCGATGGCGATCCGGTGACCACTGTGGACACCAATTCGCCATTCGCCGGGTGACTCAGCGCCCCAACTGCAAGAAACCCTGCTATAGCGGGGTAAACGTGCAGTTCGGCACCGGAATGACGTCCGAAACGCTCCCCTCACCAGCCAAGGCCCAGTCCACCTGTCGCCGGGCTCCGGCGTGAGCCGAACACCCGCGAAACCCCTTGCCTCCCTCTCTAGACTCGATCGCATGGCCGAAGAGGACACCTACACGCTCTACACGCGCGGCATCGAGCTGCTCGAGAACGGAGACTTCGCGGCCGCGACGGTCCCGCTCGGAAAGGTCGCCTCGCGCGAGCCCGGGAAGTCGTCGGTGCGGGAGGCACTCGGGCGGGCGCTGTTCCGCTCGCGCCGCTTCAGCGAGGCCGCGACCGAGTTCGAGGCCGTCGTCGAGCAGTACCCGACCAACGATTTCGCGCAGTTCTGCCTCGGCCGGGCGCTCGACCTGAGCGGGCGCACCGACGACGCCCGCCGCCATCTCGCGATCGCCGCCAACCTGCGACCGGACCGCGAGGACTACCGGATCTACCGGCAGCGCCTGCGCGCCTCCTGAGGAGTGCGGGCGCTCGTCCAGCGGGTCGCGTCGGCGTCGGTCCGGGTCGACGGGCAGACGACGGGATCGATCGGCCCCGGGATGCTCGTGTTGCTCGGGGTCGCTCGCGGCGACGGGGAGGAGGAGGCCCGGCGGATCGCCCGCAAGGTCGCGTCCCTGCGGATCTTCGACGACGCCGAGGGCCGGATGACGGAGCCGCTGGGCGAACGCGGGGTGCTCTGCGTGAGCCAGTTCACGCTCTACGGCGATGTCCGAAA
>JADFCZ010000089.1 GCA_018263295.1 Conexibacter sp.
GTGAAGATGGGCCTCGGTGCCGCGACGGAGGCCCTGAGCTGGGGCGTGAACGACCTCGGCGGCACCCTGATGGAGGAGAGCATCTCCCGCATGGCCGGCTCCCAGCACGGCTCGCGGCTCGAGCCCGAGGACCTGATCGGCGCCGCCCGCGCGGCGGGCCGGCGGCCGGCCCAGCGCTCGACCCTCTACGAGGTGCTCGAGACGTACTGAGCAACGCAGCCGCCTAGCGGAACAGGTCCTCCTCCCGCGCCC
>JADFCZ010000090.1 GCA_018263295.1 Conexibacter sp.
AGCGCCGGCCCGCTCGCGGCGGGAGCGGGGAGGGGCGGGTGGCAGGAAACGAACCTGTGAGGTCGGTTTGCTGCCACCGGGCGACGAGGTGGCGGACATCGGGGTCGCGTGGCTCGGTCTCGTCGCCTGCAGGCTCGGACCCGACTGGCAACCCAGCCGCCTAGCGGAAGAGGTCCTCCTCCCGCGCCCGTTGCAGGGCCCGGGCGCCGGGGCCGTCATCCGCGGTCACCAGCTCGGCGCGGCCGCGGACGATCGCCGCCGGGATCCCGGCGGCCTTGTCGCGGACGAGGTCGGCGGCGGCCGCGAGCTGGTCGGCGACAGCGATCTCGGTCGCTGCGAGCTCGCGGCCATCGCGGTCGCTGCGGCCGCGCCAGTCGTCGACCGGGTCGATCCCGGCGCAGCCGATCGCGACCTCGGTCTGCCCGACCCGCCAGGGGCGGCCGAAGCTGTCGCTGACGACGACGGCGATGCGACGGCCCGTGGCGACGGCGATCTCGGCGCGGAGTCGCCGGGCGGAGGCGTCGGGGTCGGCCGGCAACAGCAGGACCTCATCGTCGCCGCCGACGTTGGAGGAGTCGATGCCGGCGTTGGCGCAGATCAGGCCGCTGTGCGTTTCGACGATCAGGACCCGCTCGCTGCGGACGATCCTCTCGGTCTCGGCGAGGATCAGCTCGACCAGGCGGGGGTCCTTGCCGAGGGAGGCGGCGAGCTCGCTCGCCCGCGGGCCCGGCTCGACCTCGGCGAGGCGCCGCTGCCTGCCCTCGGCCTTGGAGACGACCTTCTGGGCGACCACGACGATGTCTCCGTCGGCGAGCTCGGCGGCCGCCGCGATCATCGCGCCGAGCTCGTCGCCCGCCCGGACCTCCGGCAGCCCGGCGACCGGCAGGACTGCGACCGGATTCAAGGCGACTCGGCGAGGAACGTCTTCAGGACCTTCGCCGTGGCGGGCGCCCGGGCACGATCGAAGTCGAGGCTCGTGGCCATCTCGCGGAGATCGTCGCCGGTGTCGAGGTCGAGGGCCATCGATGGGATCGTCGCGATCCTGCAGCGGGCGCCGGCCTCCTTCGCGAGCGCCAGGTGGCGGGCGCGGCTGTCGGGGCCGAACGAGGGCTCGATGACGTCGGGCGGGGCGAGGATCAGGCCGTTGGTCCCGGTTCCGTGCCGGTCGGGAACGACCGCGACGCCCGGGGCCTGCGCGCCGAGCTCGCGGTCGACCTCGGTGCCCTCGAGCAGGGGCGTGTCGCCGGGGGCGAGGACGACGCACTCGGCGCCATGCTCGATCGCATCGGCGATGCCGATCATCGCCGCCTCCGAGTGGCCCCGGTCGTCGGGATCGTCGATGAACTCCGCGCCGCCGTCTTCGGCCACCTTCCGCGCCTCGGGCTCGCCGCTGACGACGACGATCCGATCGACGAGCCGGCACTCGCGGAGCCCGAGGAGGACGTCGGCGAGCATCGCCTTCGCGATCGCCGGCCGATGTGGTGCGGCGGCGCTGTCGGAGAGCCGCGACTTGGCGCGGTCGAAGCGCTTGATCGGGACGATTGCGGTCGCGTGCACGGTGTCGCTCAGTTTCGCAGCGTCGCCGCGAACGCGAGGGTCTCCTCGGCCACGCGGCGGCGGCCGGCGGCACCCTCCATGAGGGTGTCGAAGCGGGCGGTCGCCAGACCCTCGACCGCCGGGTCTGGGTCGGGGTCGGCTGCGTCGACGACGAGCCCGTCGACGACGCCCGCGTAGGCGGCGGCGACGCCCGCCGCCGTCGGTTCGCGGCCGACGGCGCGCATGAACTTGTCGGTCGGTCCCTTGACGACCTCCCCGGCCACGAACGGGCTGACCGCGACGACCGGGGCCGGGGCGCCGGCGATCGCCTCGCTCAGCCCCGGGACGGCGAGGATCGGGCCGATCGAGATCACCGGGTTCGACGGCCCGACGACGATCACGTCGGCGGCGGCGAGCGCGTCGCGGACCTCCGCGGTCACCTCGGCCTCGGCGGCGCCGGCGAACTCGACCTCCTCGATCGCCGGCTCGGCGTGGTCCTGGATCAGGTACTCCTGGAAGTCCCGCCATCCGGCGTCGGTCCGCACCCGGGTCCGGACCGGCTCGTCGCACATCGGCAGCACCGTCGCCTCCGCCCCGAGGGAGCGGGCCAGGCCCGAGGTGACGGCGGTCAGGCGCTCGCCGGCGTCGAGCCGGCGCCTGCGCTCGAGGCAGGTCGCGAGATCGCGGTCGGAGAGCCCGAACCACTCCGGAGCGCCGAGCTCGACGAGCCGCTCGAAGACGTTGAACGCGTCGTCGCGGATCCCCCAGCCGCGCTCCTCATCGATCTGATCGGTCAGCCAGTAGGTGCAGAGATCGGGGTCGGGGGAGACGTGGACTCCGAGCGTCTCGATGTCGTCGCCGGTGTTGGCGATCACGGTGAGACCGGCTCCCGCGACGGCCTGGATGCCGGCCGCGAGCTTCGCGCCTCCGGTCCCGCCGGCGAGCGCGACTACGTTCACGCCCAGGGGTCCGTGTCCGGCAGCCCGACCAGGCGCAGGCCGGCGTGGGCCTTGTAGCGGACGTTCACCGAGATCAGAAGCGGCGTCATCTGCTCGGCGATCCGGGCCATCTCGAGCGGACCGGCGTTGACCGCCCGGAGGCCTTCGATCCGCTCGATCAGGCGCGCGACCGGCGCCTTGTGACGCTTCTTGTCGCCGCAGACGAGGACGTCCTCGCCGAGCTCGGCGCCGGGGTCGGACAGGGTCGGAGCGCCGACGCTGTGAAGCGCCGAGACGACGGTGACGCCCTCGGGGACCATCTCCTGCGCCTGCTCGGCGGCGGAGCCCTGCCAGACGCCGAGCGAGCGCGTCGCCTTGCCACTGACCGCCGCCGCGAGCGGGACGGTGCAGTCGACGAGGATCTGGTCGGGCTGGAGGGCGTCGCGGAGGTTGTTGAGCGTTTCCGACTGGGCCCGGAACGGGACCGTCAGGAAGACGATCGGGCCGCGGCGCGCCGCGTCGGAGTTGCCGAGGCCCTCGATCGATGAGTCAGGAACGACGCCGCGGACGCGCTCGGCCGCCTCCTCGGCGCGCGAGGTCTGGCGGGAGCCGATCACGACGTCGAGGCCGGCCCGCGCCCAGCGGACGGCGAGGCCGTAACCGAGGGCGCCGGTGCCGCCGATTATCGGGATGGGAGGGACGGTGTCGCCGTCGCCGGCGGGTGCGTTGTCGGTGCTCATCGGGCGCGAGTCTATGCTCCCTCCCGATGAGCGGACCGGCCGACTCACCCGACCTCCCGGAGCCTCGCCGCGGCGAGGAGGGAACCCCCCCGCTGGCGCCGGGCGCCGAGCGCTCGGACGAGTTCGAGGTGATCGGCCCGCTGCTCACCGACGTCGGCGGAACGATCGGCATCTCGGTCCTGTCGACCCCGGGGATGATCGGGATGATGGAGCGGACCTGTGCGGTCCTGGCCTATGAGGCCCTGCCGGAGGGCAGCGCGACGGTCGGGTTCGAGGTCTGCGTCAAGCACGTCTCCGGGGCCGCCGAGGGGGCCGTCTGCACCGCATACGGGAAGCTCACCGACATCGTCGACGACCGCAAGCTCTTCTTCGACGTCGAGGTCCGCGAGGGTGATCGCACGATCGGCGTCGGCACCCACCAGCGGCGGGTGGTCCGGGTTCCGGGGGGCTGAGCGGCTGAATGGCCGGCTACCCCGACAGCGTCCGGATCCGCGAGGTCGGGCCGCGAGACGGCTTCCAGAACGAGCCCGAGGTGATCGCTACCGCCGACAAGGTGCGGCTGATCGAGATGTTGATCGCGGCCGGGCTGAAGCGGATCGAGGTCACCTCCTTCGTCCGCGCCGACGTGATCCCGCAGCTCGCCGACGGACCCGAGGTCCTCGGGGCGCTCGAGCGGCCCGACGGGGTGGCCTTCTCGGTCCTGATCCCGAACGAGCGCGGCCTCGAGAACGCGCTTCGCCACCGCGCCGGCTTCGACGAGATCAGCGTCTTCCTCTCGGCTTCGGAGACCCACAACCGCAAGAACGTCAACCGTTCGATCGAAGAGTCGCTGACGGGGCTGGAGCGCGTGCTGGAGACCGCGCGGGCCGAGGGCCTGCGCTGCGAGGGCGTGATCGCGACGAGCTTCGGCTGTCCCTACGAGGGCGAGGTTCCGTCCGAGCGGGTGCAGGCGATCGCCGAGCGCCTGATCGCCGCCGGCTGCGCCGAGATCGGCTTCGGCGACACCACCGGCATGGCCAACCCGCTCCAGGTCGACGGCTTCTACGCCCGGATGACCGCCGCGCTCGCCGGTGACGGCGGTCCCGAGCTGACCGCCCACTTCCACAACACCCGCGGGCAGGGCATCGCGAACGCCGTCGCGGCGCTCGGCCGCGGGATCGCCTCGTTCGAGTCGAGCTTCGGCGAGCTCGGGGGCTGCCCGGTCCCCGCCGGCTCGACCGGGAACATCGCCTCCGAGGATCTCGTCTCGCTCCTGCACGAGATGGGGATCGAGACCGGCGTCGACCTCGGCGGCCTGCTCGCGGCATCGCGCGAGGTCCAGTCGGTGCTCGGCCGCCCGCTCGGCGCTCACCTGCTCACCGCCGGGCCGGTCGACTGGGGCGGTGGCGGCGCTTGATCTACGCCGCCTTCCTCAGGGGGATGAACCTCGGCAACCGCCGGATCACCAACGACGACCTCCGGGCGGAGTTCGAGCGGATCGGGCTCGACTCGCCGCGGACCTTCCAGGCAGCCGGGAACGTCGTCTTCGAGTCGCCGGTCAAGTCCGAGCCGAAGTTGACGAAGCTGATCGAATCGGGGCTCGAAGAGGGCCTCGGCTATGCGGTTCCGACCGTCCTGCGTAACGCCTCCGAGCTCGCGGAGCTCGTCGGTGCCGAGCCGTTCCCGGCCAAGGACGTGAAGGCGTCCAAGGGCAAGCTCCAGGTGCTGCTGCTCGCCTCGAAGCCGACCGCCGCCGCCCGCAGGACGGTGCTCGGGCACTCGACCGGCGAGGACCGCCTCGCCTTCGGCGAGCGCGAGCTCTTCTGGCTGCCGAGCGGCGGGATCAGCGATTCCGACCTCGACCTGCGCGCGATCGAGAAGGCGCTGCCGACCGGCACGATGCGAACGCGCGGGACGATCGAGCGCCTCGCGGCCAAGTTCCTCGACTGAATAGGCTGTCCGGCATGAGATCAGACGCGTTCGTCGATGCCGTCCACTCGCTCTCGAAGGAGAAGCTCGAGACCGTCCTCGACCCCGACGTGAAGTTCTTCAGCCCCGTGTCGTTCCGCTCCTACGACGGACGCGACCTCGTGGTGCTGATCCTCACCGAGGGCCCGATGAAGCTGTTCGAGGACTTCGAGTACGTCCACGTGATCGAGGGCCCCGACGAGCCGACCGCGGCGCTGATCTTCCGCACCCGGGTCGGCGACAAGTGGATGGACGGCCTCGACCTGCTCACGTTCGGCGAGGACGGGCTGATCACCGAGCTGAAGGTGATGCTGCGGCCCAAGAGCGCGGTCGACGCGATGGCCGCGGCGATGGGCGAGCGCTTCGAGGAGCTCGGCCTCACCCAGCCGAGCGCATGACCAGCCCCCTGCGGGCGCGCCGTCAGGTTCGCGCCGGTAGGGTCCGCGCCCCGCGAAACCCGAGAAACCCGAGGAGAACATGGCAGTCAGCAAGGTTGGAGTCGTCGGCGGTGGCCTGATGGGCCACGGGATCACCCAGATCTGCGCCCAGGCGGGCTGGGACGTCGTCATGCGCGAGGTCGACGACGACAAGGTCGCCGGTTGCGTCGGCAAGATCGAGAAGCAGCTCGCACGCGCGGTCGAGAAGGGCCGGATGGAGGCCGACGAGGCCGAGTCGGTCCGCGGCCGGATCGAGGCCACGACCGACTACGGCGCGCTCGCCGACTGCGACCTCGTCATCGAGGCGATCACCGAGGACCTCGGGATGAAGCTCGAGATGTGGAAGGAGGTCGACTCGATCGTCAAGGAGGAGGCGTACTTCGCCACCAACACCTCCTCGCTCGCGGTCATCGACCAGGCGGCATCGACGTCGCGCCCCGACCGCTTCCTCGGGCTGCATTTCTTCAACCCGGCCCAGGTGATGCCGCTGCTCGAGGTCGTACAGACGGTGACGACCTCCGACGACGCTCTCAAGGTCGGCTTCGAGGTCGGCGAGAAGCTCGGCAAGACGATGGTCCACGCGAAGGACAAGACCGGGTTCATCGTCAACCGGCTGCTCGTGCCCTACATGCTCGACGCGATCCGCGCCTACGAGGAGGGCGTCGGCTCGATCGAGGAGATCGACGTCGCCATGAAGGCCGGCGCCAACCACCCGATGGGCCCGCTGACGCTCGCCGATTTCGTCGGCCTAGACACGCTCGCTTCGATCGGCAGCGTGATGTTCGACGAGTATCGCGAGCGCCGCTTCGCGGCCCCGCCGACGCTGCGGAAGATGGTCGCCGCCGGCTGGTACGGCCGCAAGTCCGGAAAGGGCTTCTACCACTACTCGGGCGAGAAACCGGTTCCGACCGAGCTCGGCCTCTAGAAGCCGTTCAGGGAGGGTTCCCGGGGCTTTGCCCCGGGGACCCGGCGCAGTCGAGCAGCCCGGAGGGCTGCGAGTCGCGCACTTACCTATCCTGATTCGATGGCTTCCGATCGAATCGAAGAGCTGAAGACAGTCCAGTTCCCGACCGAGCGACGGGGCGGCTACGACCGCCGCGCCGTCGACGGCTATCTCGCCGAGCTCGCCGACTGGCTCGAGACCGGGGGAGAGGACGAGGCGCGACGCGCCGTGATCCAGCGGGCGATGAGCGACGTCGGCGACCGCACGGGCTCGATCCTCGCCAGCGCACAGGAGAGCGCCGACGAGCTGACGACCGAAGCCCGGGACGAGGCCGATCGCATCCGCACCGAGGCGGAGCAGCAGGCCGCCAAGGCCCGCGCCGACGCCGAGCACGATGCCGGGAAGGCTCGCGCCGACGCCGACGCCTATGCGACCGAGACCCGCAGCGCCGCCGACGAGCACGCCCGGATCACCGCCGAGACCGCGGCGGCCGAGGCAAAGGCGATGACCGATGCCGCCGAGGCGCGGCTCGAGAAGGCCGAGGCCGAGGCGGCGGAGCGGACCCGCGGGATCGAGGAGGAGATCGCCGGCCTCGTCCGCAAGCGCCGCGACGTCGTCGCCAACCTCGAGCAGCTCAACGCCGAGATGCGCCTCGCCATCGAGGGCCCCGGCGAGCGCGACCTCGGGCTCCCCGAGCGCGTCGAGGCGGCCGTCGAGTCTCCCGATGCGCTCGAGCCCGCCGAGGAGGTGGAGGAGATCGCCGTCGAGGAGGAGGAGACCGAGCTGGTCGAGGCCGACGAGAGCCCGACGACCGTCTCCGAGGTCGTCGAGCAGCCCGCGAAGGAGCACCGGCTCGACCCCGACACCGACGAGCGTCCCGAGCCGGATACCGAGGAGCGCGAGCGGCGCCGCCGGTCCGTCGACTCCGTCGATCCCCCGACCGAGGACACCAAGCTCACCGAGCTCCTCTGATGGGCGAGACCACCGACCAGGCGGGCCTCGAGGCCGCGCGCGAGGCCGCGCTCGCGGGCGGGCCCGCGCGCCATCACGAGAAGACCGCCGAGCAGGGCAAGCTGCCGGTACGCGAGCGGGTCGCACGGCTGCTCGACCCGGGCAGCTTCTCCGAGGAGGCGCAGCTCGCCAACTGGGACGAGGACGGTCTCGGCGCCGACGGGGTCGTCACCGGCCTCGGGACCGTCGGCGGCCGCCGCGTCGCGTTGATGGCCAACGACCCGACCGTCAAGGCCGGGTCGTGGGGCGCGAAGACGGTCGAGAAGATCATCCGGATCCAGGAGCGGGCGCTGAGCCTCGAGCTGCCGATGATCTACCTCGTCGACTCGGCGGGAGCGCGGATCACCGACCAGGTGCAGATGTTCCCGGGCCGGCGCGGGGCCGGGCGGATCTTCCACAACGAGGTGAAGATGTCGGGCCGGGTCCCGCAGGTCTGCGTCCTCTTCGGGCCCTCCGCCGCGGGCGGCGCCTACATCCCGGCCTTCTGTGACGTCGTCGTGATGCGCGACGGCAACGCATCGATGTACCTCGGCTCGCCGCGGATGGCCGAGATGGTCATCGGCGAGGAGGTCACGCTCGAGGAGATGGGCGGCGCGCGAATGCACACCGGCGTCTCCGGCTGCGGCCACTTCCTCGCCAAGACCGACGAGGAGGCGATCGGGATCGCCAAGGACTACCTGGCGTTCATGCCGACGAGCTTCCGCGAGGACCCGCCGACCGTCGCCCCCGGCGAGCCGGATCCGGGTGCCCTGCCCTCGCAGGTCATACCCGGCGACGAGAAGACGCCGTTCGACATCCGGACGCTGATCGAGGGCGTCTGCGACGCCGGCACCTTCCTCGAGGTCCACGCCCGCTGGGCGAAGGAGCTGGTCGTCGGCTACGCCCGCCTCGACGGCCGCGCGATCGGGATCGTCGCCAACCAGCCGAAGCAGAAGGGCGGGGTCCTGTTCGTCGACTCCTCCGACAAGGCCGCCCGCTTCATCAAAACCTGCAACGCCTACAACATCCCGCTGCTCTTCCTCGCCGACGTGCCCGGCTTCATGATCGGCAAGGCGGTCGAGCGCCAGGGGATCATCCGCCACGGCGCGAAGATGGTCAGCGCCGTCAGCTCGGCGACGGTCCCGAAGATCTCGGTCGTCGTCCGCAAGGCCTACGGCGCCGGCCTCTACGCGATGGCCGGCCCCGCGTTCGAGCCCGACGCCTGCATCGCGCTCCCGGGCGCCCAGATCGCCGTGATGGGTCCGGAGGCCGCGATCAACGCCGTCTACTACAACCAGATCCAGGCGATCGAGGACGAGGCCGAGCGGGCCGAGTTCGTCGCCGCGAAGCGCGCCGAGTATTCCGAGGACATCGACATCCTCCACCTCGCCTCGGAGCTGGTCATCGACTCGGTGATCGAGCCGGACGAGCTGCGCGCCGAGCTGATCCGCCGCTACGCCGAGGCCGCCGGCAAGGACCGGCACTTCACCGAGCGACACAACCCGATCACCCCCGCCTGAGCAACCTCGACAACCGGATAGATTTGGTGTAACGTCGTTCTAGTGAATGCGGCGAGCGGCTATCGGCTTGGAAAGAGGGCCATCAGCCGGGATCGGACTCGGCGGCAGATCCTCGAAGCCGCCGAGGAGCTCTGGCTCGGGCGCTGGTACGACGATGTCGGTCTGCGCGAAGTCGCTGAGCACGCCGGCGTCGCATTGCAGACCGTGGTCAATCACTTCGGCTCGAAGGGAGGGCTGCTGGCCGCGGTGGCCGAGAACGTCGGGGCTCGGATGGATCGGCGCCGGGACGAGGTCGTCGCCGGAGACGTGGCCGGGAGCGTCGCGATGATCATCGACGAGTACGAGGAGATCGGCGATGCGATCTTCCGGATGATCGCGCTCGAGGGGAGGGTCGAGGAGCTGACCCCCTTGCTCGCACATGGGCGCGGGGTCCATCGCGCCTGGGTCGAGCGCGTATTCGCCGAGTGGCTGCCGGAACCGGGTGCGGAGCGCGAGCGCCGGACGGTGACGCTCGTGGCGGCCACGGACGTGCTGACCTGGAAGATCCTTCGGCGCGAGCAGGAGTTGAGCCGTGAAGGCGCCGAGCTGGCGATGTGTGAGGCGGTTACGGCGCTGGTCGAGCGCGCGGGCGTCAACGCGCGATGAGCCGCATCCTGATCACGCTCTGGGACGGCGGCGGCAATTCACCGCCCGTGCTCAGCGTCGCTCGAGCACTCGTCGACCGGGGTCACGACGTTCGGGTGCTGGCAGATCAGAGCCTTGGCGATGCGGTCGTTCGCGCGGGCGCACGACACCTTCCGTGGAGCACCGCGCCGCAGCGGCAATCAGAGGACCCCGGCACGGAGTTCATCCGAGACTTCGAAGCACGAACCCCTCTCGGCGCCACCGCCAGGCTTCGCGATCGGCTCCTCGTCGGCGCTGCGCCGGCGTTCGCGATCGACACCGTCACCGAGACCCGCCGCGAGCCCACGGACGCGGTCATCTCCGAGAACCTCCTGCTCGGCTCGCAGATCGCGGCGGCCGGCGCCGGCGTCGTGAGCATCTCGATCGTCCCGAACATCTACCCGGGCAAGGTGCCCGGGGTTCCGCCGTTCGGCCTCGGTCTCGATCCTCGCGACGATTGGGTCGGCCGTGCTCGCGACCGCTTCGCTGCCATGCTCGCGACCAGGCTTTGGGACAAGAGAATCGCCGACGTCAACCGGCTTCTCGCCGATTACGGGCAGCCGCCGACGCGTTCGGTCTTCGATCTCCTGGACCGACCGGATCTCGTGCTCGTGCTGACCTCCTCGGCATTCGAGTTCGGCGGCGGGGCGCGAGTCCCGGTGAACGTGCACTACTGCGGCCCCCGGCTGGACGACCCCGATTGGACGGACGAATGGAGCGTGCCCGATGGCAGCGCCCCGCTCGTTCTCGTCTCGCTGAGCACGACGACGCAGGGCCAGGGCCCGATGATCAGACGTGTCGTCGAAGCCCTCGGGTCGATGGACGTCCGCGGCCTCGTCACCACCGGACCGAGCTTCGACGCCGGAGACCTGGCGGCCCCCCCGAACGTGACGATCGTCGGCTCCGCGCCGCATTCCGCGGTGCTCCCGCATGCGGACGCGGTCATCACCCACGCCGGTCACGGCACGGTCATCAAGGCGCTCGCGAGCGGAGTCCCGTTGCTCTGCCTGCCGGTCGGCCGCGATCAACCCGACACGGCTGCCCGCGTCGTCGGGTGCGGTGCGGGGCTGCGTCTGCGCCCTGGGGCTTCGTCGAGGTCGATCGCGCGGGCCCTCGGATCGGTGCTCGGCGAGGCGCGATATCGGGCGGGCGCCGAGCGGATGGCGGCGGCGATCGCCGCCGACGTCGAGCACGACCTGGCAGTGGCCGAGATCGAGACGGCCCTCGGCGGACCGGCGCCGCGGGCTGCCGGCCCCGCCTGACCGGCGCTCAGCGGTACTCCGGATTCGGGTGGTCGAAGCGGGCGCCCGCGTCCCACTCGGCGCGCTGGTTGCCGTAGGCGGGTATCCCTCCGGCGCGCCTGAGCATCGCCGCGAGGTGCATCAGGTTCCAGGTCATGAACGTGGTGTTCCGCTGCGTGAACTCGTTCTCGGGACCGCCGCTGCCGGGGTCGGAGTAGCTCGGTCCCGGGCCCGCCTCGCCGATCCAGCCGGCGTCGGCCTGCGGCGGGATCGTGTAGCCGAGGTGCTGCAGCGAGTAGAGCGTGTTCATCGCCACGTGCTTGATCCCGTCCTCGTTGCCGGTGACGAGGACGCCGCCGACGCGCCCGTAGTAGACCCACTGCCCCCGCTCGTTGAGGTTGCCCGAGTAGCCGTAGAGGCGCTCGATCACGCGGGTGCAGATGCTCGACTTCTCGCCGAGCCAGATCGGGGTTCCGATCACGAGGATGTCGGCATCGAAGACCTTCTGCTGGATCTCGGGCCAGTCGTCGCGCTCGAATCCGTGCTCGGTCATGTCCTCGTCGACGCCGGGCGGCACCTCGCGATCGGCGACGCGGATGGTCTCGACGGCGACGCCGTTGGCCTCCATGATCGCGATCGAGTTGTCCATCAGCGCCTGGGTGTTCGACGGCGAAGGTGACGGCTTCAGCGTGCAGTTGAGGAACAGCGCGCTGAGGTCCGAGAAGTCGTGGTCTGGCATTTGGCACTCCCTTTCTCGGCCGCGGCCGCGGGGGGCGGCCGACGGCTCGGTTCAAATGGGTAGATTCCCTGATCCGGCCACTGGCCGGTTGGCCAGTCCCTGACGAGCCCGGAGGAGATCGAGATGGCGAGCGAGCAGACCACCGGCCCGACCACGGCGGAGGAGGCGGGTGCGCTCGACGTCCCGATCGACGAGCTCCGGGTCGCCGACGACGTCTACTGGGAGGACGGCGCTCCCTACGGCCTGTTCAAGCGACTGCGCTCGGAGTGCCCGGTCCACTGGAGCGAGTCGATCCAGCAGTACCCGGAGGAGGACGGGTTCTGGTCGATCACCTCCGCCGACGACGTCCATACGGTCAGCCGCGACTGGCGGACCTACTCGTCGGGGCAGGGGATCACCGCGCTGACCCACTCGATCCTCCCGCTCGAGCTCCAGCAGGCGATGTTCATCGGCATGGATCCGCCGAAGCACGACCGTCTCAAGGCGCTGTTTCAGCGCGGCTTCACGCCGAAGCGGATCGCCGACCACGAGGAGGCGATCCGCACGATCACCGTGGACGTCCTCGACGGGCTCGGCGATCGCAAGGCATGCGACCTCGTCACCGACGTCGCCCAGCCGGTCGTCTCGCGCGTCATCCACAGCTTCATGGGCGTGCCGCCGGAGGACGACGCCGACTGGGCCCGGCTCATGAACTCCGTCCTCGCCGCCAACGATCCCGATCTCAATCCCGGCGGCCCGGAGCAGATCATGGAGCGCGACGTTCCGGAGATCTTCGAGCGCTGCAACAAGCTGATCGCCGACCGCCGCGAGAACCCGGGCGACGATCTGACCAGCGTCCTCGTCCACGCCGAGATCGAAGGCGAGCGGCTCGAGGACCACGAGATCGTCATGGGGTTCTTCCTGCTCGTCGCCGCCGGCAACGACTCGACGAAGGCCACCTACTGCAGCGGCATGCGGGCGATCCTCGAGAACCCCGAGCAGAAGCGGATCCTGCTCGACGACCCGTCGCTCGTCCCCGACGCGGTCGAGGAGGCGCTGCGGATGTACCCGGCGTTCGCCCACTTCCGCCGGACCGCGACCGAGGACACCGAGCTCAACGGGCAGACGATCCGCGAGGGCGAGAAGGTGGTCATGTGGTACGTCTCCTCCAACCGCGACGAGACCCGCTACGAGGACGCCGACACCTTCGACGTGACCCGCAAGCCCGAGCACCAGGCGTTCGGGGCCGGCGGCCGTCATTTCTGCCTCGGGACGGCGCTCGCCCGGCTCGAGCTCCGGATCCTGATCGAGGAGACGCTGAAGCGTTACCCGGAGATCGAGCTCGACGGCCGGCCGCTGGCGGCGGCGACGCAGTTCGTCAACCAGCTCAAGTCGCTGCCGGTTCGGCTGCGGCCGTAGCGGGTCGCGTTCGGCCGAGGTCGCGGTCGAGCAGCCGGATCGCGTCGGCCGTCAGCGTCGCGGCGCGGCCGACGGCGTCGGGATCGACCGTCGCCGGCACGTCCGCCGGTGTGTGGTGTCCCTCAGGCAGGGCGCGGCCATCCTCGCGGCAGGTGATCGCGATCGCCGGGTAGCGATAGGAGCGGGCGACGATCGCGGCCGTGGCGCGGGCGTCGCGGATCGGCTCGGCGTCGAAGTCGTCCTCGTCGTCGCGGGCGATCGCCACCGCGGCGCAGAGCTCGGCGAGCTTCGGGTCGAGCGGCAGGCTCACCGCGAGCCCGCCCGAGAGCGCGAAGCGCGGCTGCCCGCGCCCGACGGACTCGAAGGAGACGAAGCGGGTCGTGGCCCGGTCGAGCTCGCGCCGGTGGGTCCGGACGAACGAGCGGAAGCCCTGCATGGTCGTCTCGCCGCCGCCGCAGAGCAGGACCTCGACGCGGAGGTTCGCGGGCGGCTCGTCGTCGAGCAGACGGGCCGTCGCGAGCGCCGCGGCGACGCCGGAGGCGTTCGCGTTCGCGCCCGGCGAGGCGGGGGAGAGGGCGATCTCGCCGAGCGCGAAGCAGGCGACGATCAGGACCAGCGTCGGAACGAGCTGGACGTAATCGAGCCAGGTCGCTTCGAGTCCCGCCATCCGGGCGCCGATCGGAAGCAGCAGCGCGGCGATCGACCAGAACCAGATCCGGGTCGGGGAGGAGACGACCGGCAGCCGCCGCGCCGCCCGCTCGTACAGTCGCGCCGCGAGGCCCGTGTAGGCCGCGCCGGTCCGGGGCGCGTCGACGTTGGCGCAGAGGAACAGGCGCGGCATTTCGCCGGCAGCTTCCGGGGGCGAGGCCAGGAGATTCTGGGAGGCGCGGCGGAACAGCAGCCGCCGCAGCAGGTACCAGCGCGCCGAGAGGTCGAGGTAGGCCGAGGTGGCCGCGGCGAGGACCAGCGCGAACCCGACGACCGGCTCGCTCGCGGCGATGATGCTCCCCGCCACCGCGAGCAGGCAGTGCAGGAGATGGACGATCGGCCACTGCGGGTGCACCCACGTCGGCTCGACCTCGCAGCGGCGCCCGCCCGACTCCAGCTCCGCCTTCAGCGCGTTCGTCAGCCGCCGCTCCGCGTCGGTTCCCGCCAGCCGGTCCCGGTACCCGCAGATCTCGGCGACCCGCTCGCTGATCGTCCCCGCGCTCACCCCTGGAGCATTGCGGAGATCGCGGCCGAGCGGTCCCGGCACGCGAATCCGGCCGCGCCGGCGCCCGCCGCTGCTCCTAGACTCGTCCCGCGAGCCCCGGTAGCTCAGTTGGATAGAGCGCCGGCCTTCTAAGCCGGATGTCGCAGGTTCGAGTCCTGCCCGGGGCGCTCTGGACGGCGCCGGCCGCGACTAACCTCCTCGCCGTGCCGAACTTCTCCGCCATGGTGATGCTTGTCGCCGCCGCCGTGCTCGTCTATCTGGCGGTCGGGACGCTCAGCAACCTCTGGGCCGACGTGCGCGGTGACTCCGTCGCAACCTACGTGGCCGTCGGCGGCTTCGAGCTGATTGCAGCGGGGGCGGCCGCGGCGGTCGGGATCTGGCTCGCGCGATCGCACGAGCGCGGTGGCGATTGATCCGGCCGACCGCGGTGCGGCAGCGTCATCGCCCTTCCGGGGCGGATGACCGAATCGTTACGATCGCGTCATGGCGGGAGATACCGAGTACGAGACGCCGTCCGAAGAGATCGACGCGATGATCGCGTCCCACGGGGACTGGCGCGGCGAGACGCTCGCCCGCGTTCGCGGGCTGATCAAACGGGCCGAGCCCGACGTCGTCGAAGAGGTCAAGTGGCGCAAGCCGTCCAACGACATGACCGGGGTCCCGGTCTGGTCCCGCGACGGGATCGTCTGCACCGGCGAGACCTACAAGGACAAGGTCAAGTTCACGTTCGCCAAGGGAGCTTCCGTCGACGATCCGACCGGCATCTTCAACGCCAGCCTCGACGCCGGCACGCGACGGGCCATCGACCTTCGGGAGGGCGACGAGCTCGACGACGACGCGTTCGTGGAGCTGATTCGCGCCGCCGTCGCGGTCAACGCGTCCTGATCCGCCGGCGGCCGTGAACCGGCCTCGGCGGCCGGCAAGCTAGATTTGACCCACGCACGGTGGGCGTAGCTCAGTTGGTAGAGCTCCTGGTTGTGGTCCAGGCGGTCGCGGGTTCGAGTCCCGTCGCTCACCCTTATTGGTCAAGCCGATCATGGCAGCGGAGCCAGAGGGTCCGAAGGTTCTAAGGCTCCAAGCAGGCTCCAAACATGTAACCCGCAGGCACTCGAAGCGCCGGTTGCAGCCCTGTCAGATCGGCGCGTCGATGGCGTTCACGTGGTCTCGCAGCACGGATGTCTGCCCGTGCTTCGCTCCTCGAGTCGGGTGGCGTCGGTCCCGTTGCCGGCCCTATTCACCGCGTTCCGACGTCTCTAGAGCGCGGGTCGTCGTCTATGGGTCTCGTCAAAGTAGATTGGTCCGACCGTGACTCTCTCCTCCGATCAGGCCGACTTGCTCATCGCGATCGCCGCCCTCTACGACGGGGACGAGTTGCTTTTCCGTCGAACGATGGGACCACGCGGGGAGCGCGTCGAGCATCCGGAGAAGGAGGGCGAGGTCCAGATCAAGCAGGGGCAATTGCTTGATCTCGCCGATCTCGGGCTGCTCGCTTTTCGGGAAGCGGCCAACACGGGGGGTTGGGTGCGGGTTACAAGCGAGGGTCGGGCGAAGGTTGCCGAGCTACAGGAGGTCGAAGCGGCGCAACGATCGGGACCGCGCGCGCCTGCGGACGTGCGGGCCATGGCGCTCGACTGGGAGACGCAGGTACTTCCGGTCCTGAAAGCGACGATGGACGCGAACGAAACGGCGGGCAACAAGGGGATCATGCTCAAGTCGATCAACGCCGAGCTTGGGCGTGACGAGGTCGATCCGCAGACCGAACGGATCATTGACAAGCTTGTGGACGCGGACTACCTCCGAGATGGCCTCAACCACTCAGGTGGAAGGCTCTCGATTGACGTGGGGCCGAAGGCCCTGGAGCTGCTCGCTGGGTGGCCAACCGACCGTCCTGAAGTTGCGTTCGGGCGCTTAATCGAACTCCTTGAGGAGCGGATTGACGCGACCGACGATCCGGTGGACAAGAAGGGGCTCAGGACGATGCTTGATTCGGTCAAGAACGTGGGGGAGGCCGTCGCGTCTCGGCTCATCACGGAAGCCGTTATCGGCGGCGGCGTCTAGTCTCCCGCCGAGGTGCTCGAACGATCTGTTCGGGCGGTTGCTGGTTCGTGTCCCGTCGCTCGGCTCTCTAGAGGTTCCGGCAGACGCTGGGCTCCAAACCTTACGAGCGAGCCCTACATCAACGCGCCTCGATAGCGGCGATGCCGTCGCGATGCTCGCGGTCAGACATCAATCGCTGCCGGATGGATCACAACCGAACCCGTCCGCGGCGTCCGCTAGACGACAAGCATGCGAATCGCCGCTGTCCACGCACATGGATTCCGCAACCTCGATGGGCGCTTCCCTTTGGCTTCTCCGCTTTCAGTGTTCGTGGGCGAGAACAACGCCGGGAAGTCGAACGTCATCGACGCCTGCCGTCTCTTATTTCAGCCGGAAGCTGGACCGCGTGCTCGACCGTGGATCACTGCAGAGGACTTCGTGCATGACGGCGTCGGCAATCGCCTAACCGACACATTCGACCTCGAGGCAGAGCTCGTCGATCTCGATGAGCGCGAGCAGGCGCGCCTGGTCACCTGCCTGGCCCCCTCGCTGGGCCCGGGACGGGCCCGGCTCCGCCTCCATGCTCGTCTTCGCTCGGACGGGCGGGTGGATACCGACTGGGTCGGAGGTGACTCCGATCATCCCGACCTCGAAAGATGGGCACGCGACGCCATCACATTCACCTACCTGCATCCCCTTCGCGACGCCGCGAGAGACTTGCGCCCTGGTCGGGACAATCGGCTGATTGCTCTGCTTGGATCGCTCGCGCCGGAGGGAGACGCCGATCGGGCGCTGATTGAGAAGATCGCCGAGGACGCGAATGAGGCGCTCGCGCAGGTGGGCGCCCTCCAGAGTGCGAAGAGCCGCATCCAAGATCGTCTCGATGGCCTTACCGGACGTGGCAAGCTGGGCCAGCGGACGGACCTCGCCTTCGCCGAGCCGCAGTTCGCTCGTGTCGTCGCCGCGTTGCGCGCGCTCGCTGGGAGCGTGTCCCCTCTTGAGATCGGCGAAAACGGGCTGGGATACAACAACCTCCTCTATATGGCCGTGCTCTTGTCGGCCCTCGCCGAGGAGACCGATGCAGAGCTGCGGCTGCTGCTGGTCGAGGAACCTGAGGCGCATCTGCATCCGCAACTGCAGGACTTGCTCATGCGCTACCTCGAGAACACCGGTCAGGACGGGACGCAGGTCATCGTGACTAGCCATTCTCCGAATTTCGCGTCCGCGGCGCGGGTCGAGCGGATGACCGTCATGGCGCGTCCGAGTCACGACGGCACCGTGGTTGCGCGGACGCCCGCCGAATTTGATCTGAGCGCGGTTCAACTTGGTCACCTCCGCCGGTTTCTCGACGTGACCAAGTCCTCCCTGCTGTTCGCTCGGGGAGTGATCCTCGTTGAAGGGATCGCCGAGCAGCTGCTGGTACCTGCGCTGGCGAGCTGCATGGGACGCCCGCTATCCAGGAGCGGCGTGGCGGTCATCAACATCGGCGGCGTCGCCTTCCCACCGTTCGCCAAGCTCTTCGGACCGGAGAAGCTGCCGTTCCACTGCGCAATCGTTTCTGACGCTGACCCGTCGGATTCGACTGAGGACGAAGCATCGGGATCCGACCCGGGCCTCTCACCGAGAGCCGCAGCGCTGCTTGACCACACGAGCGACAGCGTTCTCGTAACGCTTGCGTCGCGGACGCTCGAATGGGACCTCGTCGCCGCCGGGAACTGGGACGCGTGCCTGCGAGCTCTTGCGTCAGTCAAGCCAAGGGTTGCCGAGGCGCTCGCGGAGGAGCACGCAGGCTCCGCGGATGACCAACGGGCGGACGCGTTGCTGCTGAAGGTCAGTGACGTCAAGGGACGATTCGCTCAGGAGCTCGTCGCCGTCGTGGAGGCCGGCGCGGACGTCATCGTTCCCGAGTACCTCGTCGATGCGATCCGCTGGGTAACTCCTGATCAGGATCCTGAGGGAGCCACCGATTCCGACGGCGATGGCTGATCCGCTTCGCGAGCCCGGCTTCCTGAGCGAGCATCAACTGCGAGCGGTTTACGCCCCTGGCGATCTCTTCTTGACCGCCTGTCCGGGTAGCGGCAAGACGCGCGCCGCCGGCGTCCGTGTGGCCCGTTTGGCCCAGGACGGGCTCCGCGCGGCAGCGTGTTCTTACACGAACGTCGGCGTCGAGCAGATCCGCAGGGTGGTAGATCGTGATCTCCGACAGACGCTCGACCCGCGACACTTCGTCGGCACTCTGCACCGCTTCCTCTTGCGGTTCGTCCTGTATCCGTTCGGGCACCTCGTCACCGGGTCACCGTCGACTCCTAGGCTGATCAGCGACGAGGCTATCGGCGAAGACGTCATTTTCAATCGTGATCCCCGCATTCGTCTGCCGCTATATCGGTTTCGGTTTCGACCTGATGGCAGCCTTATCGTGCGCAGCACCCCAGCGCGCTTTCGGTTCGACGCGGAAACCGCTACCAGGCTCGGCCAGGCCGACGCGTTGCGCCTCAAGACCCGCATGGCCCGCGGGGGCATCCTCTCCTTCGATGACGCGATGTATTGGTCGCTGCGAGTCCTCGAGGAGCATCAGGAGGTCGCTCGCGCAGTGGCTGCGCGCTTCGACGAGCTGCTGGTCGACGAGGCGCAGGACACCAGCGAGCTACAACTCGCCTGTCTCCAGCGACTGAGCGCGACCGGGGCTCTTCGATCGCTGGTTCTCGTCGGCGATCTAGAGCAATCGATCAGCGCCTACACCGGCGCCAGCCGGACCGGCTGCGAGAGCCTGGCTGCTGCGCGTGGGCTGAGTTCGATGGAGTTCACCGAGAATCACCGCTCGTCGCAACGGATCTGCGATGTAGCGGTCCACTTCTGTTCGCGCCATACGGCGGACACGGCGGTCGGTCGTGACCGCGGCTGCGAGATCGAGCCCGAGCTATTCCTCTACCCGGCAGATGACCCACCTTCGTCCGTCGAATACTTCGGGCAGCGACTCCGCGAGCTTGACGAGAATCCGGTCGAGGCTGCCGTCCTCGCGCGCCGGAACGATCTCGTCGATGAACTCAATCGGACCACTCCGACCGTCGAGGTCAAGCCGCGGCCGCTGGCGATCGGTCGAGCAGTCAGCGCATTCCGTGGCGGCGGGACCGTGGGCCGCAGGCAGCTGGAAGCGATCGACCGGATCATCGCATTCTGCGCCTGGGATGTGAGCGACATCACCGAACTCGAACCAGAGGCCAGGTGGGCTATCCGCCAAGGGACGATGGAATTGCTTCGCGCTGCGCCCGACCTTACGCTCGATCTTCGTTCATTTATTCGCGGCTGCGCGACCGCTTTGGGCGCTGTCGTTGAGTGCCTGACGGACGAGCCGGCTCACGCGCCCGGCCGTGTGCTGACATCCGCGCAGAAGCAGGAAGATCACGTAGCAGTCGATGTGCTCGTCGTGCCTGCCGGGGAGCTGCGAGCACAGACTGTTCACGACGTCAAAGGCGAGAGCCGTTCGGCGGTGCTCGTTGTTGTCGATCGGCTTCGCTCTCGACGGCATGGAGCCCAGAGCGCGCTGTGGAGTAGGCCGCTGGCCGGTGAGACGGTGCCCGAGGAAGATGCCGAGGAGCTCAGGATCGCTTTCGTGGCGCTCTCTCGCGCGGAGCGCTACTGCCTGGTCGCGCTTCCGGATGACAGCGGCGCGGAAGTGATCTCGGCGTTTGAGGACAGCGGCTTTCGGCGGCGATGAATCCGCACCGGAGCATGTTCATCAAGCTGTCGGACCTGCCGGTACCACGGCCTTGGTGGTGGTGGGCGGCGCTGCTGCTTCTGGTTATCCATCAGTCGAGGCGCAATCAGCGGGCGTTGCACCAGGTTGGTGTCGATCTGGCGGAAGTGACCGTTACCCGCTGGGAGGAGACCGACGAAGCAACGACCGACATGCTCAAGATGACTCAAACGATGGTCCGCTTGACCTGGGCTGTCGTCGCGCTGACCATCGTCGTGGTCGGCGCTACGCTCTATCTCGGGTTGCGGTGATCGATGAGCCGGGTGTCGACGCCAGGTGCGATGCCGTAGCCGGGTTCTTCGGCTCCACCTATGCCTGTCGGTGAGGATCGAGCTTGGAGGACCGCTTCGGGCGGGGTGCGTAGCTCGGCGGCGCGGGCGCGGCGAGGGCCCGGCGGATCGTCTTCCGGTGCAGGCCCGTCCGCCGCTCGATCGCCCTGATCGAGAGCCCGTCGACGAGCTTCATCCGCCTGATCTTCGCCCCCTGCTGCACCTCGATCACCCGTTCCTTCTCGCCTCGATCGACCTGATCGGGCGAGGGTCCGGACCTGGCCGGGCGAAAACCGGCCCCGCGCCGTGATGGGTCTCTTTTCGCCGGCGCAGGTGGGTCAGCATTCAGGCGTTGTCTACTGCTCCCAGGCTCCAGCGGGGCTCCAAACTTCGGAACAAGGGGCGGCGTAAAGCGATCTGGAGCAGCCAGGTGCGTAGCCGCTGTCGCGTCACGCTAAGGGACCACTTGGCAGGGCATGTAGCGCGCCGGCAGGCTTCGGTCGTCCTCTCGGATCCGAGTTGATTGGGGAGCGTCATGTTCCGGGCTGCCCTCACCACTAGAGGCAAGCGGAATTACTGGAGAGGCAACCGTGATCGTCTAGGAGGGGGGGCGGACCCTCGCGAAAGAGGATTCAGGAGCAGCGCGAGCGCGCTGATCGGCTCCGGTCTTGGCCGACTAGCTCCACCTTGCGGACAGGCGAGGAGTAGACGTTGCTGGCCGGCCTAAAGGGCCTGGTGTCGGGTCGCTTCGCAGCTGCGCCTCGAGACTCCGCGACTCTGAGGAGTCGAGCGCGTCGGTTCGAGGACGAGCGTTTGCAAGCTGCGCGATCTCGCCTGGCGGTCTTCATGACCGTCGACTGCGCAGGGCGCGCCAAGTCCAGTGAACGGCTTCTGGGCCGTTTCCGTCGTCGAACTCGGGGGCCGTCCGGACCCGTAACTGCGGAGTGCCGGACTCTCACTCGCACAGGTCTGACGGTGGGTGAGGGAGTTCGGCGTCAGGATCAGAAAAGGCGGGGGTGTCCTCGCTAACCTCGCTCAAGAACCACTCCCTCTGAGCCTGGCATTCGAACTCGATCGATTCGCCATCAGCTGTACCTACTGACTGAAGGGCAGGGGGCGGAAGTTGCGAAATCGCATCATCCTCGTCGGATGCGGCGATCGCGATTCCAGCACTCCCAGCCACGAAGGCTGCGATCACCGCTACTAGCCCCCAGCGAATCGGCTTGTTACGCGAACGATTCTTGTGCGAAGCAGCTCGCAGTTCGGCCTCCAGTTCATCGCGCACCTCGCCTAGGGCGTCTTGGTTTCGTTCCGACATAGTCAGCGTGCCTCCTTAATCGTCGAGTTCTTCTCAAGGGCTGACGCCAGAAGGGCCAACGCCCGAGAGACGCGCGTGCGAGCAGCTTCCTCGGTGATGCCGAGTCTCTCGGATATCTCGGCGTAGGTCATATCGCCCAGAACCCTCAAGCCGACAGCTTTTCTTTGAGGGTCAGAGAGGCGGGACAACTCGCTACGAAGAACGCTTCTGACGCCTTCAATGTCACCGAGTTCCTCGATCGCCGCCCTTCTCTCAGCGTCCACAGCCGGAGCTTCAATCTCCAGCCTTCGCCGGGCTCTGTCCTGCGCCTTCCCGCGCTTGAAGTAGTGCCCTAACTGGCGCCGGGCAATGGCGAATATCCAGGCCTCGGCTTCCTCTCTCGTCTCGCCGCCGAAACGGCCCCGGGACAAGAACGCTTGAGCGAAAACTTCGCTAGTCAGATCAAGCGCTAGCTCGCCGTCGTAGGTTCGACGAACGAAGTAAGCCAGAACCGGCTCGAACTGGTGACGGTAGACCAGGACGAACTCTTCTGGGTCCTGACTGGATCCGCGCAGCGCTCGGGCAACATTCTCGGCCATCAACTCCTAAGTGTCGCGGCCGCCTCGAAACGTGACAAAAACTTGCGAGGATTCGAGTTATGCAGCCCGGCCGCCAGTTAGCAACTGGAGCCGGATGGACCGATACGGATGTAGTCTCGGCCTGCGAACGGCCCTTGGCGATTGGTATCGGCGGGGATGCAGTACTTGTTGTTGTGCTCCGCTCCCTTGGCCAGTACCACGATCCGATTGGCGAACTTGTTCTTCGCAGAGCGCGCTTCACCCCAGGGAATCCTCTCGAAGGACGTGCCTCCCGTTCCCGCGCTGCCTGGGACGGCGTAGAAAGCCCAGTTGCCGTTGAAGTCTTGATTTGAGTAGACGCACGCCTGAACGTTTGGGCATGGAGGCGGGCTGAAAGCCGTCGGGCCTTCACCCGAGACCTGTGTGAGGGTCGGAGGCGGCAGCACCGGACTCTGAGCTTGACCTATGACCGGGATCAACAGAACTGTGGCAATCGAGATAAGGACGGCGGCCAGAGTCAGGCAACGGCGAAGCATCATCTTCCTTTGTCAGGGGTGGCAGGTCCGCCGATGGTGCCCCAGTCCTCACCGCAGCCGACCCCACCCCCACACCATGAATAGATATCAATGGGTGTGTGGATGGGGTCGGCTGCGGTTCGGGAAGGGGAGTAGGCAGAGGGACGGGGGACGGGACCAGACAAATGGTTAACCCAGGTTTCTGAAGATCGGGTTGGACTTTCGGCCGGCTGTCGCGACGTAACCGGTAGATGGCAGGGCTACGAACGCAACGGAACACGGGGAAGAGGGGCGTTGCTCGGAGGAGCCGAAAGTCGAGCGGGCAGATGCTCCACTTGGTCGCCGGTTGGTGGCGGCTTCTCGTCTTTGGGCTGCCAGGCGTTCGGGAAAGTTGCATGCGATCAGCCGGGCCCCCGCCTAGGCGCCTCCGTGGGCCTGACGTTCCGGCGCGACCCAGCCGAGCGTGCGGCGTCTCCGCCGCCCATGCAGCACCGCAGCGCCCGCCGAGCAGCCGGCCATATGCGAACGCAGTTCCGCGATAACTGGGGCGCAGGACGCAGCGGCGGGATTGCATCGGAGAAAGGCTGTCGACGGCGCGACCAGGCGCTGCGACGGCGGCCGAGCGATTACGGGAGATCCGTTCAGGGGGACGTCATGCCTCGCAGATCGAGAGGAACAGGTGGGCTCTTCGTGCGAACGGACTCCGCGGGACGGGAGAGCTGGTACGGGCAGTGGCGTGTCGGCGGGCGCCGTGTAAAGCGGCGTCTCGGGACGCGCCGTCAGACCGGATCTCGCCAAGGGCTCACTCGATCGCAGGCCGAGAGGAAGCTGCAGGAACTGATCGCAAAGACGAGGTCGGAGCCGACCGACACCGACTACACCGTTGGCGAAATTGGGCGCCTACTGCTTAGCCATCTGGCCACGCTCGGGCGGAAGCCCTCGACCCTCGGCGACTACGAGTCCTACCTGCGGGTTCATATCGCCCCTTTCTTTGGCGACCGTCGCGCTGCACAGGTCGGTCCAAAGGAGGTCGAGTCGTTCATCGTCGCGAAGCGCGCCGAGGGAAAGGCGACGAAGAGCGTCCTCAACTACCTCGGCTTCCTCCACTCGATCTTCGCCTTCGCCGAGCGGCGAGGGTTCGCGGCGGCGAATCCGGTGCGCCAAGTCGACAAGCCACGTGCCGTGAACACCGATCCCGATGTCCGCTTCCTCGACGACGCCGAGCTCGAGCGCCTGGTCGGAGCGGTTCCCGACGATCTCCGCGGCTCGATCGAGCGTCCGCTTTACATGACCGCGGGGATGAGCGGCCTGCGTCAGGGTGAGCTGATCGCTCTCCGCTGGCGTGATGTCGACTTCGCCGCAAGCCGGATCCGGGTGCGCCGCAACTTCGTAAGGGGCCAGTTTGGAGCCCCGAAGTCACGTCGCTCGACGCGCTCGGTGCCGATGGCTGGGCGCGTCGCGCAGGAGCTCGGACTGCTGCTGGAGCGCACTGCCCACTCGGACGACGACGACCTCGTCTTCGCCCATCCGCTTACGGGTGGCCCGCTCGACCGCTCTCGACTGCTCAAGCGCTTCAAGGCCGCGGCGCGCCGCGCGGGTATCGACGAGGTCCGCTTCCACGACCTGCGCCATACCTTCGGCACACGGATGGCCGCCGCCGGGGTCCCGCTGCGGACTCTGCAGGAATGGATGGGCCACCGCGACTTCAAGACCACCTTGATCTACGCCGACTACCAGCCGAGCGAGCACGAAGCCGAACTGGTCGACCGAGCGTTCGGCCAATGACGCGGTGTCTGTGCGATGCCGGATTCAGCGAGAAGAGGGGGAGGTAGGTGGTGCTCGTGCTCGACGCTCGCGGCCGGCTCGGTTTCGGTCGACGACCTCGTAGCCTCGCACCGTCCGCCGACGGGGATGGCGACCTACTGGGAGAAGCTGGACCGAACCGGGAACCAGAAGATTCGCTGCGTCCCAGGCGATCCGGTTGACACGGCTATTAGAATGCGCATAAGGGCTGTACCGGCGAAGGGATTCCGAATGTTCAAGAGCAGGAGACTAGTGCTGGCGGCTTTGATCGGCGGCTTGGTTGGCCTCGGTTGCTTTGCCATGGTCGCTGCTGGCAGTGAGGACGCTGTCGTCGCTCCGGCGCCGCAGGATCTAGTCACAGGCGAAGCTCAGGGAGACTTAGCGCGTTTCTGCGACGTAGCTCCATGCACCTTTATCGCGACTGATCCGCCGAAGGGTTTGTCGGGATCCGAAAGCTTGAAACCTGGCGGGTCGTCGACGCCCCTCTCCGCGTGCCCAGGTGCCGCAGAGGTCATCGAAGCCAAGGGCTATTACATGCCCGCATTTGGTGGCTTCGAGGGTCCTTGTCCGACGGACGAGCAGCTGCAAGCCATAAGCCCCTACACCGAGCGGGACGCTTTGATCGATCAGCTTGCGAACGAGCCGACCGACGACGGCGAGCGGGCGGACCCCGCGGTCCTTGAAGAGATAAGGGAGGGCGTTAACGGTGAGTAGTTCGAGCAGCAGAACGCAAGTCATCGGCTGGACGATCACGGGGACGGTCGCTGTTGTCGCAGCTGGACTCGTCTATGCCTCCCTTGCTTGGGCTGGATTCTGTGCCGGGGATTGCAGTGGTGGCCCGGGTCCTGACAGTCTGTACGGCGGCAACGCCAATCAGACCATCGAGGGTCTTGGTAGCGCTGATGACCTGTACGGCGGCGGCGGTCAAGACAACGTTCAGGGAGACGGTGGCGCTACCGACTACATCGAGGTCGAAAGCGGCAACGGAGAGAATG
>JADFCZ010000091.1 GCA_018263295.1 Conexibacter sp.
CTCGCCGCCGAGCTCCGCGCCACCGAGCGCGACGCCGAGGCGGCGCTCGCCCGCGAGCTCGAGGCCTCCCGGGCGGCCCTCGCCGAGGCCGGCGATGCGATCGCCGAGGCGATGGACGCCGGCGACGTCGAGGCGCGCCTCGAGGCGCTGGCCCGCGTCCGCGGCGGCTCCGAGCGCGCCGCCCGCTCCGCGCGCCGGGCCGAGGACATGCTCGGGCACCGGCGTCAGGACTCGCTTTCGGTGCGGGTCGAGACCGAGGCCGAGCTGGCGGAGGCCCTCGCCGGTCTCTGCACCGCCCTCGCCGCCGCCCGCGACGCGGTCGGAGCCCGGGCGGGCGCGGTCGAGGAGCGCGTGGTCGGAGCCCAGGCGGGAGACGAGCTCGCGACCGAGCTCCGCGAGTGCTCGCGGGCGGAGGCGGAGCTCCACGGGGAGCTTCGGATCGTCGGCGAGCGCGTCACCGAGTCCGAGGTCCGCGCCGCAGGTCTTCGCGACCGCCGCGAGGAGGCCGAGGCGGAGTGGCAGCGGATCGTCGCCGGGCTCGAGCTCGACCCCGCCCCCGTGCCGGCCGCGCTCGACGACGGCGAGCGGACCGCGGTCGAGGGCTCGATCGAGCGCCTGATCCGGCGCCGCGAGCAGCTCGGCCCGGTCAACCCGCTGGCCGAGGGCGAGTACGAGGCTGCCAAGGAGCACGTCGCCGAGCTCGAGTCCCAGCGCGAGGACCTCGAGCGGGCCCTCGACGAGCTCGCGAAGCTGATCCGCCAGACCGACCGCGAGATCACCGCTGCGTTCGAGGAGACGTTCAAGGCGGCCGGCGAGAACTTCGGCGAGCTGATCGAGCACATGTTCCCGGGCGGCAGCGGCCGGCTGCGGATGGTCCAGGCGCAGAAGCCGGAGCGCGTGCTCGGCGGCGCCGACCCCGAGACCGTCGCCGGCGATGGGACCGATGCAGCCGAAACCGGCGCCGCGACCGAGGACGAGATCGACGAGGAGGAGCAGGACCCGGCGGAGACGGCGGGGGTCGAGATCGAGGTCACCCCGGCGGGCAAGGCGACCCGGCGGCTCTCGCTCCTCTCCGGCGGCGAGAAGTCGCTCGTGGCGCTCGCCTTCGTATTCAGCGTCTTCCTCGCCAGGCCCTCGCCCTTCTACATCCTCGACGAGGTCGAGGCGGCCCTCGACGACGCCAACATCGACCGCTTCCTCCAGCTCGTCCGCCGGTTCTCCGATCGCGCGCAGTTCGTCATCGTCACCCACCAGAAGCGGACGATGGACGCGGCCGACGTCCTCTACGGCGTCAGCATGAAGGACGGCGCGACGAAGGTGATCTCGCGGCGCCTCCCGCGCGAGCCCCGGCTCACCGAGGCTGAGCCGGACGCGCGCGCAGCGTAGGCTGCGCGACCGTGCCGACCACCTGGGCAGAGCTGCTCGACCTCGGCGACCGCGAGGCGCCCGGCGCCGCCGTGGCCGAAGGCGACGACGAGCCGAAGCGCCGGGGCTTCTTCCGGCGGCTTCGCGAGAGCATCTCGACGAGCCGGGAGGCGCTCAGCGCCGAGCTCAGCTCGAGCCTGTTCGAGACGCTCGACGCCGCGGCGTGGGAGCAGCTCGAGGAGGCGCTGATCATGGCCGACGTCGGCGCCCGGACGACCGCCGAGGTCGTCCAGCGGCTCGAGCACGAGGTCGACTCCGGCAAGGTCGTCGGCGGCGAGGCCGCCCGCGAGCGGCTCGTCGAGCTCCTCGCCGACCTCGCGACGACCGGCAAGGGCACGATCGACCTGCGGCCGCGCCCGGCGATCGTCCTCGTCGTCGGCGTCAACGGCACCGGCAAGACGACGACCGTCGGCAAGCTCGCGTGGCACCTGCAGAGGGAGGCCGGCCTGAGCGTGATGCTCGCCGCCGCCGACACGTATCGCGCGGCCGCCGTCGAGCAGCTCGGGACGTGGGCCGAGCGCGCGGGCTGCGAGATCGTCAATGCCGAGACCGGCCAGGACGCGGGCGCCGTCGTCTTCGACGCGATCGCCGCGGCCGAGGCGCGCGGCAGCGACGTCGTCCTGATCGACACCGCCGGCCGCCTGCACACGCGCAACGACCTGATGGAGGAGCTGGCGAAGGTCAACCGCGTGATCGACAAGCGGCTCGGGCGCGGTGCGTCGGAGACGCTGATCGTCGTCGACTCCACGACCGGTCAGAACGGGCTGCGCCAGGCGAAGGTCTTCGGCGAGGCGGTCGACGTGACCGGCGTCGCCCTGACGAAGCTCGACGGGACCGCGAAGGGCGGCATCGCGCTCGCGATCGCGGGCGAGCTCGGCATCCCGGTGAAGCTGATCGGCATCGGCGAGGGGATCGAGGACCTGCGTCCGTTCGACCCCGAGGAGTTCGCCCGGGCACTGGTCGGCGAGTAGATAACCCCGAGGGCCCTGGTTTCAACCGATGAGTAGCCTCCACAACGTTCATGATTTCCCGTCAAGTAGCACCCAACGGTCCGGCGGAAGCGGACGCGCAGCGGAGCATTCCGCCGGGGTGATCTAGATGTTCGACCAACTCTCCGAGCGCCTTCAGGGCACGATGTCGGACCTGCGCTCGCGCGGGAAGCTGACCGAGGACGACGTCGACAAGGCGATGCGCGAGATCCGCCTCGCACTGCTCGAGGCGGACGTCAACTTCAAGGTCACCAAGCAGTTCGTCGCCGACGTCCGCGAGAAGGCGATCGGCGAGGGCGTCCTCTCCAGCCTCGATCCCGGCCAGATGGTCGTCAAGGTCGTCAACGAGCAGCTCGCCGAGCTGATGGGCGGCAGCGGCCGCGAGCTCGTGTTCGCGTCGAAGCCGCCGACCGTGATCCTGATGGCGGGCCTGCAGGGCTCGGGCAAGACGACCGCGACCGCGAAGCTCGCCAAGCACCTGATCGGCGAGGGCAAGAGCGCCGGGGTGGCCGCCTGCGACACCCAGCGCCCCGCCGCGGTCGAGCAGCTCACCCGCCTCGGCGAGCAGGCCGGCGCCACCGTCTACGCACAGGGCACCGAGCGCGATCCGGTCGACATCGCCGAGTGGGCGCTCGGGCAGGCGCGCTCCGACGGCCTCGACGTCCTGATCGTCGACACCGCCGGCCGCCTCCACATCGACGAGGAGCTGATGGGCCAGCTCGCCGAGATCAAGAAGCGGACGAAGCCGCACGACGTGCTGCTGGTCGTCGACGCGATGACCGGACAGGACGCCGTCAACGTCGCCGAGCAGTTCGCCGAGGTGACCGAGTTCGACGGCGTCCTGATGAGCAAGCTCGACGGCGATGCCCGCGGCGGCGCCGCGCTCAGCGTCAAGGCCGTCACCGGCAAGCCGATCCTCTACGCGTCGACCGGCGAGAAGCTCGAGCAGCTCGAGAAGTTCCATCCCGACCGGATGGCGCAGCGCATCCTCGGGATGGGCGACGTCCTCTCGCTGATCGAGAAGGCCGAGAAGGACCTCGACGAAGAGGAGGCGGAGGAGCTCGAGCGCAAGATGCGCCAGGACCAGTTCACGCTGGACGACTTCCTCAAGCAGCTCAAGCAGGTCCGGAAGATGGGCCCGCTCTCGAGCGTGCTCGGGATGATGCCCGGGATGGGCAAGGCGATGAAGGACCTTCGCAGCGCCAACATCGACGACCGCGAGCTCGACCGGCTCGAGGCGATGATCCTGTCGATGACGCCGGAGGAGCGGGCGAATCCGGACGTGATCCGCGGCTCCCGGCGACGGCGGATCGCGGCCGGCTCGGGCACCAACGTCCAGGCGGTCAAGCAGCTGATCAAGCAGTTCGACCAGATGCGGAAGATGATGAAGATGATGGCCTCGGGCAAGATGCCGAACCCCGAGGCGATGATCCGCGGGCAGCTCGGCGCGCGACGGCGGTGACGGCGGAACCGCGCGGTCTGTAACCTGCGCCGCCTTCACATGGCAGTACGAATCAGACTCAGACGAGCGGGCTCCTCGAAGAACCCGATCTGGCGCATCGTCGTCGCCGACAAGCGCTCCCCGCGCGACGGCCGGACGATCGAGACGATCGGCAGCTACAACCCGCAGACCGAACCTTCCCAGGTGACCATCGACACCGAGCGCGCTCAGCACTGGCTCGACCACGGCGCCCAGCCGTCGCCGACCGTCGCGAAGCTCCTGCGCACCCAGGGCGTCGAGGGTCCGGCCGGCACCTGATCGGAGCCGAACGTGCGCGAGCTCGTCGAGTTCCTCGTCCGCGCTCTCGTCGAGCATCCCGACAAGGTCGAGGTCGAGGAGTTCGAGGAGGATGGTGACCTCGTCCTCGAGGTCACGGTCGCCGAGGACGACCTCGGCCGCGTCATCGGCCGCGGCGGCCGCATCGCGAACGCGATCCGCACCGTCGCCCGCGCCGCCGGCGCCCGCGACGACCGTCGCGTGATCGTCGACATCCTCGACTGACCCGGCGGATTGGGAGCGCCGCTCCCAACCTCGCCAGAACGCTTCTCTAGGCTGCGGCCGATGCGCCTCGACGTCTTCACGCTGTTCCCCGAGTGGTTCGAGTGGTTTCAGACCCAGCGTCACGTCCGCAACGTGGTCGCGGCGGGGTCGGAGCTTCGCTTCATCGACTACCGGGAGACGACGCCGCTCGGCGCCGGCCAGGTCGACGACTCCCCCTACGGCGGCGGGGCGGGGATGGTGATGCGGGTCGACGTCGTCGACGCGGCCCTCGAGGCCGCCTACGGCGCCGAGCGCGGCGCCCGGCGGACGGTCCTCTTGACCCCGTCCGGGCGGATGTTCGATGAGGAGTTGGCGATCGACCTCGCGTCCGAGCCCGAGTTGACGCTCCTCTGCGGGCGCTACGAGGGCATCGACGAGCGTGTCCGCGAGCACCTCGTCACCGACGCGGTCTCGATCGGCCGCTACGTCCTCGCCGGCGGCGAGCTCGCCGCGATGGTCGTGGCCGACGCCGTCCTGCGGAAGCTGCCCGGCGCGCTGGGCCACGCCGAGAGCGCGCTCGAGGAGTCGTTCTCGGATGCGCTCGAGGGCCATCCCGAGTACCCGCATTACACCCGCCCGGCCACCTATCGCGGCTGGGGCGTGCCGGACGTGCTGCTCTCCGGCGACCACGAGCGCGTCCGGGGCTGGCGGCTCGAGCGCAGCCGCGAGCGCGGTGAAACGGCTTCCGGCGGCTCTTAGCTACTATTCCCCGCCGCGCGGCCGCCCACCGGCCGCCGCCCGGTCACCAGCCGCCGCCCGACACCCGGAGCCGGCGGGATCCAGACGAGCCGGAGCCCGAATCACATGAGCACGATCATCCAGAGCCTCGAGAAGGAGCAGCTGCGCAAGCGCCCGCAGTTCGCCGCCGGCGACCGCGTTCGCGTCCACTTCCAGGTGATCGAGGGCAACCGCACCCGGACCCAGGTCTTCGAGGGCGTCGTGATCAAGCGCCAGGGCAGCGGCGTCCGCGAGACGTTCACGGTCCGCAAGCAGTCCTTCGGCGTCGGCGTCGAGAGAACCTTCCCGCTGCACTCGCCCAAGATCGAGCAGCTCGAGATCGCCGCCCGCGGCGACGTCCGGCGCGCCAAGCTCTATTACCTCCGCGACCGTGTCGGCAAGGCCGCCCGCGTCGCCGAGCGCCGCTGGGGCATCGGCGAGGACACCCTCGGCGCCGAGGAGGACGAGGCGATCGACGCCGAGGGCACGACGCAGGTCGAGGCCCCGCAAGCCGTCCCCGCCGAGGGCGAGGGCGAGGAGGCGATCGTCGAGGTCGAACAGGTTCCCGAGGCCGAGGAGGCCCAGGCACCCGAGGCCGAGGCGGAAGCCGAGCCCGAGGCCGCCGCCGATACCTCCGAGTCCGATGCCGAGGGCGACGAGGAAGCCCCCGCCGACACCAACGAGCCGGCTGGGGAGCCGGAGGGAGAAGCCGCGGAGCCGGACGCCGACTCCGACGCAGACGACGAGGATTCGCGGCAGGACGCCTAGCGCGCCCGCGCCGACGAATCGCCATGCCGAGCATGCCGCGGCCCAAGTCGACGCTCGGCGCCATCGTCGAGCTCGTCGTCATCGTCGCCTTCGCGATCGGCCTGGCCCTCCTCATCCAGGCGTTCGTCGTCAAGCCGTACCAGATCCCCACGGGGTCGATGATCCCGACGCTCGAGGTCGGCCAGCGCGTCCTCGTCCAGCGGGTCAGCTACCACTTCAGCGATCCCGAGATCGGCGACATCGTCGTCTTCCACCCGCCGAAGGGCGCCGACACGACCGAGGAGTGCGGCGTGCCCAAGCCGGAGACCGAGGCCTGCCCCGAGCCGGTCGACGAGCCCGCCGACACCAACTTCATCAAGCGTGTGGTCGCCACCCCGGGCGACACCCTGAAGATCATCGACGGCCACGCCATCGTCAACGGCGAGCGGATCGAGGACGACTTCATCCGGCCCTGCGGCAACGCCCGCGGGTGCAACCTCCCGAAGGAGATCACGATCCCGCCCGATCATTACTTCATGATGGGCGACAACCGTGGAGCCAGCGACGACAGCAGATTCTGGGGCCCCGTCCCCAAGGACTGGATCATCGGCAAGGCCTTCGCCACCTACTGGCCCCTCGACCGAATCGGCCTGCTCTGAGGTGACGCCGGAGGAGGCTCCGGCGGCGGCGAAGCCGAAGCGCCGCAAGACGCGGCGTCCCGACGGCCGCCGGACGGCATGGCTGTTCCGTTTCGACCAGCAGTTCGGCCGCCGCTTCGTGGCCGGGGCCGACGAGGCCGGGCGCGGCTCGCTCGCAGGGCCGCTCGTGGCAGCGGCGGTCCTCCTCGACTACCGCTGCCTCACGCCCGAGGTGCGGAAGACGCTCGCCGGCCTCGACGACTCGAAGCGCAAGACCGAGGAGGAGCGCGAGCGGCTGTACCCGGCGGTGCTCGCCGCGGCCGGCCGCGTCGCCGTCACCGCGCGCTGCGCCGGCGGCATCGACGCCCGCGGCCTGCACGTCACGAACCTGAACGCGCTCGGCGACATGCTCGGCCGCGTGGCCGTCCCCGGAGCGGTCTGCCTCAGCGACGGCTTCCGCCTCGGCTCGCGCTGCCGGGTCGAGCACCAGGCCGTGGTCGAGGGCGACGCCCGCAGTGCCGCCATCGCCGCCGCCTCGGTGATCGCCAAGGTCACCCGCGATCGCTACATGCGCCAGGCCGCCGAGACGTACCGGGGCTGGGACTTCGACACGAACGTCGGCTACTCGTCGCCGCAGCACCGCGACGCGATCCAGCGCATCGGCATCTGCGACCTGCACCGGCGCTCGTTCGCCTCTACCGCCTACAGCCAGCTGGAGTTAGATTCGGCGTAGGCAACTGAGGAGGCACGAGATGAGCGCCGACCTGAAGGCTGCGATCGACCGCTACAACGAGGCCTGGAACGCCCACGACGTCGACGCGATCATGTCGATGCACGCACCGGGCATGGTCTTCGAGAACCACACCGCCGGCGAGCGGGCCGAGGGCGAGGACGTCCGCGACCACATCGCCCGGATCTTCGAGTCCTGGCCGGACCTCGAGTTCTCGACCCGACGGCTCTACGTGCGCGACGACCTCGTCGTCCAGGAATGGACGGCGACCGCCACGCACGCCAACGAGATGCGCCGTGGCGACCTCGTCGCGCCGCCGACCGGCAACCGGCTCGAGTGGGTCGGCATGGACGTGATCCCCTTCGAGGGCGAGCTGATCGCCCGCAAGGACGTCTACTCCGACTCCGTCTCGATCCTGCGCCAGGTGGGCCTGCTCGACTGATCCTCAGAACGCGGCCGGCAGGTGCTCGATCACCGCGCCGCCGCCCGCGTCGAGGCTGACGCCGACCACGTCGAAGCGGATCGAGCGATACCGCGGCGGCAGGTTTTCAGCGAGCCATGCCCGCGCGAGCCGCCGCACCTGCATCTGCTTGCGGCGGCCGACCGCGTGGATCGGCAACTCCGGGCCGTGGCGCGCGCCGGCCCGGACCGTCTTCACCTCGACGAACGCGAGGGCGTCCCCGTCGATCGCGATCGCGTCGATCTCGCCGAACCGCGTCCGGCAGTTGCGCGCGACGATCGTCAGGCCCCGCCGCTCGAGGTGCCGGCAGGCCAGCTCCTCGCCGATCCGCCCGGTCCGCAGCCTCGCCCGGGTCATCTGCGTGCGCTCCTCGCCATGCGGACGATCGTCGCGCGAGCGGCGTCACGGGTGGGTGAAGCCGTGTGCGGGAACGCGCCGGATCGGCAACATGAGGCGTACGGTTGGGGAGCGCGTCAGCGGGATCGCGAGAGCGCCCCCGAGTGTCCCGCGGGACACTCCCGGGCGGCCGGCGGGCCGCGAGAGTGCTCCGCGGAGCACTTCGCCGCGACGGGATGTGAGCGAGTCGGCTCGGACCCGTGCGGCAACGGCACATCGCGTCGCCCACCCGTGACTGCGGCCCGCCTAGCGTCGCCGGGGTGCTGGCACGGATGCGGACACTGGCGATCTCGGGGGTCGAGGCTGTCCCGGTCGACGCCGAGATCGACATCCATCGCGGCCTGCCGGCCTTCACGATCGTCGGGCTGCCCGACGCCGCCGTGCGCGAATCGCGGGAGCGGGTCCGCGCCGCCCTCGTCAACTCCGGCTTCGACTTCCCGTTGCAGCGGATCACCGCCAACCTCGCGCCCGCCGACCTGCGCAAGGCAGGGCCGGGCTACGACCTCGCGATCGCCGCCGCGATCCTCGTCGCCTCCGACCAGCTCGCCGGCGCTCCGCTCGACGGCTGGTGGCTCGCCGGCGAGCTTGCGCTCGACGGCGGCATCCGGCCGCTGCCCGGCGCCCTCGCGATGGCCGAGCGGGTGGAGCGGGAGGGGGGCCGGGGCTTCGCGCTGCCGGCCGCAAACGCCCCCGAGGCCGGCCTGATCGAGGGGCCGGCGATCGCCCCCCTGGGATCGCTCGCCGACCTCCGGACCCTGGCTGCGGGCGAGATCCCGGCCGGACCCGCGCCGATCGCGTCCCGTTCCGCGCCGGCGCTGCCCGACCTCGCCGACCTCAAGGGGCAGCCCGGCCTCCGCCGCGGCCTCGAGATCGCCGCGGCGGGAGGTCATGCGGCGCTCGTGGTCGGGCCGCCCGGCGCCGGCAAGTCACTGGCGGCACGACGGCTGCCGTCGATCCTACCGCCGCTCTCGCGCCGCGAGGCGATCGAGGTGACGAGGATCGCCAGCGTCGCGGGACGGCCGAGCGCCGACGGGACGCTCGCCCCGCGTCCGTTCCGAGCTCCGCACCACACCATCTCGGCCGCCGGTCTCGTCGGCGGCAGCAGCCCGCCGCGGCCGGGGGAGATCACGCTGGCGCATCGAGGGGTGCTCTTCCTCGATGAGCTCGGCGAGTTCTCGCGAGCCTCCCTCGAAGCGCTGCGCCAGCCGCTCGAGGACGGGGAGGTGACGATCTCGCGGGCGCGCGGCGCGACGACGCTGCCCGCCGACTTCCAGCTCTTCGCCGCCGCCAACCCCTGTCCGTGCGGGTACGGGGCCGACTCGCCTCGCTGCTCGTGCACCGCCGAGCGGGTTCGCGCCTACGCCGCGCGGCTCAGCGGAGCACTCGCCGACCGGATCGACCTGGTGCTGGCGGTCGAGCAGCCGTCCGCCGCCGCCCTCTCCGGCGACCCCGGCGAGACGTCGGCGGAGGTCGCCGCTCGGGTGCTCGACGCCCGCGAAGCCCAGCGCGAGCGGCTCGGACCCGACCGCGTCAACGCCTCGATGACCGACGCCGAGATCGCCGCGTCCGCGGGTCTCGACCAAGACGCCCGCGCGGCGCTCGTCTCGGGGCACGACGAGTACGGGCTGAGCGGGCGCGGCTGGAATCGGGTCATCAAGGTCGCTCGCACCTGCGCGGACCTCGACGGGTCCCGCGCCGTCGGCGCCGATCACGTCGCCGAGGCCCTCGCCCTGCGGCGGCGGGAGGCCGGATGAGCGGCGCCTGCGCCGAATGCCTGCGCCGGGGCCAGCTCCTGTCGCTGCTCGCCGCGAACATCGACCGCTCGGTCGGAGCGAGAGCGGGGGAGCGTGCTCGCGACCTGCTCGCGCTCGGCGACCGCGAGCTCGCCGTCGCGGTCGCCCCGACGGACTGGAAGGCGGCGCTGGCGACCGCCGGCGCCCGTGCCCGGCAGGCAGCGGCCGAATCCGGGACCGGCTGGGTCATGTGCCCTCACGGCCCCGGCTATCCGACCGGGCTCGACGCGCTCGGCCGCTCGCAGCCCCACGCGCTCTTCGGACGCGGGGACGCGGGCATCGTCGCCGGGCTCGATCCGGACCGGGCCGTGACCATCGTCGGCTCCCGCCGCTGCGGCGCCTACGGCCGTCAGGTCGCCCACGAGCTCGCGCGGGAGCTCGCAGCGGCGGGGATCGTCGTCGTCAGCGGCCTCGCGCTCGGGATCGACTCGGCCGCCCACGAGGGCGCGCTCGCGGCCGGCGGAACGACGATCGCCGTACTCGGCCCCGGCGCCGATCGCGCCTACCCCCGCTCGGCCGTCGGCCTCTATCGCCGGATCTGCGCATCCGGTGCCGTTCTCTCGGAGCTCGCGCCCGGCGCCGCGACGTTCCGGTGGGTGTTC
Organism: Conexibacter sp.; assembly: GCA_018263295.1. Taxonomy (GTDB): domain Bacteria; phylum Actinomycetota; class Thermoleophilia; order Solirubrobacterales; family 70-9; genus RHKX01. The sequence goes on from JADFCZ010000091.1 coordinate 10,539, forward strand.
CCCGCGCGCAACCGGCTGATGGCGGCGCTCGGCGGCGTGACCGTCGTCGTCGAGGCGGCCGAGCGGTCGGGGTCGCTGATCACCGCCGAGATGGCGATCGAGGCGGGGAGGACCGTCGGCGCCGTCCCCGGCCCCGTCACCTCCTGGCGCTCGTCGGGGACCAACCGCCTGCTCGGGGACGGGGCCGCCCTCGTCCGCGATGCCCGCGACGTGCTCGACCTCCTGCTCGGGCCCGGCTCGGCGCCGCCGCAGCCCAGCGGCCCGGCGACGACGGCAGAGGGAGCGGCCGTTCTCGCCGCCCTCGACGGCGGCGCCGCCACGGCCGACGCGATCGCCGCCGCCGCCGGCGTCGGCTTCTCGGCGACCCTGATCGCGCTCGCCCGGCTCGAGCGCGACGGCTACGTGCGCGGTGACCACGGCGGCCGCTGGACCCGGACGACCCTCGCGGAGCCGGGCGGGGCTGGGCGGCTTATCTAGGATCGGGCGGATGAGCGAGCCGCGGACACCCGTCGCCCTTGCCATCGCCGGTTCCGACTCCGGGGGTGGCGCCGGAATCCAGGCCGACCTGAAGGCGTTCGCCGCCGTGGGCGTCCACGGCACGACCGCGATCACCGCGATCACGGCGCAGAACACCGTCGGCGTCGATGCGATCCACGCCGTGCCGCCGGAGGTCATCGTCGCCCAGGTGGCGGCCGTCGCCGCCGACATCGGGGTCGACGCCGTCAAGGTCGGCATGCTCGGCACCGCGGCGACGATCGACGCGGTCGTCGAGGCGCTGGCGCTGACCGGTGACGCGCCGGTCGTGGTGGATCCGGTGATGGTCTCCGAGAGCGGCGCCGGCCTGCTCGACGACGGCGCCCGCGAGGCGCTCGTCGAGCGCGTGCTGCCGCTCGCGACCGTGGTCACGCCGAACCTGCCCGAAGCGCGGGCGATCGCAGGGCTCGGCGAGAGTGCCAGCCTCGAGGAGCTTGCGGCCGCCATCCGCGCGCTCGGCCCCGCCGCGGCGATCGTGACCGGGGGCCACGCCGACGGCACCGACCTCCTCGACGACGGCACCGGAACGCTCGCGATCCCCGGCCCCGTCCACGCCGACGGGGCCGCGCACGGCTCCGGGTGCACCCACAGCTCGACGCTCGCGGCATTGCTCGCGATCGGGTTCCCGCTGCGCGAGGCGGCGATCGAAGCCCGCCTGCGCGCGGGTGAGGCCGTCGCCGCCGGGCTGCGGGACGTCGGCGCCGGCGCGGGCCCCGTCGACGCGCTCGCTATCGCATCCCGGCGGCCGCGTCCGCCGCTGCCATAATCGGCACATGAAGCTCGTCCGCATGAAGCCGGGGTACGGCGATCAGCTGCTCGCGGAGGGTGATCCGGAGCTGGCCGAGGACGAGGCCCGCCTCGTCGAGGCCTTCCGGCGCCAGCTCGACCAGGGGATGTGGGCGGCGGTGCCGACGGGAGCGGGGGGCCGCAGGCAGGCGATGCTGGTGCGCGAGTTCGAGGACGTTCCTCGCGACGCCGAGCGCGTGATCTTCATCCCTCCGGCGGCCGGCGGATGAGCGTCGCCGCGGCGTCCCTGGCGATCGTCTGCGTCGCCCTGGCGGGCTTCGCCTTCCTGCCCGACCTCGCCCACAAGCGGCGGATGCGTCCGAAGCCGGCGCCGAAGCCGCGGCGCGGCCACTCGCTTCCCGACCCGGGTGAGCAGCTCCGAGCCGAGCGGCGGGCCGAGAAGCTCCTCGCCGAGGTGCTCGGCGCCGACGCTCTCGAGGCCTACAAGGCGCTCGGGTTCCTCCACTGCTTCGGGGCCGAGCGCGGCGGCGAGCCGACCTACGGCTACCTGATCTACCCGCACAAGCCGATCGTCAGCTTCAACGCCGCGACCGGCGAGCTCCTCAACGAGCACTGCGTGAGCTTCCCCGACCGCGACGAGCCCGAGGGCTCCCAGCGCCTTCCCGACGCCGACGACGCGCTCGCCAAGTGGCTCGCGCTCCGAGCCGACGAGCGCGGCCTCATCAACGAGGCCAACATGCACCTGCCGGGGCGCCAGCTCGACCCCGATCACGTCCGCCGGGACATCGCCCGGCTCAGCGAGTGGACCAGCCGCTCGCCCGCCGGAGCCGAGGGCAGCCTCGACGATCCCGCCGGCGTCTAGACGCCTCCGCAAGAATTGGAGCCACGATGAGCGATTCGACCGAACTCCCACGCCCCCGTTCCGCGGCCGTCTTCGACGGTCCCGACCGCGCCGCCGCGCGCGCCTACATGAAGGGGATCGGGTTCGACGACGCCGCCCTGAAGCGGCCGACGATCGGCATCGCCAACACCTGGATCGAGGCGATGCCCTGCAACTTCCACCTGCGCGGGCTCGCCGAACACATCAAGGAGGGCGTCCGCGCCGCCGGCGGCACGCCGATGGAGTTCAACACGATCGCGATCTCCGACGGGATCACGATGGGCACCAAGGGGATGAAGAGCTCGCTGGTCAGCCGCGAGGTCATCGCCGACTCGATCGAGCTCACCGCCCGCGGGTATCAGTTCGACGCCCTGATCGCGCTCTCGGCCTGCGACAAGACGATCCCCGGCTGCGTGATGGCGCTCGCCCGGCTCGACATCCCCTCGGTGATGCTCTACGGCGGCTCGATCGCGCCCGGCCGCTACCACGGCCGCGACGTCACGATCCTCGACGTCTTCGAGGCGATCGGCGGCCACGCGGCCGGCACGGTCACCGACGACGAGCTCCACGCGCTCGAGGACGTGGCGAGCCCGGGGGCGGGAGCCTGCGGCGCCCAGTTCACAGCCAACACGATGGCCTGCGCCTTCGAGGCCCTCGGCATCTCCGCCGGCGGTTCGGCGATGGTCCCCGCCGAGGACGATGAGAAGAACACCGTCGCCGAGAAGATCGGCGAGCTCGTAATGAGAGTCCTGAGCGATGACCTGCGACCGAGCCGGATCATCACCAAGGAGTCGCTCGAGAACGCGATTGCGACCGTCTGTGCCTCCGGCGGCTCGACCAACGGCGTCCTCCACCTGCTCGCCGTCGCCCGCGAGGCCGGCGTCCCGCTGGAGATGGCCGACTTCGAGCGGATCTCGAAGCAGACGCCGCTGTTCGCCGACATGAAGCCCGGCGGCCGCTACGTAGCCACCGACCTCTACCGCGCCGGCGGGGTGCCGCTGATCCTCAGCCGCCTCTCCGAGGCGGGCCTGCTCCACCGCGACCAGATCACGGTCACCGGCCGCACGATCGGCGAGGAGGCCGACGCCGCCGACGAATCCCCCGGCCAGGACGTGGTCCGCCCGGTCGCCGACCCGGTCAAGGCCCAGGGCGGCCTCGCGATCCTGCACGGCAACCTCGCCCCCGAGGGCGCCGTCGTCAAGGTCGCCGGAACCGAGCGGACGGGCCAGACCGGCCCGGCCCGCGTATTCGAGCGCGAGGAGGACTGCTTCGCCGTCGTCAAGGCGGGCGGCATCAACCCCGGTGACATCATCGTGATCCGCAACGAGGGCCCCACCGGCGGCCCCGGGATGCGCGAGATGCTCCAGGTGACCGCCGCGATCGTCGGCAGCGGCCACGGCGAGGACGTCGCGCTGATCACCGACGGGCGCTTCTCCGGCGCGACCCGCGGCCTGATGATCGGCCACGTGGCGCCGGAGGCGGTAAAGGGCGGGCCGATCGCGGCCCTCCGCGAAGGCGACACGATCACGATCGACGTCGCCGCCCGGACGATCGACGTCGACCTCAGCGACGAGGAGATCGCCGCCCGGATCGCCGCTTACGAGGCGCCGGAGCCGGCCTTCGCCTCAGGCGTGATGAAGAAGTACGCGGACACGGTCTCGAGCGCCTCCGCGGGCGCGGTCACGTCCTGACTCAGCGCGGGCGGCCCAGGCCGCGACGGTGAAATTCGCGGACGCGGGTCTCGAGCGTGTCCGGGTCGGACGCCGAGAGCTTGCCGGCGGGCAGTGGCTCGCCGCATCGCGAGCAGTTCGGGCGGGCCCGATCGCGCGATCCCACTGCGAACGTCGACTTCCCACAACGAGGGCATCTGACGAACGACAGCATGGAAGAAACGTATGACCGGCTTTGCCCGTAAGCATCCGTGGCGGCTACCCAATATGGGTTGAACAAGCAACGGATGAAAACGCCCGCGGCGATTGCGTCGGTAGGGTCCGCCGGGTGAGCGGCCCGCTTTTCGAAGAGCACGATCTCGGCCTCTCCTGGCTCGTCGACTCGGGCGAGGTGATGCAGCGAGCCTGCCACGCCGTCCGCCTCGGCGACGAGGGCAAGGTGTGGATCGTCGACCCGGTCGACGTCCCCGGCATCGGCGAGCGGATCGAGGCGGTCGCGTCCGGCGACCAGGTGGCCGGCGTCCTCCAGCTCCTCGACCGCCACAACCGCGACTGCGCCGAGTTCGCCGAGCGCTACGACGCTCCGCTTCACCGGCTGCCATTCGGCGGAATCGCCGGCAGCGGCCTCGAGCCGGTCAAGGTCGTGGACAACCGCTTCTGGAGGGAGGTCGCGATCCACTCGCCGGCCGACTCCGCGCTGATCGTCCCCGAGGCGGTCGGGACCGCGCCCTACTTCCGGGCCGGCTCGGAGGCGATCGGGATCCACCCGATGCTGCGGATGACGCCGCCCCGGCGGCTCGCCGAGTTCGAGCCCGAACACCTGCTAACCGGGCACGGCACCGGGATGCACGGCCCCGGGACCGCCGACGCCCTGCGCGACGCCCTCGACGGCTCCCGGCGCCGGATTCCCGAGGCGGTCGTCTCCGTGATCAAGCGCCGCTGAGCGGCCGCTTCGGCCTCCGGCCCGTCCCTCAGGTGTGCGCGGTCTCGCAGAAGCGCGCCAGCAGCCGGTTGAAGCGGGTCGGCCGCTCGGCCATCGGGACGTGCCCGCAGTCCTCGAACACGACGAGCTCGGCGCCGGGGATGCGCTCGACGAACCCGGTGGAGTCGGATGCGGGCACGACGAGGTCGTCGCGCCCCCAGACGATCAGCGTCGGGACGCGGATCTGCCGCAGCCGGTCGAGCAGGTCGTAGCCGGTCAGCGCCGCGACCGCGGGGATGAATCCGGCCGCGCCGAGCGCCGGCGCCATGAACTCGACGAGGAGCTCCCGGCGGAGCTTGTCGGGGTGCCTCATCACCTTGCCGAAGGCGACCTGGCGCAGCCCCGGTCGCCGCATCGACACCAGGTCGACGCGCCGCAGCAGGGGATTGGTCGCGACGCTGATCCGGGCGCCCGCGATCACCGGCCCCTTGCGCATCGTCGCGTGGCTGATCCCGGCCGAGGAGACGAGGACCAGGCGATCGACCCACTCGGGCTCGCGGACCGCGACCTCGGCCGCGATGAAGCCGCCCATCGAGTTGCCGACGAGCGTGCAGTGGCCGATGCCGAGCTCCTCCCGGAGCCGGTCGAGGAGCGTTCCGTAACCGGGGATCGAGATCTCCCAGGGCGGCATCGGGCTCGAGCCGAACCCGGGCAGGTCGAAGGCGATCGCCCGGTATCCGAGCTCGGCCATCCGCGGCATGTTCTCGAGCCAGTTCTGCCAGCAGCCGCCGAGGCCGTGGACGAAGATCACCGCCGGGCCGTCGCCGATCTCGGCGTAGTTGATCTGCGCGCCGTCGACGTCGATCGTCCGCAGGTGTTGCTGCCAGTCGATCTTCAGCCAGGCGGGATCGGGATCGCCGTAGGGGTCGGGCCCGTCGGCCGGCGTGCCCTCGACGGCGGCGATCCGCCGGTAGGGATAGGTGACGGCGCGCGGCGTCCGCGTTCGCGGCTTCGCCTCCGCCTTCGCCTCGTCTGCTTCCACGAACCGGAGATTAGTCCGGAGAGTCGCGACCGCCTTCCCTCAGGTGCGATCATTCCGCGATCGAACCGCGGCACACATCGCTCGCCCCGGGGCCCGACCTCGCCGACGAGGAGCAGGCGCTCGACGTCTCCGACCGCGACCGGATGCGGTCGCTGCTGCCCGCGATCGAGGCCGATCGCCAGATCGACGACTGGGGCCGCTCCGAGCGTGTCGAGGGCGTCTTCGACGCCACGCTGGTCGAGTTCTTCTACCGCTACTGGTTCCGCTGCGACGTCGAGGGGATCGAGAACGTCCCCTCCGACGGCGGCGCCCTGCTCGTCTCCAACCACGCCGGGGCATTGCCTCCCGACGCCGCGATGATCGGCAAGGCGATCCGCGACGAGCACCCCGATCCGCGGCCGCTGTACATGACGGTCGAGCACTTCTTCAAGGGGTACCCCGGCTTCTCGGCGCTGCTGCCGAAGATCGGCTGCGTCCCGGCCCACCCGGCCAACGTCCACCGCCTCCTCTACGACGAGGGGCAGCTCGTGCTCGTCTTCCCGGAGGGCCGCAAGGGCACCGAGAAGCTGGTCAAGGACCGTTACAAGGTCCAGCGCTTCGGCCGCGGCGGGTTCGTCGAGGCGGCGATGCGCGCCGAGGCGAAGCTGGTGCCGGTCTGCGTCGTCGGGGCCGAGGAGGCGGCGCCGGTCTTCGCCCGCTCGCGGCTCCTGCAGAAGGCGACCGGCCTCATCTACTTCCCGCTGACCCCGACGTTCCCCTGGCTCGGCCCGGCCGGGATGCTCGGCTACCTCCCCGCCAAGTTCAAGATCCGCTTCCTCGAGCCGATCGACACGACGAAGATGGGCTCCGAGCCCGCCGAGGACAAGGCGCTGGTTCAGTCCGTCGCCCAGGAGGTCCGGGCGCGGATCCAGGAGAACCTGCACGAGATGGTCTCCCGCCGGAAGTCGGTCTGGCTCGGATGAGCGACGGGGTGGAGGTCGTCGCCGAGCGCCCCGGGCGCCGGCGGGTGCTGATCACGGGGCTCTCGAGCTACTGGGGCGGGCGGCTCGCCCAGGCGCTGGAGTCGTTCGCCGAAGTCGAGGCGATCGTCGGCGTCGACTCCCGCGACCCGACGCGGGAGCTCGAGCGGACCGAGTTCGTGAAGGTGTCCAACCAGCACGGGCTGATCCAGCGGATCGTGCGCGCGGCCCGGATCGACACCGTGATCGACGCCAGGCTCGTGGTCGACTCGATCACGACGAGCCGCCAGCGCGCCCATGAGAGCAACGTCATCGGGACCATGAACCTGCTCGCGGCCTGCGCAGGCGAGGCGTCCCCGGTGCGGAAGTTCATCTTCAAGTCCTCCGGCCACGTCTACGGCTCCGCCCAGACCGACCCCGCGTTCTTCACCGAGGTGATGGGCCGCTCGGGTCCGGCGACGAGCCCGATCGAGCGTGACGTCGGCGAGGCGGAGGCCTCGGTCATCGACTTCGCGGCCAAGCAGAAGAACGTCGACGTCACCGTTCTGCGCTGCGCCAACGTGCTCGGGCCGGACGTCAACACCTCCTTCGCGCGCATGTTCCAGCTGCCGCTGGTGCCGATGGTCGCCGGCTTCGATCCCCGCCTCCAGTTCGTGCACGAGGACGACGTCGTCCACGCGCTCGAGCACGCCGCCGTCAACCGCCTCCCGGGCGTCTTCAACGTCGCCGCGGACGGGGTCCTGGCGCTGTCGGAGATCATCGGCCTGCTCGGCAAGCGGCCGCTGCCGGTGCTGCCGCCGTGGGGCAACGGCCTGTTGACCGCGCCGCTGCGGACCCTCGGGATCCAGATCCCGCCGGAGATGCAGAGCATGATGCGATTCGGCCGTGGGCTCGACAACCGCCGCTACAAGGCGAGCGGATTCCTCTACGGCTACACCACGAGGGAGTCGGTGCTCGCGTTCGCCGAGCACCTGCGCCTGCAGCCGATCCTCCGCGGCGTCGAGTCCTCCTACACCTACGAGGGCGAGGTCGAGCGATTCCTCCGCCGCAGTCCGCTGACGCGCCCGCCGCAGCCGGAGTCCACCGAGGCCTCGGGCACCGAGAGCGAGCCCTTCGGGATCTAGCCCCGAGGTCGCATCCGGGGCCGCAAACCTGGTTGCACGGCCGCCGTGCGGGTTCACCGGTCCGGCGACCTGCCTACACTTCAGAAAGCGAAGTGACCCGCAGCAACGGGTTTCGGTCGCGCAGAGAGGCTTCGAAGGACTCGAATGGGGCGCAAGGCGCAGATTTCGCTCGTTGCGGTCGTCTTCACGGCGATCATCGCCGCGCTGCTCGTTTACGTCTGGGACTCGACCCGCGAGGACAAGATCGCCGAGGGCGTGACCATCGGCGGGATCGACGTCGGCGGCCTCGATGCCGACGCGGCCCGGACCCAGGTCGAGACCAGCCTGCTCGACCCGATCGACGAGACCGTCACCGTCAAGCACGGCGACGAGAAGTTCACGCTGACGCCGCACGAGAGCGACCTCAGCGCCGACATCGACCGCACGATCGACGATGCCATCGCGGTATCGCAGGAGGGCGGCCTACCGGGCCGGACCTGGCGCGCGATCACCGGCGGCGAGGTCGACGAGGAGATCACCCCGAAGATCTCCTACGACGAGGACGAGGTCGAGCACTTCATATCCCACATCGCCGGCAACATCGACCAGGACGCGGTCGACGCCAGCGTCAAGCCGAGCGCCGGCGAACTGGTGCCGGTCGCCTCGCAGCCGGGCATCAAGCTCGATCAGAACGCGCTCCGCGACAGCGTCGTCACCGCGCTCGAGGACCCTGCCGACCGGACGGTCAAGGCCGACGTCGAGAAGATCAAGCCCGAGGTCACCACCGCCGAAGTCGCCGACAAGTACCCGACCTACATCGTCGTCGACCGCTCCAACTTCACGCTGACGCTCTACCGCGACCTCAAGGTCGAGACGCAGTACACCGTCGCGATCGGCGCCCAGGGCTTCGACACCCCGACCGGCCTCTACTCGATCCAGGACAAGCAGGTCGATCCCGTCTGGAACGTGCCCGATTCCGACTGGGCCGGCAGCCTCGCGGGCCAGACGATCCCGCCCGGCCCCGACAACCCGCTGAAGGCGCGCTGGATGGGCATCTACAACGGCGCCGGCATCCACGGCACCTCCGACACCGCCTCGCTCGGAAGCGCCGCCTCCCACGGCTGCGTGCGGATGTCGGTCCCGGACGTGATCGACCTCTACGACCGCGTCGACGTCGGCACCCCGATCTACATCGGCTGAGTCGCGACAGCCGGCGACCGCCGGGAGGGTCGCGGACCGCGAGGGCGAATCGGAGACTTCATGGCAACCGTTCAGCAGACCCGGCCCGAGATCTCTGCCGCCTGGCAGTCGGCCCTGATCGGCTATCGCCGTGAGCTCTCCGCGCGCCGCCTGTCCCCGAACACCCTGCGCGCCTACTCCTCGGATCTCGAGGAGCTTGCCGAGTGGGCCGCCGAGAACGGGATCGCCGATCCGCGGGATCTCAGCTACAAGCGCCTGCGCGGCTACGCCGCCGCGCTCGCCGGCCGCGGCCTCGAACGCTCGAGCGTCGGCCGCAAGCTCGCGGCAGCCCGCGGCCTGTTCGACTTCCTCACCCGCACCGGCGCCGCCGAGCAGAATCCGGCCGAGCTCCTGCCGAACCCGAAATCGGCCTCGCGGCTTCCCCGTGTGCTCGACCGCGACCAGGCCCGCGTGCTGCTCGAGCGGATCCCCGCCGCCACCCCGCTCGACGCCCGCGACAAGGCGATGCTCGAACTGGCCTACTCCTGCGGGCTGCGCTGCTCGGAGCTGGTCGCGCTCGACGTCGACTCGATCGACTTCGAGAACGAGACCGTGCGCGTCCGCGGCAAGGGCGACAAGGAGCGGATCGTGCCGCTCGGCGAGCCCGCCCAGCGCGCGGCGTCCCGCTACATCGAGCGGTTCCGGCCGGTGTTGGCGGACGATCCCGCCGAGCGGGCGCTGCTGATCTCGAAGAGCGGCCGCCGGCTGTCGCCGTCGGACGTGACGCGGCGCCTCGGGCGCTGGGTCGACGAGGCCGCGATCGCCGGGCGGGTCTCCCCGCACGCGCTGCGCCACTCGTTCGCCACCCACATGCTCGAGGGCGGGGCGGACCTCCGCTCGATCCAGGAGCTGCTCGGGCACGCGAGCATCTCGACGACACAGATCTACACCCGGGTCGAGCCCGGACGGCTGCGGGACGCCTACGTCGGCGCCCATCCGCGTGCCTGAGGCGGCCTGGACTAACGTATGAGCGCAAGGAGGGCTCTGAATGGAAACCAACGTCAAAGCGGTTGAGCTGAAGGAGCTTTGGCGTCGCTGCAAGGAGGAAGGCGACGAGCGCGCCCGCGAGCGACTGGTCGTGGCGTACTCACCGTTGGTCAAGTACGTCGCCGGCCGCATGGCGTCGGGCCTTCCCTCGCACGTGGAGGAGGGCGATCTCATCTCCTACGGCCTGATCGGCCTGATCGGCTCGATCGAGCGCTACGACCTCGATCGCGAGATCAAGTTCGAGACCTACGCCGTATCGCGGATCCGCGGGGCGATCATCGACGAGCTCCGCTCCCTCGACTGGGTCCCGCGATCGGTGCGCGCGAAGGCCCGCGACGTGGAGAAGGCGCACTCCAAGCTCGAGAACCGCCTCGGCCGGGCCCCGAGCGAGGAGGAGATGGCGGACGAGCTCGAATGCTCCGTCGACGA
>JADFCZ010000092.1 GCA_018263295.1 Conexibacter sp.
CGCGAGCGCCTCGTGATCGCCCTCTACTACTACGAGACCCTGACCCTGCGCGAGATCGGGGACGTCCTCGGCGTCACCGAGTCCCGCGTCTCCCAGCTCCACACCAAGGCGGTGCTGGGAATGCGCTCTCACCTCCAGAACGCGGCCTGAACGGGCGAGCCCGCCGCGGCTGCGGCCTCGCGGGCTGCCGTCGCCGGTGATCTAACCTCAGCGCGGCATGTTCGACGAGAAGGAGCCGGATCCGTCCTGCGCGGTCTGCGGCCGGCGACTGCTGCCGGGCGAGCGGCCGATCGCCTTCCTGACCCGCGACGGCGAGGAGGTCGACGTCTGCGAGCTCTGCAAGCCGCGGGCCGAGGCCGCCGGCTGGGTCCGGCCCGAGGACGCGGCCGCCGCCGGGGGGGCCACCGGCGGCCGGGACCGCCGCCGCGGTCGCGGCGCCCAGGTCCTCGGTGGGTGGATCTCACGGGGCCGCCAGGCCGCGTCCGAGCGGTCCGGCGAGCGCGAGCGCGAAGTCGCTGAACCCGCTTCCGAACCCGACTACGAGCCCGAGCCGCTCGCCGCCCCCGAGCCCCCACCCGAGCCGTCGCCACCCGGCACCACGACCGTCGCCGATGCGCTCTACGCCTTCAACCACTCCGACCACCGCCGCACGGTCGCCGGGCTCACCCGGACCCTGGGCCCGCCCCGCGCGACCGCCCTCGTTCGCAAGGGCAACGGCGACGGCGACGTGGTCCGGCTGACGATCGCCTGGGAGATCACCTGGTACCAGTGGGAGGTCGGCCCGGGCCCGCGCGGACACGAGGTCCGCGAGTCCGGCAAAGGAGACACGATCGATCAGCTCGGCACCGCTGATAGAACCTGGAACCTGATGGCAGCCGCCGACGGGACGCTCGAGGAGAAGACCGCCGCGACCACCCCGGTCGAGGAAGCTTGAGGCTGACCGTCCACGTCGACGGGGGCTCGCGCGGGAACCCCGGCCCGGCTGCGATCGCGGCCGTCGTCAGCGACGCCGACGGCGAGATCGTCGACAGCGCCGGCGAGGTGATCGGCCGGGCGACCAACAACGTCGCCGAGTACCGGGCCCTGATCTTCGGCATCGAGCGGGCGCGGGCGCTCGGCGCCACGGAGCTCGACCTCGTCGGCGACTCCGAGCTGATCGTCAAGCAGGTCCGCGGCGAGTACAAGGTCAAGGACCCGAACATGAAGCCGCTCCACGCCGCCGTCAAGGAGGCGCTGATCGGTGTCGACGATTGGTCGATCCGCCACGTCAAGCGCCACCTCAACGCCGAGGCGGACCGCCTCGTCAACGAGGCGCTCGACGCCGGCTGACGGGCCTCCGCCTTCCCGTACCGCCAGGCGGCCGGGGCTATACTCCCGCGACCGTGCGGCTGTAGCTCAGTTGGCTAGAGCGTCTGCTTGCCATGCAGAAGGTCGTGGGTTCGAATCCCATCAGCCGCTCTCTCGGGACCGCTCGCACCTCACGTGTGGGTTGTAACCACACCGCTGTCCCGGACATGATCGTTAGATGAACCCGGGGGACGAGAGCTTCGAGGCAGCCTTCGAGTCCTGCTCGGCGCCCGTCTTCGCCTTCGCCCTGCGGCGGGTCGGAACCCGCGAGGACGCCGAGGACGTCCTGGCCGAGACGTTCGCGGTCGCCTGGCGCCGCCGGTACGAGCTGCCCGACCCGCCGCTGCCGTACCTGTACGCGGTCGCGGCGAACGTTGTGAAGAACAGCCGCCGATCCGCGCGGAGGCTGGGGCGCCTTCGCGGCAAGCTCGCCGGCCAGCGGACGCAGCAGGTGGACGACCACGCTGAACACGTCGCCGCGAACGACGCCTTCGCGGCCGCCTTCGCCGGCCTGTCGGAATCGCAGCGCGAGATCCTCCGCCTCGTCGCGTGGGAGGGACTGGACACGCGCGACGGCGCCGCCGCCCTCGAGTGCTCGGAGACGGCGTTCAAGGTGCGCCTGCACCGCGCCCGCCGCGAGCTCGAGAAACGAATCGCCCAGGCCGGACATGTGGAGGGTGAGATGCCGAAATCGACCCTGACACCGGATGCGGAGGCGAAGTGACGGACGATCCGATTAGCCGCCTCGCCGAGCGCAACCCCGTACCGCCGGAAGACGTCGAGTCGACGCTCAGCGATGCCGACCGGACCCGGCTCCTTGCAAGTGCGCGCTCGGCGGCTCGGCGGGACGGCACCGGTGAGCGTTCCGCGGAGCACTCCGGCTGGGGCCGGCGCAGGATCTTCGGCCTCGCCGCCGCCGGCCTCGCCGCCGCGTTCGTGCTGATCGCGATCCTCGGCGAGGACGGAACCGGGCCCGGGGAGGAGCCCGCGTTCGCGCAGGAGGCCATCGCCGTCGCCGAGGGCAACCCCAGGCTGCTCGTCGGGGCCGAGGGCTGGACGGTCGACAACGCCGGCGAGTTCGAGGTCGACGAGGGGAACACCGACTTCGTCAACGGCGACGAGAGCCTGAGGATCGACTGGGGCAACCCCCGCTACTACTACGAGCCCGAGGTTCCGAAGCAGGGGCTCGGTGCCTGGTCGCCGGCCAAGGACTCGACCTGCACGGAAGAGGCCGATCCCGGTGAGCAGATCCCCAAGGACGAGCGATCCGGGATGATCGTGACCGAGGAGGGGGAGCGGATCCCGCTCCGCGCCGTCGATTGCGCGATCCGCTCTCGCGTGAGCGAGACCTCGCTCCTCGGCGAGCAGGTCTACCTCGTGGAGACCGAGCTGCGGAACGAGGGCGAGGAGCCGACCTTCGACTTCCAGCTGCAGCTGCCGCCTGCCAACGGCGTCTACGTGAACATCTCCGCCTCGGGCATGTCGGCTGACCGGTTCCAGGAGGTGCTCGGCTCGCTCTACTCCGCCGACGTCGACACCTGGCTCGCGGCCCTTCCCGCCGACGTCGTC
>JADFCZ010000005.1 GCA_018263295.1 Conexibacter sp.
GCCTACGACACGATCTACTCGCTGACCCGCTGCGAGCGCGACCGCTACGCGGAGATGGGGCTCGAGACGCCCTACGTCCAGTGGGGGTTGCACCCGGAACTACTGCCGACCGGGTCCTCCGCTTCGCGTCCGGTCCGGTCGGTCGGTGGGGCGGACGGGGACGGGAGGACATATGTGTCCAACGCCGCCGGGGGGTCCGTGGCGACCAGCCCTTCCGCGGCGGACCAGGGCGGCGCTCTCTCCCCGGCACCCCCGCAGGGCGAAGCCCGAGGAGGTGGCCGTGATTCCGGCGCCGCCGTTCCCGAAGCTGGACCGCATATGGCGGACGGGCCGAAGGCCCGGAGCACATATGCGCAGGTACCTGACGTGGCGTTCTATTTCCCCGGGTCCTTCCTTGGGCGGCGGAAGCCCATTCGCAAAGTGATCAAGGCCTTTGGAAAGGCCTCGGGCTCCCACCTTCGGTTGCTCATCAACGCGCAGGTTCCCCGCAACGATGCGGCGCTGAAGGAGGCCGCTGCCGCCGATCCTCGGATCGAGCTGATGCTCGAGGACGAGCCCGAGGACGAGCATCGCGCGCGCTTCGCCGCCTGCGACGTCTGCCTGGCGCCGTCGCGGTGGGAGGGCCTCGGCCTGCCGCTGTTCGAGGCGACGGCCTTCGGGATGCCGATCATCACCAACGACAAGCCGCCGATGTCGGAGATGGTCCTCGACGGGCGCAGCGGCATCCTCGTCCCCTCGACCCAGAACGGGACCGCCCGCTCCGGGATCCCGGCCTGGGACCCGGAGGTGCCGGCGCTGGCCGCCGCGATCGAGCGGCTCGGCGACAGAGCGGAGCTCGAGCGGATGCGCGAGGGCGTCGCCGAGCTGGCCGCCGAGCGGTCGTGGTCGCGGACGGTCAGCGACCTCGCGGCGCTGATCGGGACCTGACCGCGGCCCGCGGGCGGCTACCCTCCCCGCTCGCGATGAGCGAAACGGGCGACAACAGCACCGAGGCGGCGGGCGGCGAGTACGCCGTCGCCGGCAAGCCGAGCCGCTGGGAGCAGTTCCGGCTCCCGGTCGAGCTCTCCGGCCGCTCCTTCCTCGACGTCGGCTGCTGGGAGGGCGTCCACTGCGCCGAGGCCGTCCGCCGCGGCGCCGAGCCGGTCGTCGGCGTCGACATCTGCACCGGCGAGGACCTGCGCGCGAACGTCGAGCGCCACGGCTTCGAGTTCCTGCAGATGGACGTCTTCGGCGAGCTCTGGCAGGGCCTCGGCAGCTTCGACGTCGTCCTCTGCTCGGGCCTGATCTACAGCGTCCCGAGCCCGATGACCCTGCTGCTGCGGCTCGCGCGGGTCACCGGCGAGCTGCTCGTCATCGAGTCGGCCTCGACGACGAAGGGCGGCGACGAGCCGATCATGCTCTTCCGCGGCGAGGAGGACGGAAACCCGTCCAACTGGTGGATCCCCAACGTCGCCTGCCTCGAGCAGATGCTGCACGTCGCCGGGTTCGCCGGCGTCTCGACCGTCTGGGAGGAGCCGCGCGAGGACCACTGGACCCGCGTCTGCCTCCACGCCGTGCCCCGCGACGGGGTCGACCGCGAGCGCCTGCTCCCGCGCAAGCCGCGGCTGATGAGCGTCCGCGGCGGCGATCGCGGCCGTGGACGCCGCGCATCCGAAGCCGGCTCCGGCTGACCTCGGAGCCTGAGCCGTGAACGTCGGCATCGTCAGCAAGTGGTTCAACCGTGGCCAGCCGGTCGTCGGCCGCTACATCCGCTCCGCCGTGGACGAGCTCGGGCACCGCAGCTTCGTCCTCGCCAAGCCGCGCCGGGAGAAGGGGCCGATGGCGGGAGCGCTCGAGCGCACCGGAGTCTGGGACCAGCCCGATGTCACCGCCGCCTCCAGCTTCGAGACGCCGCTCGCCGAGTACGAGGCGTGGGTCGAGGCGAACTCGCTCGACGTGATCCTCTGCGATCAGAACTACCAGTTCGAACAGCTCGCTCGGCTCCGGGCTCGCGGCGTTCGGATCGTCGGCCGCTTCGTCTGGGAGCACTTCACCCGCGAGCACGTGGAGCCCGCGCTCGCCGCCTATGACGTCGTCTACTCGGTGACCCGCTGCGAGCAGGAACGTTACGCCGGCTGGGGCCTCGAGACTCCGCGGGTCCCATGGGGCATCCATCCCGAGTTGCTGGGGGTGCCGACGCACCGCAGCGACGACGGCCTCGTCCGCTTCGTCTTCCCCGGCGGCTTCCTCGGCCACCGCAAGCCGGCCGAGCCGGTCGTCGAGGCGTTCCGGGCCGCCCGCGGCGAGCACCTGAGGCTGCTGGTCAAGGCGCAGGTGGAGCGCTCCCGGCTGGAGGTGCTGCTGCCGATGATCGAGGCCGACCCGCGGATCGATTTGCGCCTCGCCGACGAGCGCTGGCACGAGCACCTCGCCGCGATCGCCGCCAACGACGTCTCGATCTCGCCGTCGCGCTGGGAGGGCCTCGGCCTGCCCCTGTACGAGGCGGTCGCGTTCGGGATGCCGACGATCGCCAACGACGACCCGCCGATGAACGAGGTCGTCACCGACGACGTCAACGGCGTCCTCGTCCCCTCCCACCCCGACGGGACCGCCCGCTCGGGGATCCCGGCCCGCCGCCCCGATGTCGGCGCGATGACCGCCGCGATCGAGCACGTGGCGGACCCCACGGTGCTGGAGCGCCTGCGGCGCGGCACCGAGGCATCGCGAGCCGACCACCGCTGGGAACGCACCGTCGCCGCGCTCGGCGAGCTGATCGTTCGCTGAGGATCAGCGACCGGGATCGTTGATCCGTCTGAGCTCCGCGAGGTCGATCTCGTCCCGATCCCGGCCTCCGGCGGTCTTCATCGCGATCAGGTCCTCGTAGGAGCAGATCAGGAGATCGAGGTCGCCGAGGCTGGAGCCGACGGCGCGCGATGCCAGCTCCTCGTAGCGGAGGCCGTGGATCGCCGACAGCGCATCGAGCGGTCCGGCCTCGGTCGAGAACCGGAAGTGGCCGCCGGCGGCGAGCCACTCAGCGGTGATGCCGGCGCCCGGCTCGGGGGTGTCTGCGAAGGTGACCTCGGCGCCGAGCTCGGCGAGCGCGGAGGAGAACCGCTCGCAACTCGCGGCCTGCGTCGAATAGACCAGATCGACGTCCTCGGTGGCCCGAACGAAGCCGTGGGCCGCCACCGCGAGCCCGCCGACGAGCACGAAATCCACCTCGGCGCCAACCAGACGGCTCAGGAGCAGCCGCTGGGAGAGAGGGGGGCTCACCGGGCAGCCCGGCGGACGCCGGCTCGCAGTTCGGCTGCGAGGCCGCTGAGTTCCAGCGCCGCCTCGATCCGCTCCGCCATCGTCGTCTCGCGGAATCGGCGACGGCGATCGGCCAGCGCAATCGCATCGAGCTCGCGCATCGCCGCGGCGTCGGTCGGGTCCTTCTTCACGGCCATCGCACCTTGAACTTAGCCAGCCCGCGACTCGAATGCGTGCGCCGAGAAGGGGTCCTACAATCCGGCGTTCGCCCCGGCGCCCTCAGGCGACGCGGCGCCGGGATCGTCCACGGGTCACGTCAGACAGCAGTGGACGGTGGAAGCCTCTCTGCAACCGATGCCACTACCGAGCCCACAGCAAGCCTGGCGTCAGTCCAGGAGCCGCCGCGCCTCCGCGCGGGGAGCCGAGCGAACCCCGGCGCCCTTCGTCGTCGGCGTCAACCGCTCCGGTACGACGTTGCTGCGGATGATGCTCGACGCGCACCCGCTGCTGACGATCCCGCCGGAGACGCACTTCATCCCCGAGGTGATCCGCCGCGCGAACCACGAGAACACGCGGCGGCGCCTGATCCGCTCGATCACCAAGCATCCGCGCTGGGGCGACTTCGGGCTCGACGAGAACCAGTTCCGCGCCCGCGCCAAGCAGGTCCGGCCGCTGACCGCGGCCGGCGCGATCCGCTGCTTCTACGAGCTCTACGCCGAGCAGCAGGGCAAGCCGCGCTGGGGCGACAAGACCCCGCGCTACATGCGGGCGATGCCGCGGATCTCGCGCGCCCTCCCCGAGGCCCGCTTCATCCACCTGATCCGCGACGGCCGCGACGTCGCCCTCTCGCAGCGCGAGCGGGTGATCGACGACGAGGACGTGACGATGGCCGCGATGGCCGAACGCTGGCAGCGGCGGATCGCCGCCGCCCGCGAGGGCGCCGCCGAGGTCAGGCCCGGCATCTACCTCGAGGTCCGCTACGAGGACCTGGTCGGCGACACCGAGTCGACCCTGCGTGAGATCTGCGAGTTCATCGGGCTCGAGTTCGACCCGGCGATGCTCGACTACCACCGCCGCGCCGGCGACCGCCTCGCGGAGATGAACCGCGACCTCGACAACACCGACAACGGGATCGTCCGGACCGCCGACAACCGGCTCGCCGCCCACGCCCTGACGACCGAGCCGCCGACCACGAACCGCTGCGGGCGCTGGAAGACGGAGATGACCGCAGCTGAGGTCGCCGAGTTCGAGCGGGTCGCGGGCGGCATGCTCGCCGACCTCGACTACGAGCTCGGCGGCGACCGCGCGACCGCCGGGGAGGGAGTCGAATGAGGCTGCCGCTCCGCCGCTCGAGGCCGGCCGGCCCCCCGGTTCCGTTCATCGTCGGCGTCACCCGCTCCGGCACGACGCTGCTGCGGCTGATGCTCGACGCCCATCCCGAGATGGCGATCCCGCCGGAGACGCATTTCGTCCCGGCGCTGATCAAGGCGACCCGCAAGCGCGGGGTCACCTGCGAGGAGGCGCACGCGATCGTCACCGGGCATCGCCAGTGGGGCGACTTCAACCTCGACTCCGCCGCGCTGCTCGAGCGCTACTGCGCGCTCGACCGGATCGATCCGGAGACGACCATGCGGGCGTTCTTCGAGCTCTACGCCGAGGGCCAGGGCAAGCCGCGGTGGGGCGACAAGACCCCGAACTACGTCAAGCGGATGAAGCAGATCGACCGCTGGATCCCGGAGGCGAAGTTCGTCCACATGATCCGCGACGGCCGCGACGCCGCCCTGTCCCGCTTCAAGCGCATCCTCAAGGACCCGCCGCCGATGGAGATCGTCGCCGAGCGCTGGGTCCGCAAGATCGAGGACGCCCGCGCCGCCGGCGACGACCTCGACTACATCGAGGTCCAGTACGAGTCGCTCGTCCGCGACACCGAGCCCCAGCTGCGACGGATCGCCGAGTTCCTCGAGCTGCCGTGGGACGACTCGATGCTGCACTACTACGAACGCGCCGCCGACCGGCTCGCCGAGATGCACCGCGACCTGCCGTCGGAGGAGGGCAAGCCGCTGCGCCCCGCCGACCACCGCAAGGAGGCGCACGTGCTGACCTCGAAGCCGCCGGACCCGAGCAGGCTCGCGCGCTGGAAGCAGGACATGTCGCCGGAGGACATCGACGCGTTCGAGAGCGTCGCCGCGCCGATGCTGCGCGAGCTCGGCTACGACGTGATCGGCGACGGCGCGGGCGAAGCCCCGGCCGCCGCGCCGGCCGGCGAGGAGGGAGCAGGATCGTGACCCACTCCCCCCTGAGCCGGATCCGACGCGACGGCGACGTACTCGACGAGGCACGGCCGCCGGCGCCGTTCGTGGTCGGGCTGACCCGATCCGGCACGACGCTGCTGCGGATGATGCTCGACGCCCATCCCCTGCTCGCGGTCCCGCCGGAAACCCACTTCGTCCCCGATCTGATCAAGGCGGCGCGGGCCGAGCAGGGCACCGACGGGATGCTCGCGGCGATGACCTCGAACCGGACCTGGGAGGACTTCGGGATCGACGAGGCCGAGATCCGCGGGCGCCTCGACGCCGTCCCGGCCGGCGACGCCGCCGGAGCCGTCCGCGCCTTCTTCGAGGCCTACGCGGAGAAGCAGGGCAAGCCGCGCTGGGGCGACAAGACGCCCGCCTACATGCTCTCGGTCCAGCGGATCGGCCGGACGCTGCCGGAGTCGCGGTTCATCCACCTGATCCGCGACGGCCGCGACGTCGCCCTCTCGCAGACCGCACGAGCGCTCAACGAGCAGCCACCGGCGGCCGAGCAGGCCGCCCGCTGGGTCAAGCGGATCCGGAAGTCGCGCGAGCAGGCCGCGGCCCTGAAGGGAGCGCGCTACGTCGAGGCCCGCTACGAGGACCTCGTCCGCGACCCGGAGGCGACGCTGCGGCGGATCTGCGAGTTCGTCGACCTGCCGTGGGACGAGGCGATGCTGAGCTACCACGAGCGCGCCGCCAAGCGGCTGACCGAGATGGCGGGGACGCTCCGCGCCGAGGGCACCCACGCCGAGCAGGAGGCGGGCTACCGGATCGCCAACCACGCCCCGACGACGAAGCCGCCCGACCCGGCGAAGCTCGACAAGTGGCGCCGCGAGATGAGCGCCGGCGACCTCACCGCCTACGACGCGGTAGCCGGGGAGCTGCTCGCCGAGCTCGGATACGAGGTGCCTGCGTGATGAGCTTCGACCGCCCCATAGGCGGCGCCCCGTTCCCGGCACCCCCGCAGGGCGAAGCCCGAGGAGGTGGCCGTGATCTCAGCGCCGCCGCAGGCCGCCCCGGAGCGCATATGCCCGGACGCGAAGCGGAGGACATATGCGAGTTGTCTTCGCCCGGACGCGAAGCGAAGGACATATGCGAGTTGGTCTAGTCACGAAGTGGTTCAACCGCGGCCAGGCGTTCGTCTCCCGCTACATCCGCGACGCGCTCGACGCCCGCGGCCACGAGACGTTCATCCTCGCCCGGCCGACCCGCGACAAGGGCCCGATGGCCGCCCACGTCGACCGGACCGGCGTCTGGGACCAGCCGGGCGTGACCGAGGCGTCCGACTGGGAGGTCCCGTTCGAGGAGTACGAACGCTGGATCGCCGACAACCGGATCGAGGCTGTCCACTGGGACAACTGCTACCAGCACGAGGAGATCGCGCGGATCCGCGAGTCAGGGGTCCTCACGGTCGGGCGATTCGTCTGGGAGATGTTCTCGGCCGACGACGCCGAGCCGGCCAAGCGCGCCTACGACGTCCTCTACTCGCTGACCCGCTGCGAGCAGCGCCGCTACGCCGAGCTCGGGATCGATTCCCCGTACATCCAGTGGGGCCTGCACCCGGAACTCCTCGAGGCGGCCGAAAAGGCCACGGCGGCCGGCCCTCATCCCCGGACGCGAAGCGGAGGAGATGAGGGAGTCGTCTCCTTCTACTTCCCCGGAGCTCTGCTCGGCCCCCGCAAGCCGCACAAGGAGATCGTCGAGGCGTTCTCGGCGGCGCGCGGCGACAACCTCCGGCTGATCTTCAAGGCGCAGCTGGAGCGCCGCATGAACTACCTCGAGAAGGCCGTGGCCGCCGACCCCCGGATCGAGCTCGTGATCGACGACATGCCGACCGACGAGCACCTGCGGCTGTTCGCCTCCTGCGACGTCTGCCTCGGCCCGAGCCGCTGGGAGGGCCTCGGCCTGTTCCTCTACGAGGCGATCGCCTTCGGGATGCCGCAGATCACCAACGACAGCCCGCCGATGAACGAGGTCGTCAGAGACGGCATCAACGGACTGCTCGTCGGCGACCTCCAGGACGACACCGCACCCTCGGGGATCCCGTCGATGAAGCCCGACGTCGCCGATCTGACCGCCGCCATCGAGCGGCTCGCCGACCCGGGCCTGCGCGCCGAGCTCGCCGCCGGCGCGGTCGCCGGGCGCGAGGAGTACGCCTGGGAGAAGACCGTCGACGGGTACGCCGAACTGTTCGCCGGGGTGCGGGCGTGAAGGCCAGGCGCGAGATCCTCCGGTCCGTGCACGGCTGGCGCAGCCGGCGCACGGCGATCCGCCGCGGCGCCTCCGGCCCGCCCGCCGCGCCGTTCGTCGTCGGCGCGACCCGCTCGGGCACGACGCTCCTGCGGCTGATGCTCGACGCGCACCCGCAGATCGCGATCCCGTCGGAGACGCACTTCATTCCCGAGCTCGTCTCGGCACGCGACAAGCACGGAGCGAGCCGCGAGCAGATGCTCGAGCTGCTGACCTCACACCGCCGCTGGGGCGACTTCACGATCGAGCCGGCCGAGCTCGCCGAGCGCTGGGATGCGATCGAACCGCTGACCGGAGCCGACGCGGTCCGCGCGTTCTACGCCCTCTACGGCGACAAGCAGGGCAAGCACGGCGCCCGCTGGGGGGACAAGACGCCGGGCTACGTGAAGTCGATGCGCGAGATCCAGACCTACCTGCCCGAGGCGCGCTTCATCCACCTGATCCGCGATGGACGCGACGTCGCGCTCTCCGTCCTGAAGCAGACCTGGGGCCCGCAGTCGGTCGAGGCGGCGGCCGAGAAATGGCGCAGCCGCGTCAACCGCGGCCGCTCGCAGGCGCCGTACCTGGGCTTCTACATGGAGGTCAAGTTCGAAGACCTGATCCTCCACACCGAGCGCGAGCTGCGGCGGATCTGCGAGTTCATCGAGCTCGACTTCGACGAGGACATGCTCGGCTACTACCTGACCGCCGAGCAGCGACTGCAGGAGAAGGCCCGGGCCCTCCCCCGCGCCCACGGCGAGGCGCAGTCGGCCGAGAAGCGGCTGATGAGCCACGCGAAGACATTCGAGCCGCCGAACCCGAAGATGATCGGCACCTGGAAGCAGCGCATGAGCCCGGCCGACCGCGCCGCCTACGAGGCCCTCGCGGGCGACCTGCTCGTCGAGCTCGGCTACGAGACCGACAGCCCGAACGGCTCCGGCGAGATCCACCGGCCGCGACGCGGCCCGCGGCTGCCCCGGCCGGTGCGCCGCGTCGTCGCGATGGCCAAGCACGCGACCGGGGTGCAGGACCCGGCCGAGCCCCGGACGCCGGCCCCATTCCTGATCGGGGCGGCACGTTCCGGCACCGACCTGCTCGGGGCGATGATCGGCGCTCACCCCGAGGTGAAGATGCTGAGCGAGACCGGCTTCGTCCCGCAGCTCGCGGAGATGATCCGCTCCGAGCCGATGACGGTCGAGCGGGTGATCAAGGTGATGTCGGCGGCCGGCCCGCTCGAGGCCCACGGCCTCAGCGAGGACGAGATGCGCGAGCGCCTCGGCGCCCTCGACGACCTCAAGGCCGCCGCCGTGCTCCGCTGCTTCTACGATGCGGCCGCCGAGAAGGCCGGCACGGCCCGCTGGGGCGACGACACCCCCTCCTACCTGAAGCGGATGCGGCGGATCCAGCGCGCCCTGACCGAGGCGCGGTTCATCCACGTCGTCCGCGACGGCCGCGACACCCTCGCCGCGCGCCCGTCGGAGATCAACACCGGTGCCGCGATCGCGACCGGCCAGCGCTGGAACAAGAAGGTGCGCTCGGTCCGGGTCCAGGCGCACCTGATGAACCACCTGCTCGAGGTCCGCTACGAGGACCTGATCGCCGACCCGGAGAAGGAGCTCCGCCGCGTCTGCGAGTTCATCCAGCTCGACTTCGATCCCGCCATGACCGACCCGCCGGACCGCGACCGGATCGAGGGCGCACTCGGGCCGATCGGGAGCTGGCGCGAACGCCTCGAGCCCGATCAGCTCGGGGCCTTCGAGGAGGTCGCGGGGCCGATGCTCGACGAGCTCGGCTACCGCGAGGGCGCGGCGAGCGCCGTTCGCTGAGCGGTCTCCGCGCCTCCGGGGGACGCCCGTCTCCCACCGCTGGTTGAATGGCCGGTCGATGGACCCGTCCGCCGCCAAGCACCGCGAACTCGGCCTGACCGACGAGGAGTACGGGCTGATCGTCGACGGCCTCGGGAAGGAGCCCAACGACGTCGAGCTGGCGATGTTCTCGCTGCTCTGGTCCGAGCACTGCGCCTACAAGCATTCGAAGAAGCTGCTCCGCCGCCTGCCCACCGAGGGGCCGCGGGTCGTCATGGGCCCGGGCGAGAACGCCGGCGCCGTCGACGTCGGCGGGGGCTGGTCGGTGGCCTTCAAGGTCGAGTCCCACAACCATCCGAGCGCGGTCGAGCCCTTCCAGGGCGCCGCCACCGGGGTCGGCGGGATCATGCGCGACATCTTCGCCCTCGGGGCGCGGCCGATCGCGGTCCTCGACTCGCTCCGTTTCGGTGAGCTCGACTCGCCTCGCTCCCGCTACCTCTTCGACCACGTCGTCGCCGGGATCGGCCACTACGGCAACTCGATCGGCGTGCCGACGGTCGGCGGCGAGGTCCACTTCGAGGCGCCCTACGAGCAGAACTGCCTCGTCAACGCCATGTGCGTCGGCCTCGCCCGAACCGACGAGATGGTCCGGGCGGCGGCGGCCGGAGTCGGCAACGTCATCGTCCTGATGGGGGCGACGACGGGGCGCGACGGGATCGGCGGCGCGTCGGTCCTCGCCTCGGCCGAGCTCGAGGAGGCCGACGACAAGCGGCCGACGGTCCAGATCGGCGACCCCTTCGAGGAGAAGAAGGTCATGGAGTGCTGCCTCGAGCTGCTCGCCTCCGACCTGCTCGTCTCGCTCCAGGACCTCGGCGCGGCCGGGCTGACGTCCTCGGCCTGCGAGATGGCCTCGGCCGGCGGCGTCGGGATCGACATCGACGTCGCCCGGGTGCCGTTGCGCAACCCCGACCTCGAGCCGTTCGAGGTGATGGTGTCGGAGTCGCAGGAGCGGATGCTCGCCGTCGTCGAGCCCGGCAAGGTCGACGACGTCCTCGCGATCTGCCGCAAGTGGGAGACCGGCGGCACCGCGATCGGCGCGGTCACCGAGGGCGACCGGATCCGGATCTTCGACGGCGACGAGGTCGTCGGCGACATGCCGGTGACGCTGCTCGTCGACGACTGCCCTCTCTACGACCTCGAGCCCGGCGAGCCGGAGGCGTGGATCTACGGCAACGGCGAGCCCCGCCTCCGCGATTCGGACCCCTCCGACACGCTGCTCGCCCTGCTCGCGACCCCGACGATCGCCAGCAAGCGCTGGGCGTTCGAGCAGTACGACTCGATCGTGCAGTCGCGGACGGTGCGCCGGCCCGAGCAGGCCGACGCGGCCGTCCTGCAGATCCCCGACGCGAGCACCGCGATCGCGGTATCGATCGACGGCAGCGGCCGGCGGGTCGGCTGCGACCCCTACGCGGGCACCATCGAGGCGGTCCTCGAGTGCGCGGCCAACCTCGCCTGCGTCGGCGCCGAGCCGCTCGGGCTGACCAACTGCCTCAACTTCGGCAACCCCGAGAAGCCGGCGGTCGCCTGGCAGCTCGACCGCTCGACGCAGGGCCTGGCCGACGCCTGCGAGGAGCTCGGTGTCCCCGTCGTCGGCGGCAACGTCTCGCTCTACAACGAGACCGACCGCGGGCCGATCTACCCGACCCCGGTCGTCGGCATGGTCGGGGAGCTCCCGTCCACCGAGGGGCTCCCGACCGCCGCGCTCAGGGCCGGTGACGCCATCGCCTTCGCCGGGACGTTCAACCCGTCGCTCGCCGGCTCGCAGCTCGCGAAGCTGCGGGGGGAGCTCGACCACGGGCTCGGCGACTTCCAGGTCGGCGTCGTCAAGGCGGCCATCGCCGAGGTCCGCGACGCCGTCCGGGCGGGAAGCCTGCGAGCCGTCCACGACGTCAGCGACGGCGGCCTGGCCTGCGCGCTCGCCGAGTGCGCGATCGACGGCGGCACCGGCCTACAGGTCGACATCGGCAAATTGATCGGGGCGGGCGACGACGCCGAGGCGTGGCTCTTCGGCGAGGGTCCCGGCGGCTTCGTCGTCGCCGGCGAGCCGACGGCGATCGAGGGGCTGATCGCGGCCGGCACCGCCACCCTGATCGGCGTCGCCTCGGGCGAGACGATCGAGATCGCGGCCGGCCCGCTGGCCGTGTCGGTCCCGGTCGCGGACGCGGCGGCGGCGTGGCGCTCGCTCGGCGAGCTGATGGAGGCAACGCCGGCCTGATCGCCACGTTGGGGCCGGGTGACCACGTTGCTAGTCTGCGGCTGCAGGTTGACCCCTGTGTTGTCCTGATCAGACGACGAACCCGGAAGGCCTTCCCCCCTTGACCGAGCGGCTCTTCGACGACCGCGACGGACCGCGCGATGAGTGCGGCGTCTTCGGCGTGTACGCGCCCGGGCACGATGTCGCCCGGCTGACCTACTTCGGCCTCTACGCGCTCCAGCACCGCGGCCAGGAGTCGGCCGGGATCGCCACGTGCGAGGGCGGGATGATCATGACCCTCCGGGACCTCGGGCTCGTTTCGCAGGTCTTCGACGAGGAGAAGCTCCAGGGCCTCGCCGGGACGATGGCGATCGGCCACGTCCGCTACTCGACGACCGGCGGCGGCGCCTGGGAGAACACGCAGCCGGTCTGGCGCGACGACGGCCGCGAGGTCGCGCTCGCACACAACGGCAACCTGACCAACGCGGTCGAGCTGTTCGCCGAGCTGCGTGAGCGCGGGATCTCGTTCCGCGGCACCTCCGACTCCGAGATCATCGCCGCGCTGCTGTCCTCCTCGCCCGAGAAGCGGATCGAGGACGCGGTCGTCGAGACGATGCCGCGGCTCGAGGGCGCCTACTCGACGGTGGTGATGACCAAGAGCGGGATCTGCGCGTTCCGCGACCCCAGCGGCGTCCGGCCGCTGGCGCTCGGCAAGCTCGGGTCGGACTTCCTCGTCGCCTCCGAGAGCTGCGCCTTCGACATCGTCGGCGCCGAGCTGCTGCGCGAGGTCAACCCGGGCGAGATGGTGTCGCTGAGCGAGCGCGGGCTCGAGGTGCGGCAGGCGGTCAAGCCGAAGAAGAAGTCGCACTGCGTCTTCGAGCACATCTACTTCTCCCGCCCCGACTCCCGGCTCGAGGGCCGGGTCCTGCAGCAGGTGCGCGGCCGGATGGGCGAGATCCTCTGGCGCGAGGCGCCGGTCGACGCCGACCTCGTCATCTCCGTCCCGGACTCCGGCAACCCCGCGGCCTCCGGCTTCTCGCGGGCGTCCGGGCTGCCGAAGGACGACGGGCTGATCAAGAACCGCTACGTCGCCCGGACGTTCATCCAGCCCGGCCAAGAGCTGCGCAAGCACGGCCTGCGGATGAAGTTCAACCCGCTGCCCGAGATCGTCGCCGGCAAGCGGATCGTCGTCGTCGACGACTCGATCGTCCGCGGCAACACGACCCGGCAGATCGTCGGGATGCTCCGCGACGCCGGGGCGCTCGAGGTGCACCTGCGGATCTCGGCGCCGCCGATCCGCTTCCCGTGCCACTACGGCGTGGACATGTCGAGCCGCGAGGAGATGGTCGCGCACGAGCGCAGCATCGACGAGATCGCCGAGCACGTCGGTGCCGACTCGCTCGCCTACCTCTCGCTCGACGGCGTCTACGAGGCGATCGGAACGCCGGCCGAGGATCACTGCGATGCGTGCTTCACCGGTCGCTACCCGCTCGGCGAGAACGCGAACGGCAAGTTCGCCCTCGAGCAGCTGACGACGGTCCCCGCCGGCACCACCTGAGTTGAGCGCTCCCGGACGGCCGTTGCGGATCGCGGTCCTGGCCTCCGGGTCGGGCACGAACCTGCAGGCGATCCTCGACCGCCTCCACGGCCGCGGGAAGGTCGAGGTTGCCGGCGTCGCCTCCGACAAGCCCGGAGCGCGGGCGCTCGAGCGGGCGGCGGGCGCGGGCGTCCCCACTGCCGTCTTCGCGGCCGGCGACTACGCGGACCGGGATGCGCGCGACGCCGCCGTCGGCGACTGGCTCGAGTCGGTCGGGTGCGAGCTCGTCGTCCTCGCCGGCTACATGCAGCTGCTCAGCGACGGCTTCGTCCGCCGCTACGCGAACCGGATCATCAACGTCCACCCCGCGCTGCTCCCGTCGTTCCCCGGGCTCGACGCGATCGGCCAGGCGGTGGCCCACGGCGTCCGCGTCACCGGGGTGACGGTCCACTTCGTCGACGAGGGCGTCGACACCGGCCCGATCCTCCTGCAGCGCCCGATCGAGCTCACATACACTCGCCCGGTGCACGAGGTGACCGAGGAGATCCACGCCGTCGAGCACGAGCTGCTGCCCCGCGCGATCGAGCTGATCGCCGACGGGGCCGTCACGATCGACCCCGACAACCCCCGAATCGTGAGGATCGAGGAGCGATGAGCGCAAAGCCGACGATCGAGGCGAACCCCGCCAACGAGGGCGAGCCGCAGCCGCTGCAGATCCGGCGGGCCCTGATCTCGGTCTCCGACAAGAGCGGCATCGTCGAGTTCGCCCAGGGCCTGCAGGCGCTCGGCGTCGAGATCGTCTCGACCGGCGGGACCGCCGCCGCACTCACCGACGGCGGCATCGCCGTACGGACGGTCGAGGAGCTGACCGGAACCCCGGAGATCCTCGGCGGCCGGGTCAAGACGCTCCATCCGCGACTGCACGGGGCGCTGCTCGCCGTCCGCGACGACCCCGAGCACGCCGCCACCCTCGCCGACGAGGGGATCGAGGAGATCGACCTGGTCTGCACCAACCTCTACCCGTTCGAGCGGGCGATGGCGCAGCGCGACGCGACCGACGCCGAGGTGATCGAGAACATCGACATCGGCGGGCCGACGATGATCCGCGCCGCCGCCAAGAACCACCGCTACGTCGCCGTCGTCGTCAGGCCCGAGAGCTACGACGCCGTCCTCGCCGAGCTCGAGGAGGGCGACGGCGCGATCTCGCCGGGGACCCGCCACTGGCTCGCGAACGAGGCGTTCGCGGTGACCGCCCGCTACGACGCCGCGATCAGCGGCTGGTTCGGTGACCGCTACGAGGACTTCCCGACCCACCGCACCGTCTCGATGGAGAAGTTCCTGGACCTCTCCTATGGCGAGAACCCGCATCAGCGCGGCGCGCTCTACACCGAGGTCGGCGTCCGCACCCACGTCCTCAGCCGGGTCTCGCAGGAGCACGGCAGGGACCTGTCCTTCAACAACGTCCTCGACCTCGACTCGGCCCGCAACCTGCTCGCCGACCTCGACGGTCCGGCCTGCGTCATCGTCAAGCACAACAACCCCTGCGGGGCGGCCGAGGGCGAGAGCGCCCTCGACGCCTACGAGAAGGCGCTCGCCTGCGACCCGGTCTCCGCCTACGGCGGCGTGATCGCGCTGAACCGGCCGATCGACGAGGCGCTCGCCGAGCGCCTGCACCAGAACTTCGTCGAGGTGCTGATCGCCCCCGGCTACGAGGGCGAGGCGATGTCGACCCTCCAGCAGAAGCAGGCGATCCGGATCCTCGCCGACACCGAACAGCGCCAGCGCCGCGGCGACCTCGACATGAAGCGCGTCCGGGGCGGGATGCTCGTCCAGGAGCTCGACACGGTCGCCCGCGACCGCGAGGGGATGACGGTCGAGACGGGCGGTGAGCCGAGCGACGCCGAGTGGCTCGACATCGCGTTCGCCTGGAAGGTCTGCAAGCACGTGCGCTCGAACGCGATCGTCCTCGTCAAGGACGGGCAGACGATCGGCATCGGCGCCGGGCAGATGAGCCGGGTCGACTCGGTCCGGCTGGCGATCGAGAAGTGCCGGGTCGCCTACGGTGAGGAGGCGGACGCCCGGCTGAACGGCTGCGTCGTCGCCTCCGACGCGTTCTTCCCCTTCGCCGACGGGCCGCAGGCCGCGGTCGCCGCCGGCGCGCGGACGGTGGTCCAGCCGGGCGGCTCGAAGCGCGACGACGAGGTGATCGCCGCCTGCGAGCAGGGCGGCGTGACGATGGTCTTCACCGGGCGCCGCCACTTCCGGCACTGATGGGCGGCGCGGTTCCCGGCGGCACGGTGCACGAGCTGCCCGCCGACCTGCTCGAAGGGCTTCAGGGCAGCGAGACCGCGATGGCGGCATGGCTGGACATCACGCCGCTCGCCCGCAACGAGTTCATCTGCTGGGTCGAGGACGCCAAGCGCGAGGAGACGCGCGAGCGGCGGATCCGCCGGACCCGGGAGGAGCTGGAGGAGGGCATGCGCCGCCCCTGCTGCTGGCCGGGATGCGCCCACCGCGAGCGCAACGGGAAGCCGTAGGCCGTTGGCGGGCCCGCCCGAGATCGAGGTCCGCGTCCCGCGCGTCTTCTGCAACGCCGACGGCGGCTTCGGCAACCCGCTCGGGGTCGTCCTCGACGGGCCCTCGGTCCCGGCAGGCGACCGCCAGGCGCTGGCACGCCACCTCGCCTACTCGGAGACGGTCTTCGTCGACGACGCCGCCCGGGGCCGGATCGAGATCTACACGCCCGAGGTCGAGCTGCCCTTCGCCGGACACCCGAGCGTCGGCACCGCCTGGATGCTGCACGGAGAGGGCCACGAGATCGACGTCCTGCGCCCGCCCGCCGGCGAGGTCCGGGTCCGCCGCGACGGTGACGTCACCTGGGTGGCGGCGAAGCCGGAGTGGTGCCCGGACTGGGAGCTCATCGAGCTCGGCTCGCCGGCGGAGGTCGACGACCTTCCCGTCGAATCCGACGGCTTCCGCTACTGCTGGGCCTGGATCGACGAGCAGGCGGGGATCGTCCGCGCCCGCAGCTTCGTCGCCGAGGTCGGCGTCGGCGAGGACGAGGCGACCGGCTCCGCCGCCCTGCCGCTGTCCGCCCGCCTCGGCCGGCCGATCGAGGTCCGGCAGGGGCAGGGCTCGATCATCCACGCCCGCCCGCTCGGCGACGGCTTCGTCGAGATCGGTGGCCGCGTGGTCGAGGACCGCTGAGCTTCGGCGTCGGGCCGGGCGGGAGCCGGCGGGCCGCTGACACCGGTTCAAGCCCATATCCGGGCACAACCTTCCACAGCGCCTATTTGCGGCTGCATGAATCCTGAAGTGCCCCCGCCGGGACTCGAACCCGGAATCTCAACGCTTAAAAGGCGTGCGCGATAACCAATTACGCCACGGAGGCAGGTCAGAGACTAGTCCGATCCGTCCGGGCTCACTGCGAACATACGTTCGATGGTGCCGCCGAGACCCAGCCCACCTGACCCCTTCGCGGTCGGACGCAAGGGGAGGCCCCCTGATCCGGATCGGACCCGGCAGGTTGCCCTCCGGGAGTGCCGCCATCACGGGACCACTGAGTTCGGCCGCTACTCCAATGGCGATGGAGGCCTCAGGTGGGTCTGCAAGCGATGCTCGGCTGAAGCCGTGACCCGACGCCATCAGAAAGTGAGGCGGCTGCTCATTGCGGAGGCCGGCGAGCGGTGCGCCGTGTGCGGTTACGACCGGACGATCCTCAGCCTCCACTTCCATCACGTCGACCCGGCCTGCAAGAGCTTTCCGATGTCCATGGCAACGGGAAGGTCGCTTGCGGCCTATCGAGCCGAAGCCGCCAAGTGCGTTCTCGTCTGTGCAAACTGCCACGGGGAGATCGAGGCGGGTCTGATCGCCTCTCCCCCGCCCCAGGCGAAGTGGGAAGAGGAGTGGGTTCCGGTCGAGCCGGCCGTGGAACCTCGGCCGGATCCTCCCTCGGTGCAGAGCCAGCTACGGCTGGCCGACGGCGCCTAGACCGGAGCGTTCCAGCGCTGGATCACGCGGTAGTCGTGCTCCCAGCCGAGGCGGCTGAGGGTGGCGGTGCCGAGGCCGAAGAGGCGGCCGTCGGCGGGCGGGAGGTCGAGCCAGCGGGCCGTCAGTACACGGAGGATGTGTCCGTGGGCGAAGACGGCGACGGTGGTGCCCCCGGGAATGCCCTCCTCCATGGCGAGGAGCTCGGCGATGATCCGGTCGGCGCGGGCGCCGACGTCGGCGGGCGACTCGCCGCCGGGGCAGCCGTCGCGCCAGAGGAGCCACTCGGGGCGCTCGGTGTGGATGTCGGCGCTGGTCCGTCCCTCGTAGTCGCCGTAGTCCCACTCGAGGAGGTCGTCGCGCAACTCGGCGCGGTCCCCGAGGCCGGCGAGCTCACACGTCTCCCGGGCCCGGGAGAGCGGGCTGCAGAGCACCCGGTGGAAGTCGACGCCGGCGAGCGGCTCGCGTAGGGCGCGCGCCTCCGCCTCGCCCGCGGCCGTCAAGGACAGGTCGGTGCGGCCGGTGTGGCGCAGCGTCCGGCTCCACTCGGTCTCGCCGTGGCGGGCGAGCCAGACGACGGGCCGGTTCGGGCCGGTCGTGCCCGACGGCGGCGACGGGACGGCGTCGCTCACGACAGCTCCGCGAGCCCTTCCTCTGGAGAGGACGCCTGGGCGTGGAGGCGGGTCGGGATCCGCCCGGCGTGCCGGGCCGCCCAGCCCGCCTCGACGGCCTTGCGCATCGCGGCTGCCATCCGCTCCGGGTCGGCGGCGCGCGAGACGGCGCTCGCGAGCAGCACGCCGGAGCAGCCGAGCTCCATCGCCAGGGCGGCGTCGCTCGCGGTGCCGATGCCGGCATCGAGGATCACGGGCACCCCGGCAGCCTCGACGATGATTCGGATGTTGTAGGGGTTGCGGATGCCGGCGCCCGAGCCGATCGGCGAGCCGAGCGGCATCACGGCGGCGCAGCCGACCGACTCGAGCCGGCGCGCGAGGACCGGGTCGTCGGAGGCGTAAGGGAGCACGGTGAATCCCTCGTCGACGAGCTGCTCGGCGGCGGCGAGTAGCTCGGGCGCGTCGGGAAGCAGCGTCCGGTCGTCGCCGATCACCTCGAGCTTGACCCAGTCGGTCCCGAAGGCTTCGCGGCCGAGCTGCGCGGTGCGGACGGCGTCGCGCGCCGTGTAGCAACCGGCGGTGTTCGGGAGGACGAAGAGTCCGAGCCGCTCGATGACGTCGAGCAGCGTCCCCTCCGACTCCGGGTCGACCCGGCGGAGGGCGACCGTGACGATCTCGGTTCCGGACGCCACGAGCGCCCGCTCGAGGTCCTCGTGCGAGCGGAAGCCGCCGGTACCGACGATCAACCGCGATCCCCACTCGCGCCCGCCGAGCGAGAACGGCGCGTCGGCAGATCCGCCCGCCTCGGGCGCTCCGCCGCCGATCGCCTCGACCACCTCGACCCGCTGACCCTCGGCCAGCGGCGTCACCGGCAGCTCGCTGCGCGGCACGACCTCGCCGTCGAGAGCGATCGCGATCCCGCGGCGCGCCGGGTCGATGCCGGCGGCGAGAACCGCGTCGGCAACAGTCGCGTCGTCGGCCAGCTCGACGTCGCGCCCGTTGAGCTCGACGATCACGACGCGACCCCGCTCGCGGCGAACCGCCCGGGTGCGAGCGCCGCGACGGCCTCGGGCACCGGCTCGTCCTGCAGCATCGCCCCGATCGCCGCCGCGGTGAACGGCGCCAGCAGCACCCCGTTGCGGTGGTGCCCGCCGGCGACGAGGAGCCCCTCGGGACCGGCGCGGCCGATGACGGGCGCATTGTCGGGCGTCGTCGGGCGCAGCCCGGCGGCGAACCCGGTCAGCTCGAGCTCGGCGATCTCGGGGACGGCGCGGTAGGCCTCGCGCAGCAACTCGTGGACACCGCCGGCGGTCACGCGCGTGTCGAACCCGCGGTCCTCGACGGTCGCGCCGACCACAACCTCGCCGTTCGCGCGCGGGACGACGTACACGCGCTCGCTGGCGATGATCCGCTCGCAGGGTTCCTCACCCGGCCGGGCCCGCAGCCTCACGACCTCGCCCTTCACCGGCCGGATCGGCGCCGTCCCCGCGGCGGCCAGCTCGCCGAGCCTGACGCCGGTCGCCAGTAGGACCCGCTCCGAATCGATCCTCGAGCCGTCGGCCAACTCGATCCCGGCGACGCGCCCGGAGCCGTCGTCGCGGACGCCTGCAACCACGCCCTCGCGGATCGCGGCTCCCGCCCGCCGGCACGCGATCCGAAGAACGGCGAGGACCCGGCGCGGGTCGACCTCGGCCTCGCCGGCTGCGACGTACCCGCCGGCGGCGTCGGTCCCGAGCCCCGGCTCGAGCTTGCGGCAAGCGCCGGCGGTGAGCCACTCCGACTCCAGCCCGAGCTCGCCGTGGAGGTCGTGCATCCGTCGCAGCTCGGCGGTCTCATCGCGATCGAGGCCGACGTGCAGCGCGCCGCAGCGCCGGTAGCCGACCGGCTCGCCGGTCTCTTCCTCGAGGCGCTCGGCGAACCCGGGCCAGCGCGCCGCCGAGTCGAGCGCCGCCCCCAGCAGCGCCTCCTCCCCCCAGCTCGCCTCGCCGACGGGGGCGATCATCCCCGCCGCGACCTCCGACGCCCGCTCTCCCGCACCGGCGTCGACGACGACGACCTCGAGGCCGCTCCGCGCCGCTTCGAGCGCGCACGAGAGGCCGATCAGCCCGGCGCCCGCGACCACGAGATCGGCGCCGCTTCGCGTCTGATCCTCGCCGTCCATGCTCGAGCTTCGCCTCCAGTCGGTTGCCGGGGGGCGGGATCGTCCATCCCTGCGCCGGCACTACCCGGATCAGGTTCGGACGGTCGGCGGCGCCAGCCGCCCTCTCAGCCGGTCGCTTCCGGCTCCCGTTGACGAACGGATCGTAGCGCCGGGGCCGACCCGCGCCCGGACGGCGTTACGTACGCTTGCGGCGATGTCGAAGCACTCCGAGCAGATCGAGCGGGCCCGCCTCTACTTCGTCTGCGAGGGCGGCGAGGACGACGGCGCTCGCGACCGGCTGCTCGAGGCCGCGCTCGCCGGCGGCGCCGATCTGATCCAGCTTCGCGACAAGGACGCCGACGACGACCGGATCCTCGCCGCCGCGCCCGCCTTCCGCGCCGCCGCCGACCGCCACGGCGCCCTGTTCCTGATCAACGACCGCCCCGACCTCGTCGTCGCCTGCAAGGCCGACGGCGTTCACGTCGGCCAGGACGACACGCCCGTCGCCGAGGCGCGCGAGCTCGCCGGACCGGAGGCGATCGTCGGTCTCTCCACCCACTCCCCCGAGCAGCTCCGCGCCGCCGAGGCCGCCACCGGAGACGCACGGCCCGACTACATCAGCGTCGGTCCGGTCTGGGCGACGCCGACGAAGCCTGGGCGTCCCGCCGCCGGCATCGAGTACGTGAAGACGGCAGCCGATGAGGCCGAGCTCCCCTGGTTCGCGATCGGGGGGATCGAGCCCGGCAACCTCGCCGTGGTCGTCGCCGCCGGAGCGACCCGGGTCGTGGTCGTGCGCGCGATCCGCGACGCCGACGAGCCCGAGGCGGTCGCATCGAGCCTCGTCTCCGGCCTAATGGTGACCAACCCGGTGACCGAGTGAGCAGCCGCGAGCGCAAGCGGGCCGAGCGCCGCAAGCGCAAGGACCGCTCGGCCGCGACGGACGAGCCGGAAGGCCCCGGTTCGAGCCCGGGGGATGCGGACGCCGCCGAAACCGGCGAGGCGGCCGCGGTGCCCACCTCCCCCGCCGACCTCGCCGCCGCCGCCGAGCCGCCGGTCAGCCGCTCCGAGCTGAAGAACCAGGCCGCCCGCGAGGAGCTCGACCCACTCGAAGAGGGAGAGCGTCCGCTCGTCGTCACTATCGGCGCCGTCCTGTCGCTCCTGATCGCCGCCAGCATCGTCATCGCCTGGCTCGCCGGCGTCGAGGTCCAGGTCGGCAACACTGACATCGAGGAGCGTCCGAGCGCGTTCCAGGTCTTCCCGCCGGCGATCCTGTTCACCGTGATGGGCTTCGGGATGCTCCGGTCCCGCTATTGGGCGGTGCTCGGCTTCCAGGCGATCATGGCGATCATCATGATCGGCGCGTTCATCACCCTGATCGCCGCCACCTCGATCTTCCAGGCGCTTTCGACGTTCCTCGTCCTCGCGATTGCGGCAACGCTCTTCTGGTTCACCGTGAAGGCGCTGGCGCGGATCCAGATGCCCTCGCCGGGCGAGCCCGGCCCGGGTCGCTAGATGATCGATTCCGAATCCGCGTGTGCGGGGGGCGTCACCGGACCAAGCAGATCGAGGACGCAGGAGGCGAAGCGGCCTTTCAGGCCGTGAGCCGACGAGGACGCGGAGCTGCGCAGCGTCCGGTGGCTTCCCCCGTGCGCGGGGGTTTGGGATCAATCATCTAGAGTCGCGCGCATGGCTGATTCCCCTTATGACGTGATCGTTGTCGGCACCGGCCCGGGCGGCTACCACGCGGCCGTGCGAGCGGCCCAGCTCGGCCTCAAGACGGCCGTCGTGGAGAAGGACGAGACCGGCGGCCGCTGCCTCAACTACGCCTGCATTCCGGCGAAGACGCTGCTCCGCACCGCCGAGATCTACGAGCAGGCCAAGAACGGCGAGGCGATCGGGATCGTCGCCGACAACATCAGCATCGACTTCACCAAGCTCCACGAGCGCCGCGAGGAGGTCCGCAAGGGCCTGACCGGCGGCGTCGCCGGGCTCTTCAAGAACCACAAGATCGACCAAATCGAGGGCGAGGGCATGCTGACCGCCGACGGCAACGTAAAGGTCGGCGACACGACGTATGAGGCCGGTAACGTGATCCTCGCCACCGGCTCGGTCGCGCTGCCGATACCGGGAACGGAGTTCGGCGGCCGCATCCTCGACACCTGGGGCGCCTGGTCGCTGCCCGAGCTGCCGAAGAGCATCGCCGTCGTCGGCGCCGGCGCGTCCGGCTCCGAGATCGCCTCCGCCTACGCCCGCTTCGGCACCGAGGTCATCCTGCTCGAGATGCTCGGCCAGATCCTCCCCGCCGAGGACAAGGACATGGCCCGGGTCGTCGAGCGCGCATTCAAGAAGGAGGGGATCGAGGTCGTCACCGGCGCCCGCGTCGAGAACGTCGAGGCCGGCTCCGAATCGGTCAAGTTCACCTACGGCGACGAGACCAAGGAGGTCGACTACCTCGTGATCGCCGGCGGCCGCGGCGCCGACGTTGCGGCCCTCGGTCTCGACGAGGCCGGGATCAAGCTGAACGACGACGGCAAGATCGACGTCGACGAGGCCCAGAAGACCGCCGCCGACGGCGTCTACGCGATCGGCGACCTCACCCCCGGCCCCGCACTCGCCCACAAGGCGCAGGAGGAGGGCATCGTCGCCGCCGAGGCCATCGCCGGCCAGGAGGTCCACCCGGTCGATCGCGACGCGATCCCCGGTGCCACCTTCACGCACCCGCAGGTCGGCAGCGTCGGTCTCACCGAGGCAGAGGCGAAGGAGGCCGGCCACGACGTCAAGGCCGCCAAGTTCAAGCTCGGCGGCGTCGGCGCCGGGTCCGTCTACGACGATCGCGACGGCATGGTGAAGCTGGTCGTCGACTCCAAGTACGGCGAGATCCTCGGCGCCCACATCGTCGGCAACCGGGCCTGCGACATGATCGCCGAGCTCGTCGCCGTCCGCGACCTCGAGGGCGGCTACCAGGAGCTCCAGCGCATCATCCACCCGCACCCGACGATCTCCGAGGCAATCCCCGAGGCAGCCCGGGCGATCGACAAGTGGGCAATCCACGCGTAGACGACAACCGGCGCCTGCTGCGGGCGCGCGACCTGATCGACCGCTGCTACGCGGACGCCCTCGACGTCGAGGCGCTGGCCCGCTCCGCCCACCTCTCGCGGGCGCACTTCATCCGCAGCTTCGGGGCCGCCTTCGGCGAGACCCCGCATCGCTACCTGCAGCGACGCCGGATCGAGCGGGCGATGACCCTGCTGCGCGAGACCGACCGCCCGATCACCGAGATCTGCCTCGACGTCGGCTTCGTCAGCCTCGGCTCCTTCTCGACCACGTTCTCCGAGATCGTCGGCTGCAGCCCGAGCGCCTACCGGCAGCGCGGTCACCCGCCGGAGCGGCGGCGGGTGCCGTCCTGCGTGACCCGGGCCTGGACCCGGCCATCGAGCACTTTTCGAGAAGCGGAGGGGTCGACCCGGGACTAGTTTGGCCCCATGATCGATTCCATCTCACACGCAAGCATCTACGTAACCGACCAGGAGAAGGCGCTCGACTTCTACGTCGGCAAGCTCGGGCTCGAGGTCCGGGCCGACGTCGACATGGAGGTGATGCGCTGGCTCACCCTCGGGGTTCCCGGCCAGGACGACTTCCAGATCCTGATCGAGACCCCGATCGAGTCGTTCGTCGGCGCGGACTCCGTCGACCAGATCGAGGGGCTGCTCAGCAAGGGAGCGCTCGGCCTCGGGTTCATCCTCAACACCGACGACTGCCGGAAGACCTTCGCCGAGCTGGTCGAGAAGGGCGTCGAGGTCATCGAGGAGCCGACCGACCGCTTCTACGGCATCGACTGCGGCATCCGCGACCCGTTCGGCAACCACATCCGGATCACCCAGCCGGTGGCCCCCGAGGACTACCACCCGCCGAACTGAGCGGGTACCGTCCGGCCCCCGATGCCGGACCTCGAGATCCATCCCGGCGGCGCCGCTCCCGGCCACGAGCCGGAGCGCGGCGTCGCCTTCCACTTCGACCTCGGCTCGCCCTACGCCTACCTCTCGGCCGAGCGGATCAGCCGGCTGTTCGCCGACGCCGAGCTGCCGCAGCCGGAGTGGAAGCCGGTCCTGCTCGGCGGCCTGTTCGCGCGGTTCGACCGCGGGTCCTGGGCCGAGACGGCAGCTCGCGAGGAGGGGATGCGCGAGGTCGAGCGGCGGGCGCAGGCGCAGGCCCTGCAGCCGATCCGCTGGCCCGACCCCTGGCCCGGCGACATGCTCCACGCGATGCGGGTCGCGACCTACGCGAAGTCGATCGGGCGGACGGTCTCGTTCGCCCTCGCGGCATTCCGTCAGGCGTTCGCCGGCGGCCGCGACCTGAGCGTCCCCGACAACGTCGCGATCGCCGCCGCCGCCTGCGAGCTGCACCCGAACGCGATCGCGAAGGCGGCGGCGAGCGGGTCGGTGAAGCGGAAGCTGCGCGAGGAGACCGACCGGGCCGGCGATCGCGGCGTCTTCGGCGTCCCGTCGGTGGTCGTCGGCGACGAGGTCTTCTGGGGCGACGACCGGCTCGAGGACGCGGTCGCGGCCGCCGCGCGCGCCGGCTGAACCTCGCGGCGCCGGCCAGCGGTCGCGTGCAAAGCTGAGCCGGCATGAGCCCCGCCGCAGACAAGCCGCGCCACCGGGTCAGCCGGGTCCCCGACCGCGCCGATTACGACCTCGAGACCGTCGGCGAGATCCTCGATGCCACGACCGTCTGCCACGTCGCGGTGATCGACGACCGCGGCTTTCCGGTCTCGATCCCCACCCTCCACGCCCGCGTCGGCTCGACCCTCTTCCTCCACGGCTCCTCGGCGAGCCGCCTCTTCCGGACCGCCGCCCGCAGGGAGGTCTGCATCAGCGCGACGGCGGTCGACGGCCTCGTGCTCGCCCGCTCGGTGTTCCACCACTCGGTCAACTACCGCTCGGTCGTCCTGTTCGGCTCGCCGGAGGCGATCGAGGACGAGGACGGCAAGAACGAGGCGCTGCGGGCGTTCACCGAGAAGCTGATCCCGGGCCGCTGGGAGGACGCACGGCAGCCCGCTCCGCAGGAGCTCAAGGCCACCGCCGTCCTGCGGATGCCGATCGACGAGGCCACGGCGAAGGTCCGTACGGGCGGCGCGGTCGACGAGCCCGAGGACTACGAGCTGCCGATCTGGGCCGGCACGGTGCCGCTGCGGACGGTTGCCGGCGAGCCGATCCCCGACGACCGCCTGCTCGACGGCGTCGCCGAACCCGGCTACGTCGGCGAGTACCGCGACGCCCGCTCGTAGCGCGGCGGACGCGGCGCTATGGTGGCCGCATGATCGAGAAACTGGATTTCATCGGCGTCCCCTCGCGGGACGCGGACCGCTCACGGGCCTTCTACGTCGAGACGCTCGGCCTCCGCCCCGACTCCAAGTCCGACTACGAGTTCTGGGTCGGCGACACGTGCTTCGGCATCTGGGAGCCGGAGAAGATGGGCTTCGAGTTCGCGCCTTCGCGCAACGCCCATCCGGCGCTGCACGTCGACGACGTCGCGGCGCGGCGCAAGGAGCTGGAGGAGAGGGGCGTCGAGTTCCTCGGCGACACCTTCGACACCGGCGTCTGCCACATGGCGCTGTTCCGCGATCCCGACGGCAACGACCTGATGCTCCACCACCGCTACGCCGACTGAAGAGCGGACGGATGTGGGAGCGGCCGCTCCCCCCTCGCGCTTGCCGCGAAGGCGCTTGGGTAATGTGACCGTGAGTGGCCGATGAGGAGCAGACGAGCGAGGTCAGGACCCCGGCGGGCGTCCTGAACAGCTCGCGGGGCCGCGAGCTTCCCGATGGCGAGACGTCGCGGGAGCTGCTCCGGCAGATGGCGCTGATCCGCCGCTTCGAGGAGGAGGCGGGTCGTCAGTACCAGCGGGCCAAGGCCGGCGGCTTCCTCCACCTCGCGATCGGCGAGGAGGCGACGATCGTCGGGACGACGTCGGTGATGGCCCCCGACGACTACCTGATCGGCACCTACCGCACCCACGGACACGCGATCGCGCGCGGGACCGACCCGAAGAACGTGATGGCGGAGCTGTTCGGCCGCGAGGACGGCACCGCCCGCGGCCGCGGCGGGTCGATGCACATCTTCGACGGCGACCGTCGCTTCATGGGCGGCTACGGGATCGTCGGCGGCAACCTCCCGATCGCCGCCGGCCTCGCGCTCGCCTCCGACTACAAGGGCACCGACGACGTCACCGTCTGCATGTTCGGCGACGGCGCCTCGAACACCGGCAACTTCGGCGAGACGATGAACCTGGCGGCGCTCTGGAGCCTGCCGATCGTCTTCCTCGTCGAGAACAACCTCTACGGGATGGGCACCGCGATCGAGCGTCACTCCGCGGTCACCGACCTCTCGCACAAGGCCGAGGGGCTCGGCGTCCCCGGCGAGCGGGTCGACGGCCAGGACGTCGTCGCGATCCGCGAGTGCGTCGCCGACCACCTCGAGATCGCCCGCCGCGACCGGCGGCCGACGCTCGTCGAGGCGTTCACTTATCGCTACCGCGGCCACTCGGCCGCCGATCCCGAGGTCTACCGCGACAAGCACGAGGTCGAGGAGTGGCAGCGCCGCGACCCGATCGAGATCTTCGCCCGGCGGCTGATCGAGGCCGGCACGATCACCGAGGACGACCTCGCCTCGATCCGCGAGCAGGTCGAGGCCGAGGTGCTCGAGGCGGTCGAGTTCGCCGACGCCTCTCCGGAGCCGCCGCTCGACTCGCTCTACGACAACCTCTACGTCTTCGAGAAGGAGCACGAGGGCTGGTACGCGGTCGACGAGCGGACGCCGGACCCGTTCCGCGGCGAGCGCGAGCGCGAGGCGGCCGAGGACGAGCGCGTTCGCGAGCTGCACGAGGCCGGCGCCGCCTACGGCGGTCAGAGCCCGCGCTCCGGCGGCGGCTCCGGCGAGGGGCCCGCGGAGGAGACCGACGCCCCGGCCGACAGCGCCCAATCCGAGGAGGAGGGCGAGGTCGACGCCGAGCAGGCGGCCGAGAGCCGCCAGCAGGGCCCGGGAGGGATCGGCTGATGGCGGCGATGCGGATGCGCGAAGCGCTGAACGCCGCCCTCCGCGAGGAGATGGAGCGGGACGAGTCGGTCGTGCTGATGGGCGAGGACATCGCCGTGTTCGAGGGCGCCTTCAAGGTCACCCAGGGGCTGATGGACCAGTTCGGCGAGCGCCGGGTCCGCGACACCCCGATCTCCGAGAACACGATCGTCGGGACCGGCGTCGGCGCCGCGATGGCGGGACTGCGGCCGGTCGTCGAGCTGATGACCGTCAACTTCTCGCTGCTGGCCTTCGACCAGATCATCAACCACGCCGCCGCGATCCCGTACATGTTCAACGGCCAGGTCCGGGTGCCGCTCGTGATCCGGATGCCGGGCGGCGGCGGCCACCAGCTCGGCCCGACCCACTCCCACAGCTTCGAGGCGATGTTCCTGCAGATCCCCGGCCTGCTCGTCGCCTGCCCGTCGACGGCGGCCGACGGCAAGGGCCTGCTGAAGGCGGCGATCCGCGACGACAACCCGGTCATCTTCGTGGAGCACGAGACGCTCTACGGGATCCGCGGCGAGGTCCCCGACGACCCCGACCACATCGTCGACTTCGGCTCCGCGGCGGTCCGGCGCGAGGGCGGCGACGTGACGATCATCGGCATCCTCAAGATGGCCCACGAGGCCGAGCGCGCGGCCGAGACGCTCGCCTCCGAGCACGGCATCGAGGCCGAGGTGATCGACCCCCGGACGCTCCGGCCGCTCGACCTCGACACGATCCTCGAGTCGGTCCGGAAGACGAACCGCGTCGTGATCGTCGAGGAGGGCTGGCCCCACGGCGGCGTCGGGGCGAACCTCGCGGCGCTGATCCAGGAGCAGGCCTTCGACCATCTCGACGCGCCGATCCAGCGCGTCACCGGCGCCGACGTCCCGATGCCCTACTCGAAGCGGCTCGAACAGAGCGCGATCCCCCACCCCGAGCACGTCGTCAGCGCCGTGCTCGAGACGATGATCGGAGCGAAGCCCCGTGCCTGACGTCGTCATGCCGCGTCTGTCCGACTCGATGGAGGAGGGAACGGTCCTCGGCTGGATGAAGGCTGTCGGCGACGAGGTCGCCGTCGGCGACGAGCTGGTCGAGATCGAGACCGACAAGGCGAACATGGTCTACGAGTCCGACGTCGCCGGCACGCTCGTCGAGATCCTCGCCGAGGAGGGGGCGACGCTGCCGATCGGCGAGGTGATCGCCCGCGTCGGCGAGGCCGGGGAGGCACCGGCGGCGGGCGGCAACGGCGGGCGACCCGACGCGGCCCCTGAGACCGAGCCCGAGCCCGAGCCCGCGGCGCCGGCGGTCGACGAGGCCGAGGCGTCCGAGCCCGCCCCGGCTCCCACGCCGCCCGCACGCGAGCCGGGCGAGCGGATCAAGGCGTCGCCGCTCGCTCGCCGGATCGCGGCCGAGCGCAACGTCGACCTCGCCGCCCTCCGCGGCTCCGGCCCTGGCGGGCGGATCATCAAGGCGGACGTCGAGGATGCGGGCGCTCAGCCCGCGCCCGAGACCGCCGAGCCCGAGCCCGCCGCGGCGGCGCCCCCGGCGACCGCCGAGCGGCCCGAAACCGCGCGGGGGGCGGTCGAAGAGGTCGAGCTGACGCGCCTGCAGCAGACCGTCGCCCGGCGGATGGCCGAGTCGAAGGCGACCGCGCCGCACTTCTACCTGACGACCGAGATCGACATGTCCCGTGCCGTCGAGGCCCGGGCCCGGATCAAGGCCGCCGCCGGCGAGGGCGACGTCGTCCCCTCGTTCAACGACATGGTCGTCAAGGCGTGCGCGATCGCCCTCCGCGAGTTCCCGCGCGCCAACGGCGCCTACCGCGACGGCAGGGTCGAGGAGTACTCGCGGGTCAACATCGGGATCGCGGTCGCCGCGCAGGACGCGCTGGTCGTCCCGACGGTGTTCGACGCCGACGCGAAGGGCCTGCGCCAGATCGCGGTCGAGAGCCGCCGCGTCGCCGAGCGCGTGCGCGAGGGAACGATCACCCCGCCGGAGCTGTCCGGTGGAACCTTCACCGTGTCGAACCTGGGGATGTTCGGAGTCACCAGCTTCTCCGCGGTCATCAACCCGCCGCAGGCGGGGATCCTCGCCGTCGGCTCGATCGAGGAGGTGCCGGTCGTCCGCGACGGCGCGATCGTCCCCGGGCAGCGGATGACGGTCAACCTCGCCTGCGATCACCGGATCCTCTACGGCGCCGATGGAGCGAGATTTCTCGCCCGGGTGCGCGACTTGCTCGAGGAACCGGTGTTCTTGGCATTGTGAGGAGCACGATGACCGTCGGCGAAGCGAGCGCTGTGAACGGAGCTGCGAGGCCCCGGACGATCGACGTGCCGCTCGAGATGCTTCCCCCGATCGACGAGCACGCGATCGAGGTCGACGCCCCCGCCGACGTGACCTGGGATGCGCTCTTCCCCACCCTCGAGCACTCCTTCAACAGCAAGGCCGCCCAGCGCTACGCCAGCCACATCGAGGCCGGCGTCACCGCCGCCGAGGGCGACCTGCACCACCCCGGCGGAATGCTCCCGGGCTTCACCGTCATCCGGGCGATCGAGCCGGTCATGCTCGCGCTCGCCGGCCGTCACCG
Organism: Conexibacter sp.; assembly: GCA_018263295.1. GTDB lineage: Bacteria > Actinomycetota > Thermoleophilia > Solirubrobacterales > 70-9 > RHKX01. Next base: position 29,737 of record JADFCZ010000005.1, read on the forward strand.
CTACTCCCAGTACGCGGTCGTCTTCCGGATCGACCTGCTCCCCGGCCAGCGCTCCCAGATCCGGATCGAGACCCGAGCCGAGTTCCTGGGCCGCCGCGGCCGGCTCTACCGCGCCGGGGTGATCGGCACCCGCGGCCACGTCATCTTCGTCAACCGGATGCTGCGCGCGATCAAGCGCCGCGCCGAGCAGAGCATGAGCGGAAGCTGAACCGGGTCCGATCCGGTTTCGATCCCGGCGAGATGAGGAGCGGGCGTCAAGCGAGGATCCTCGTCGCGATCGCGGCAGGCGCCGCGCTGCTCGCGTCCGCCGCTCCCGCCGCCGCGGCCGTCAAGCCCTCCGTCGGCGTCTACTCGGCCGAGCCGAAGCGGCTCGTCACCGGCTACCAGGAGGGCCTCTTCGCGCTCGTCCGCGACGGGACGAAGCGCCGGATCGTCGCCTACGAGGGCGTCGCCGGAATCTTCTACCCCGACGCCGGCAAGTGCGACGGCGAGTCGATCCCGCTCACGGCCGCGAGCATCCCGGTCTCGGCCAAGGGCCGGTTCGGGTTGCGCGACCGGACCGAGGCGAGGAAGGGGTCTCTGCTCGTCGTCTGGAAGGGCGCGTGGACGAAGCCGCGACGGGTCGAGGGGACCGTGCGCATCAAGTACGGCAAATGCGACTCCAAGTTCGACTGGGTCGGCAAGCGCACGAAGCCGGCCATCCGTCCCTGAACTGCGGCCGCGGCCTGCGACACTCAGCTGATGGGCAGCGCGCCGCTCCGCTCGATCCGCCTCGGGCTGACGCCCTACGACGAGGCGACCGGCCTCCAGCACCGGCTCGCCGCCGCGGTGGCGGCCGGTGCGACCCCCGACACGCTGCTCCTGCTCGAGCACCCGCCCGTCCTCACCAAGGGCCGCCGCGCCGATCCCCGCGAGCTCGGGATGGGCGAGGACTGGTACCGGATGCAGGGAATCGAGATCGCCGACTCGGATCGCGGCGGGCGCGTCACCTACCACGGGCCCGGCCAGCTCGTTGCCTATCCGATCGTCGACCTCGCCGGGCTCGGTTCCGGCGGCGCGCCGGACGTCCCCGCCTGGGTCGCCGCCCTCGAGCGCGTGATGATCGCGGCGCTCGGGGCGAGCGGCGTCCCCTCGCAGGTCTTCAGCGGCCTGACCGGAGTCTGGACGGCGGGGCGGCCGCCGGTCCCCGAGGGCACGCGCGGCCCCGAGGGATCCGTCGTCGGGGCCGTCGACCCGCAGCGTGCGGTCGGCGGCGAGGCCCGCAAGATCGGCTCGATCGGAATCCACGTCAGCCGCGGCATCTCGACGCACGGGCTTGCGGTCAACGTCAACAACGACCTCCAGCCGTTCGAGTGGATCGTCCCCTGCGGGATCGACGCGGCGCGGACGACGTCCGTCGCCGCCGAGCTCGGCCGGCTCGTGGACTTCGACGCCTTCACCGACGCGGTCGAGAGCGCTTTCGCAGCCGAGCTCGGACGCGAGGTCGAGCCGGCCTCCGTCGCAGCATTACCTCGCGGGTAATGGCGGTTCCTCGGGCGCCTGCCTAGCTTGGGCGCAACGAGACCCCAACCACGAAGGAGAAGCGATGAGCGCCTACGCAATGGCTCACCTGAGGTCGGTCGACTTCAACGAGGAGATCGTCGACTACATCGAGCGGATCGACGACACGCTCCCACCCTACGAGGGCCGGTTCCTGGTCCATGGACAGACCCCCGAGGTGATGGACGGGACGTTCGAGGGCGTGATCGTCGTGATCGAGTTCCCCGACCGTGAGCGAGCCCGGGCCTGGTACGAGTCCGAGCCCTACGCGGCGATTGCACCGCTGCGGATCGACAACTCCGATGGCGGCGCCTTCGTGGTCGACGGCGTACCCGCCGACTACCTCGCAACCGACTTCCTCGCCAAGGCGACCGAGCAACAGGCCGCCTCCTAGCGGGACGCCGGCGGCTACGTAAGGTGTCGTCGATGGTGATCACCGAGGAAGTGCCCAGGGTCGGGTCGATGCTGCGCGACTGGCGGTTGCAACGCCGCCTCAGCCAGCTCGACCTGGCGCTGGAGGCCGGCGTCTCCACCCGCCACATCAGCTTCATCGAGAACGCCCGGTCGACTCCGAGCCGCGAGATGGTCCTGCGCCTCAGCGACCGGCTCGACGTGCCGCTCAGGGAGCGCAACCGGCTGCTCGTCGCCGCCGGCTTCGCCCCGGGCTACGGCGAGCAGCACCTCGACGACCCCGGAATGGAGCCGGTCCGAATCGCGATCGAGCAGGTCCTCGCCGGGCACGAGCCCTATCCGGCCGTCGTCGTCGATGCGACCTGGGAGCTGCTGGCGGCGAACGCCGCGGCCGGCGTGCTGATCGAGCTCGTCTCCGCGCCGGATCTGCTCGCCCCGCCGATCAACGTCCTCAGGGCGACCCTCCATCCGGACGGGCTCGCGCCCCACATCGTCAACCTCGGAGAGTGGCGGGGGCACCTGCTCGACCGGCTCCGGCGCCAGATCGCCCTGTCGAGGAATCCCGCCCTGGTGACGCTGCTCGAGGAACTCGAGGGGTATCCGGGGGCGCCGCATGCCGTGAGCGCGCCGGCCGCCTCCGAGATCGCGGTACCGCTGCGGGTCCGCACCGGTGACGGCGAGCTTGCGCTGCTGAGCACGATCGCGACGTTCGGCACGGCGGTCGAGGTGACGGCGAGCGAGCTCTCGATCGAGTCCTTCTTCCCGCTCGACGAGCCGACGGCCGCGGCGCTGCGCGGCCGGGCCGCGGAGTCCTGAGCCCTCAGACCCGCTTCCGCTCCCACTCCGCCTCGGCGCGACCGAGCTCGGTCTGCGGCTCGTCGCCGTAGATCCACTCGCAGGCGACCCGGTACCAGTTGGCCTCGGCCTGGAGCTGGCCGAGGACGGCGAGCGTGAGCAGCTCGAGGCGGCGGCCGAAGAGGTGCTCGGGAACGATGTCCTGGTGGCGGGCGGTCGCGAAGTGCGTCGAGCGCACGTCGGTCGTCTGGATGAACGCCCGGTTGACGATCGACTGGTCGATCCGGATCGACTCGTCGGTCGTGTACCACCAGATCCCGTCGCGGACGAACTCGATCAGCTCCGCCGCGTCGATGACGTCGCCGCGGGGCAGGAAGCCGGCATCGCTCATCAGCCGGTGCAGGCCCTCGGCGTCGCCGTCGATCGTCGCCCGCTGACAGGCGAGCTCGAGCGCCGCGACGTCGCGGCCGATCGTCTTGAACAGCCCGAAGTCGAGGAAGGCGATCCGGCCGTCGGCGAGGGCGAGCATGTTTCCCGGATGGGGATCGCCGGAGAAGCGCCGGTAGCGGTACATCGAGCCGAAGTAGAACCGGAAGAGGATCTCGCCGATCCGGTCGCGCTCCGGCTCCGGCCGGTCCCGGAGCTCCTCGAACCCGGCCCCGGTCACGAACTCGGTGACGAGCACGCGCTCGCGGCTGAGCGAAGTGACGACGGCCGGGATCGCGATGAACGGGTGCCCCTCGAAGATCCGCGCCATCGCGCGCTGGTTGGAGGCCTCGAGCTCGTAGTCGAGCTCCTCGACGATCCGCTCGCGGATCTCGTCGCCGACCGCCTTGGTGTCGAGCTCCGGCGTGATCGAGCGGGCGAGCCGGAGCAGGACGCCGAGGTTCTTCATGTCGGCGCGGACGGCGTCGGCGATCCCCGGGTACTGGACCTTGACCGCGACCGCGCGGCCGTCGTGGAGCGTCGCCCGGTAGACCTGCCCGATCGAGGCGGCGGCGATCGGCTCGGGGTCGAAGTCGGCGAACGCGCTCGTCACCGGCTCGCCGAGGTCCTGTTCGATCACCTTCCGCATCTGATCGAACGAGACCGTCGGGGCGGCGTCGCGGAGCGAGGCGAGCTTCGCCTGGAACCGCTCGCGGTGCTCCGGCGGGACGATCCCGAGATCGACGAAGGAGAGGACCTGGCCGAGCTTCATCGCCGCGCCCTTCATTCCGCCGAGCACGGTCACGATCTGCTCGGCGGCCTCGATCTGACGGCGCTCGAGCGCCGCCTGTGCCTGCTCCTCCGAGCGGGTGACGTTGGCGGCCCGCGTTCCCGCGCGCTTCGCCGCCTGTCCCGCCGCCGCGTAGCCGACCCGCGCGAGCCGTCCGATCCTGCCGGTCGGGACGCGGTCGGCCATCAGCCGACCTCGTCGGAGGCGGCGAGACGCGCCTGGAGCTCCTCGGCGGACCCGGGGGCGATCTCATCGGCGGCGCGGGGCGCGGGGCGGCGGTAGATCGCGTAGATCAGGAGCGCCAGCAGCGCCGAGCAGGACGCGTAGCCGATCTCGACCGCCCGGAAGGCATCCCCGCTCCAGGCGACATTGATGACGACGAAGAGGGCCGCGCAGGCGACCCAGCGCGAGGCGGCGCGGTGCGCCTGGCCCTGCGCGAGGGCGGCTTGGTTGAGCGACGCGGCCACGAGGTAGAAGCCCATCCCGATCGCGACGATCGCGAGGTCGATGCGGTCGTAGTCGAAGTTGTCGCCGAAGGCGAGCTGCATCACCTGCGGGCCGATCGCGAGCACGCCGATCGTGGTCGCCCCGGCGAACGCGACGATCAGCCACATGGTCCGGTGGAGCGACTCGCGGAACGCATCCTCCCCCTCGGCATCACCCCGAGCGCGCTGGCGCGTGAGGTACGGCAACAGGCTCGCCGCGATCGCCTGGAAGAGGACGAGGGGCGCGCGGGCGACGAGCAGGATGTTGAACATGAATCCCGCGGCGGCGGCGCCGTCGGCGGCCCGGACGAACAGCGCCCCCGAGCTGACCAGGACCTGTTCGCTGAGCATCATCAGCAGGACCGCCCCGGCGAACGCCCCGCCGACGCCGAGCGTCAGGTCGGAGCCACCGGGGATCGCGCCGGTCGCGGGCTCGGCCGGCGCGCGGCGCATCATCAGCGGGATCGGCAGCAGCCCGAAGAACGGCGCCAGCGCGATGCCGACCGCGATCGGCCCGGCGCCCTCGAGGACGCCGATCGCGACGGCGACGGCGAAGACGAGCCGGAAGCCGGCCTCGCCGATCAGCAGCGCGGCGTAGATCGTGAACCGCCCCTTGCCGGCGAGGAAGCCGCGGGCGAAGTAGGCGCAGGCGAAGCCCGCGAGCGACACCAGCATCGCCCAGTAGAGGTCGGGGTTCTCGCTGAAGAGCTCGTCCTGCAGGGTGCTCCGGAAGGCGAAGAGCACGGCGAGGGTCGCGAGGCAGACGCCGAGCTGGATCACGCCGGCGGTCCGGAGCGCGTCGCCGGTCGGAGCGCCGGCATGGTCGCGCTCGGCGAGGGTCCGCGCGAGGAGCTGCTCGATCGGCCGGTAGAGGGTCGAGGCGAGGATGAAGACCACCGACCAGAGGACGACGATCTCGCCGTATTGGTCCTCGCCGAGCGACCGCGAGGCGAGAATGAAGAAGACGTAGGTGAGGACGCCCCCGATGCCGAGGGCGACCGTCAGCCCCGCGGCCGAGCGGCCGTAGGAGCCGACCCCGTCCCCATCGCTCACGCCGGGCTCCCCACCGGGGTCGCGACGACGACGTTGTGGGCGCAGAGGCGGCGGAGCAGGGGCGTCCGCTCGACGACCCGCTCGACGCGGCTCATCGCCGGCAGCAGCGCCGGCGGCACGAAGTCGGGGACGAATCCGAGCGGCTGCGAGAACAGCGGCAGCCCGCCGCCGGCGCGGATCCCGTCGAGAACCTCGCGCTCGGAGATGAGCCGTTCGGTCCCGTCGTCCTGGGGCACCCGCGCCATCAAGAGCCTCCAGTAGGGGTTGCGCGGGTTGTGGTCCCAGACGACGACCCGCCCGCCGGGCCTGCAGACGCGGAGCATCTCGGCGAGGGTCGCCCGGATCGCGACCGGGTCGGCGATGTGGTGGAGCGCGGCGACCGTGAGGACCAGGTCGAAGCTGGCGGCGTCGAAGGGCAGCTCGTCGCCGGATCCGCGCACCGCCTCCACCTCCGGGTGCTCGGCCGCCATCACGTCGAGCATCCCGGCCGACGGATCGATCCCGGTCATCCCGTAGCCGCGATCGGCGAGGCGAGCGGCGAGGACGCCCGTCCCGCAGCCGACATCGAGCCCGCTGCCGGGCGGGCAGCATGCGGCGACGAACGCGGCTCGCTTGTCGAGGTAGTGGGCTACGACGTGGGCCGGCAGCGCCTCGTCGTAGTCGGTGGCGATGCGGTCGAAGGTCTCCTCGCTCACGGGGAGCCGACCCCGGTGTCGGTGCCGGAATCGTGCGACAGGCGCTGCGGCCGCACGATCGATCGCGGCGTCCGGGCGCGGAAGCGGAGGATCATCGCGATCATCCGCAACCCGATCCCGATCGCCGCGATCGGGCTACCGGTCGCCGAGGAGGTGCCGACGCGCGGCAGGTAGTTGACGGGGATCTCGACGAAGCGGGCGCCGTTGGTGATCGCGATCAGCATCATCTCCGGGCCCGCGTGGTTGCCGCCGATCCGCATCCGCTCGGCGACGAGCTCGGCAACCTCGCGGGTGAAGAGCCGGTAGGTGCAGCCGACGTCGCTGAGGTGGCTGGTGTTGAAGAGAACCTCGACGCCCTTTGCGACCGCCCAGTTCCCCCAGCGCAGGAACCACTCCATGTTCGCCCCGTGCCAGATCAGCTCCCGCGTCGTCCTGGTCCCGAAGACGGCGTCGCATTCCTCGCTGAAGACGAGCAGCTTGCGGATGTCGGCGGGCAGGAAGGTGCCGTCGGGCTCGGCGAGGACGATCAGGTCCCCGGTCGCCTCGCGAAGACCGCGCCGGCTCGCGTGCCCGTAGCCCTGGACCGGCTCGAAGACCTCGCGGGCGTCGGTCCCGGCGACCTCCTCGCTCGTCCCCGGCTCGGCGTTGTTGTTGACGACGACGACCTCGTCGACGAGTCCGGTCGCGAAGAAGCCCTCGATGACCTCACGGATCGAGAGCCGCTCGGCATAGGTCATCAGGACCACGGAAACGCGCTTGTCGCCCCACATCCGGCTACCGACCTTATCCCGCGACGATCAGCCGGACGCCGCTGCCGGAGCGGGCGCAAGCTCACGCACGACATGCTCGGCGAGATCGGTCGCGCAGGCGACCGTCGGCCAGCAGAGGTTCTCCGGCGTGTCGGTCATCCGGTGGTAGTTGGAGAGCGCCTTGTAGCGGTCGATCGCGACCACCGTCGCGGTCGGAACGCCCATCCGGCTCGGGACGACGCTGTCGGTGCTGGTCCGCGCGCGCATGCCGCGCCGCAGCGGGATGCCCTCGCGCCGGGCGACCTCGCCGATCAGGTCCCGAAACGGGCGGTCGAAGTAGTCCTCCATGACGACGCAGCCCTCGCCCTCGAGCAGGGCGAGCGACGGACCGCCGACCGTCTCGACGTTGAGGAAGAAGGTCTTCTCGCGGTCCATCGCGGCGAGATGGCGCTCGCAGTAGCCGTAGATGCCGCCCTGGAGGACCTCCTCGGCGCCGACCGAGACGAGCTGGATTCGCAGCCCCTCGACCGGCCGGGCGGCGAGCGCCTCGGCGAGGGCCACGATCACGGCCACCGCGGTCAGGTTGTCGTTGGCGCCGGGCACCGTCGGGCCGCGCTGGATATCGGCCATCGTCGCCGCAGCGCCGGCGCTGATGACGGCGCCGGCGCGGGCGAGGCCCCTGCGGCCGGTGATCCCGCCCGCCGTCGCCAGCAGCGGGCCGGCAAGGACCGGCCACCACATCGGCAGCGACGTGTCGACGCGCTCGACGATCCCCGGCAGGCGGTCGATCAGCTGCTCCTGCATGCGCGGGTCGAAGATGAAGCCGGTCTGGGCGGCGTCGTGGTGGGCGAGGACGACGATCGTCCGCTCGGCGTCCGGATCGCCGGCCTCGGCGACGACGTTCCAGGTCGTCCGCTCCGGCCGGACGAGCTTGCGGAACGGCCGGGCGCCGTTGGAGATGTCGTCGGCGATCAGACCGGCGACCGCAGCGCCGGCGAGTGCTCCGATCCGGCGGCCGCGGCGGGTGGTCGCCGCGATTCCGGCCGCGGCGCCGGCGGCGGCGAGAGCGCCGACCACCCCGGCGAAGTCACCGCGGAACTTCGCCTCCTCGACCCTGGCCGGGGCGCCGGCGGCGGTCAGCCGGTCGGCGATCCAGTGCGCGGCCCGGCGCTCGCCCTCGGATCCGGCGGCGCGCTCGATCGGCGCAAGCGCTTCGATCACCTCGCGCAGCGTCGCCTCCGGCGTCCGCGCGGCGGTCTTCGTCAGCTCGGAGTTCGTGGTCACGGGCGGCGAAGGCTAGTCGCCGGGCGAGGCCCGCGGCTCAGCGGCTGAGGCGCTCGAGCAGGAAGACGAACGACTCGTAGCTGTGGCCGCTTGCGCGGGTCATCCCGATCTCGCAGGTCCGGTTCGAGCAGACGTGCGCGTCGCCGGCGGCGGCCACCGCCTCGGCGGCCTCGGTGGCGGTCGCCGATGCCGTCAGCTCGGGATGGAGGAGGCCGCGATCGCCGGCGAACCCGCAGCAGCCGGCCGACTCGGGCACCAAGACGTCGTCCGCGAGCGCCCCGGCCACCTCCACGAGCGCCGCGTTGACTCCGAGCTGAGCGCCGGAGCAGGTCGGGTGGACGACCGCGGTCCCGACGCGCTCGGCAACGGCGAGGTCCGGCAGCAGGCGGGCGGCCCATTCGATCGAGTCGAGGATCTCGAGCTCGGCCAGGCGCCCGGCGGCGGCGCTCTCCGGCCCGAGGACCGATGCGGCCTCGAGCAGGCCCTGGGTGCAGGAGGTCGCGTCGATCACCACCGGCAGCCTGCCGCCGTCCGACCAGCGCCAGAGCTCCTCCGTCGTCCGCTCCACCATCCACTCGGCCCCGGAGCGATACCCCTTCGAAACCCAGGGCGTGCCGCAGCAGGTGCCGGCGGCCCCGGAGGGGATCCAGAGAGGCCGGCCGGCACGGAGCGAGACGGCGACGAGCGCCGCCTGGATCGAGGCCGGGCCGGCGGGATCGGCGTCGCGGGCGCCGGCGTCACGGCCGAACATCCGGTTCACGCATGAGGGCAGATAGACGGCGACTGCACCGTCGCGCACCGTCGGCGGCGCGGCGGCCCCCGCGGGCGGCGGCATCGGCCGCTCCCAGCCGGGGACGAGCTCGTTGCTCACCGCGCGGCGGGCGGCGGCGGTGATCCCGCTCATCGCTCCGTCGCCGATCGCCGAGGCGACCGCGGCGCCGGCGGCGAGGCCCGAGCGGGCGCCCGACTCGACGCGGGCCCAGTTCTTCGCCGCACGCAGGGCGGCCCGCTCCTCGCCGGCCGAGTGCTCGGCGGCACGCAGCTCCTTGACGAGGACGCCGGTGTCGATCCCGAGCGGGCATGTCGTGGCGCAGGTGCCGTCGGCGGCGCAGGTCTGCAGGCCGTCGTACTCGAACTCCTCGATCAGCTTCGCGAGCAGCGGCGAGCCCGCCGGCTGGCGCGCCATCTCCCGCCGCAGGACGATCCGCTGACGCGGGGTCGTCGTCAGGTTCCGGCTCGGGCAGACCGGCTCGCAGAACCCGCACTCGACGCACGTGGTCGCGACCTCCTCGATCGGCGGCGTCGTCTTCAGGTTCTCGAGGTGGCAGCCGGGATCACGGTTGAGGACGACTCCGGGGCCGAGGACGCAGTCGGGATCGGCGAGGCCCTTGATCCGCCACATCATCTCGGTGGCGGCCCTCCCCCACTCGCGCTCGACGAACGGGGCCATGTTGACGCCGGTGCCGTGCTCGGCCTTGAGCGAGCCGTCGTAGCCTTCGACGACGAGCGTCACCAACTTCTCCATGAACGTCTCGTAGCGCTCGACGTCCTCGGGCTTGGCGAAGTCCGGGGTCAGCATGAAGTGCAGGTTCCCCGCCGAGGTGTGGCCGGCGACGCCGCTGAGGAAGCCGTGCTCGCCGAGCAGTGCGCGGATCTCCTCCGCCGCCTCGGCGATCCGCGCGGGCGGCACGCAGACGTCCTCGACGATCAGCGCCGTGCCGGGCGGGCGGAGCCGGCCGACCAGCCCGTGCAGACCCTCGCGGACGCGCCAGTAGAGCTCGATCGTCTCCGGCTCGTGGCTGAACTCGGGGCCGCGGAAGGGCTTCGACTCGAGCGCCTCGAGGACCGCGGACGTGGCGGCCTCACCCGGCTCGAGCCCGGCCTCGTCGGCGGCGCCGAACTCGACCAGCAGCGCCGCCGACTCGAGCGGCAGCTCCGTCCAGTACTCGGGCGTTCCCGGGATCGAGTTGGCGGCGACCATCAACGCCGGCGCGACCATCAGCTCGACCGCCGTGGCTCCGGCCGCGACCAGGTCCGGGACCGGCGCCGTCGCCGCGGCGATCGAGTCGAAGTGGATCCAGCTCAACGTGGTCCGGGCCGGCAGCGGGACGGTCTCGTAGACGGCCTCCGAGATGAATGCGAGCGTTCCCTCGGAGCCGACGAGCAGCCGCCGGAAGATCTCGAGCGGCTCGTCGGCGTCGAGGAACGCGCAGAGGCGGTAGCCGGTCGTGTTCTTGATCTCGAATTTGCGCGCGATCCGCTCCCGGAGATCGCCGTCGGAGCGGATCTCGTCGCGGATCGACTCGAGGCCCGCGACCAGCTCCGGCTCGGCCGCGGCGAAGCGCTCGGCCGCGTCGGGAGCCGACGTGTCGACGATCGTCCCCGACGGCAGCGCGAAGGTGAGCGCCGAGACCGTCCGGTAGGAGTCGGCGGTGATCCCGCAGCGCATCCCGCCGGAGTTGTTGGCGATGACGCCGCCGACCGTCGCGATGTCGGTCGAGGCGGGATCGGGGCCGAGGCGGCGTCCGTGGGGAGCGAGGGCGCGATTGACGTGCCCGAGGATCGCTCCCGGGCCGCAGCGCACCCGGGCGCCGTCGTCGAGGACCTCGATGCCGCCCCAGTGGCGGCGGACGTCGGCGAGGATCCCGTCGGTCTGCGACTGCCCGTTCAGGCTCGTCCCGCCGGAGCGGAACACGAGCGGCGTCTCGCCGCCGCGGGCGAATGCCATCAGCGCTGCGACCTGCTCGACCGTGCGCGGCTGCACGACGGCGGAGGGAATGCGCCGGTAGGGGCTGGCGTCGGAGGCGTAGCGGATCAGGTCGCTGGCGCGACCGAGCACCCCGCCCGCGCCGACGATGCCTTCGAGGGCGCCGACGAGGCGGGCGTCGGCGCCGGCCGCGAGCCCGGCGGGGGCGCGGTCCGGTGGCGGCGGCAGCGGCGGCGCCGGGGCGATCCGGGCGGTCTTCGGCTCGAGCAGCGGCGTCATCGGCCCAGCCAGCCCACGCTCAGGCCAGCCACATCCCGGGCGCGACTCCGACCTCGACCAGCCCGGGCTTGCCGGAGCCGATCTGCGCGTTCAGCGCGCTCTCGAGCTCGTCGCCCGTCTCGACCCGGGTGGAGGGAACGCCGTACCCCTCGGCGACGGCGGCGACGTCGAGCGCCGGCAGGTCGAGGCCCGGCGCCCGCTCCACCCCCTCGGCGAGGGAGAACCACTTGAGGATCGCGTACTCGGAGTTGCGGAGGACCAGGAAGGTGACCGGGACGTCGTAGGCGACGGCGCTCCAGAACGCGGTGATCGCGTACTGGGCCGAGCCCTCGCCGACGACGCAGACGACCGGCCGGTCGGGCTGGGCCATCTGCACCCCGACCGCTGAGGACAGGCCGAAGCCGAGCCCACCGCCGGCGCCGAAGTAGTAGGAGCCGGGACGGGAGATCCGCAGCTGGTTGCGGAGGGCGAGGGTCGACGAGGGTGCCTCGAGGACGACGATGCCGTCGTCGGGGAACGCCGCGCCGAGCGCCGCCATCGCCTCGGTCCCGCTGATCGGCGTTCCCGGCTCGACGCCCATCTCGGCCGCGGTCATCGGCGCGTCGCGGGGCTCCGGCGCGTCGCGGCCGGACTCGCCGTCGAGGGCGGCCAGGAGGGCCTCCAGCGTCAACGCGACGTCGGCGACGATCGCCTCGCCCATCGGCGCCCGGGCCGCCTCCTCGGGATCGGAGGTGACGACGACGAGTTCCGCCCCCTCCGGCAGCAGATCGCCGGGGATGTAGGGGTAGTAGGCGAAGACGGAGGCGCCGGCGACCAGGATCAGGTCGTGGCCGGCGAGCGTCTCGGCGACCGGGCCGATCGCCGGCGGCAGCACGCCGCGGAAGTTGGCGTGGCCCTCGGGGAAGCCGAGCCTCCCTCCCCCGGTCGCGGGGATCGCCCAGACGGGAAGGCGCTGGCTCTCGGCGAGCGCGACGGCGTGGTCCCAGCCGCCGGAGGCGTCGATGTCGGGACCGGCGACGAGGACCGGACTCGACGCGGCGGCGAGCCGCTGCGCGAGCTCGGCGACGCGGTCGGGGGCGGCGGTGGCGCGGCCGTCGACGCGGCGCTCGATCGCCCGCCGGGCGCCCTCGGCGTCGGCCTCGGCGGTCCAGTCGTCCATCGGGATCGAGACGAACGCCGGTCCCTTGGGCGGCAGCGACGCCGTGTGGATCGCGCGGCCGATCGCCGCCGGCACGTCCTCGGCCCGCGGCACCTCGTACGACCACTTGACGAGCGGGTGCGGCATCCGCGTCGCGTCGCGGTTGGTCAGGTTCGCCTGCATCGTCATCACCGGGCGGACCTGCTGGCCGGCGGTGATCAACAGCGGCGCGTGGTTCGCCTGCGCGTTGAAGATCGCCCCCATCGCGTTGCCGACGCCGGGAGCCGTGTGGAGGTTCACGTGGGCGACGTTCCCGCTCGCCTGGGCGTAGCCGTCGGCCATCCCGACGACCACCGCCTCCTGGAGGCCGAGCACGTAGCGGAAGTCCTCCGGGTAGTCGGCCAGCATCGGCAGCTCGGTCGACCCGGGATTGCCGAAGATCGTGGTCATCCCGCGCGCTCGCAGGAGCTCGAAGGTGGCCTCCCGAACCGTGCTCATCTCATCCTCTCCGGTAGCTGCCGCTGGGCCGGCGTGACCCTATCGCGTGAGTCGTGACACCCACGTCACGGACCCGCTCGAAGCGCGCGCCACGAGTGCGCCGGGCCGCCTCATCCTCTGGCCGATGGAGCCGCTGACCCCGATTCAATCCCGCATCCGGGCGCAACCCTCCACAGCGGCCGGCGAGATCGCCGAGATCGCTCACCGGCAGCACGGCGTGGTCGCTCATCGGCAACTCGTCGCCGCCGGACTGAACCCGTCGACGATCTCCCGCTGGGCACGGGCGGGACACCTCCACCGCCTCCACCGCGGCGTTTACGCGGTCGGTCACACGGACCTGAGCCGCCATGGACGGTGGCTGGCCGCCGTCCTGGCCTGCGGCGACGGCGCCGCACTCAGCCACGGCGCATCGGCACGCCTACAGGCCCTCGAATCGACGAGCCGGCTCGGAGCGATCCACGTCTCGCTGCCCTACGGATCCAGGCGGTCTCCGCCCGGCATCATCGTCCACCGCCCGAGGCACCTCGAGGCCGTCGACGTCACCTCCCGCTTCGCGATCCCGACGACCACCCCGACCCGGACCCTCTTCGACCTCGCCTCGAACGTCTCGCCACGCGAACTGCGGAGCCTGTTCGAACGCTCCGAATACCTGGAGGTACTCGATCGACCGCGACTGCGGGCGCTACTCGCCGACGCGACCGGTCGGAGTGGGCTCGGGACGCTCCGCGACCTCCTCGGATTCCGGCCGCTGCCGCTCGCCGAGACCCGTTCGCGACTCGAGCGCATCGTCCTCGGCATCTGCCGCACCCACGGGCTCCCGGTTCCGCTCGTCAACGTGCCGCTCCTCGGCTACGTCGCCGACTTCCTCTGGCCCGCCGCCAACTTCGTCGTCGAGGCTGACGGCGGCCACCATCGCGGAGCGCAACGCGACCGCGACAACGCGAGGGACGTGCTGCACGGCCGTGCCGGCTACCTCGTCCGCCGCTACTCAGGCGAGGCCCTCGAGGATGAGGGAGCGGTGGCGGCGGAGATCCTCGAGATCCTCAGGGAGCGGCTCGGCGACGCCGCTACTCAGCGCCCGGATCGGACCCGGCCCATCCACGACGCCAAATGTGGTTGGCAGGCTGCCAACTTCCGCTAGCATCCCGTCCGATGGCAGCCCGCCCCGCTGACTCCGCCGCCGTCGCTCCGCGCAGCGACGCCGACGAGCGCCGAAAGCGAATCCTCTCCGCAGCGCGGGCGCTGTTCTCCGAGCGCGGGTTCAGCGACGTCTCGACGATCGAGATCGCCTCCGAGGCCGGGGTCGCCCGCGGGCTCATCAACCACTACTACGGGACCAAGCGCGAGCTCTACGTCGAGGTCGTCCGCGAGATGGTCCGCTTCCGCTCTCAGCCCGTCCCCGAGTACGTCGACGGCGCGACGCCGCAGGCGCGGACCGACGAGTCGATCGACCGCTGGCTCGAGATGGTCGAGCGCAACCGCGAGGCCTGGCTCGCCGCGGTCGGCGCCGAGGGCCTCGGGCACGACCCCGAGATCGAGGGGGTGCTCGACGAGGCGCGCGAGGAGGCGACGACGCGACTGATCCAGGTCCTCGGCCTCGGCCCCGCCGCCGACGCGCCGCCCGAGCTCCACGCCATCCTCCGCGCCTACGGCGGGATGGCCGAGGCGGCGACGCGCGAGTGGCTCGAGCGCGACCGCTGGAGCCGCGAGCAGGTCGCGGCGTTTCTCAAGGCAGCACTTCCGGAACTGGTCGGGACCGCCTACGAGGCGATCCCGGGCAAGACACCCACCGAACCCAAGGAGAAGAGATGAGCAACAGGACATTCGTGATCGGCGTCGGCATGACGAAGTTCGACAAGCCCGGCACCAAGGAGGGCGACTACCCGGACTGGGCCAAGGAGGCCGGCGAGAAGGCGTTCGCCGACGCCGGCATCCCGTACGACGACGTCGAGGAGGCCTTCGCCGGCTACTGCTACGGCGACTCCACCTACGGCCAGCGGGCGATCTACGAGCTCGGCCTGACGGGGATCCCGATCGTCAACGTCAACAACAACTGCTCGACCGGCTCGTCCGCCCTCTACCTCGCTCGCCGGGCGGTGCAGGGCGGCCTCGTCGACTGCGCGCTCGCCGTCGGCTTCGAGAAGATGGAGAAGGGCTCGCTCGGGATGAAGTACACCGACCGGACCCCGGCGCTCGACAAGCACATGGGCCGCATGTTCGAGGTCCGCGATCCCGAGGAGTCGCCGTTCGCGCCGCAGATGTTCGGCAACGCCGGCCGCGACCACATGGACAAGTACGGCTCCAAGCCCGAGCACTACGCGTGGATCGGCTGGAAGAACCACAAGCACTCGGTCAACAACCCCTACGCGCAGTTCCAGGACGAGTACACGCTCGACGAGATCAAGGAAGCGCGGATGATCCACGAGCCGCTGACGAAGCTGCAGTGCTCGCCCACGTCCGACGGCGCCGCGGCGGTCATCGTCGCCTCCGAGAAGTACGTCGACGAGCACGACCTCTGGGACCAGGCGGTCGAGATCGCCGGCCAGGCGATGGTCACCGACATGAGCTCAACCTTCGACGAGAACGCCGACTGCATGACGATCGTCGGCTCCGACATGTCGAAGGAGGCCGCACGCCAGGCCTACGAGGAGGCCGGGATCAGCGCCGACGAGGTCGACGTCTGCGAGCTCCACGACTGCTTCAGCGCGAACGAGCTGATCACCTACGAGGCGCTCGGGTTCGCCGAGGAGGGCGAGGGTCATCTGCTCGTCGAGGCCGAGGCCACGACCTACGGCGGGGACGGGCCGGTGGTCAACCCGTCCGGCGGGCTGATCAGCAAGGGGCACCCGCTCGGCGCGACCGGCCTCGCCCAGTGCAGCGAGCTCACGTGGCAGCTGCGCGGCACGGCCGACAAGCGCCAGGTCGAGGGCGCCAAGGTGGCGCTCCAGCACAACATCGGGCTCGGCGGCGCCGCCGTCGTGTCGGTCTACAAGCCCGCGGTCAAGGCATAGGGCCGAAGGGCCAGAAGGAGAGAACGAGATGAGCACGATCACGGCGACCCCGGTCAGCGGCCTGACGGACGAGCAGGTCGACTTCCGCGACGCGATCCGCGACTTCGCCGAGCGCGAGTGCGGAACCGCCGAGCAGCGCGAGAAGCTGACCGACGGTTACACGGAGCTCCACAACCAGGAGATCTACGAGAAGCTCGCCGAGCTCGGCTGGCTCGGGGTCACCGTGGACGAGCAGTACGGCGGCGCCGGGGCCGGGATGGTCGACGCGTGCATCTTCCTCGAGGAGACCATGCGCGGCCTCGTCCCGATCGCCGGCTACGGCGTCAGCCAGATCGTCGCCGGCGCCTATGAGCGGTTCGGGACCGAGGAGCAGAAGAACGAGATGCTCGGGGGGATCACCTCCGGCCGGGTCGAGGCGATCGCGATGTCGGAGCCCGAGGCGGGCTCCGACGTCGGCAACCTCAAGTGCAAGATCGAGCGGACCGACGACGGCTACGTCCTCAACGGCCAGAAGACGTGGATCAGCGCCGCCCACCTCGCCGACCACATCCTCGTCATCGGACGCTCCGACTCCTCCGGCTCCAAGCACGAGGGACTGACGATGCTCTCGGTCCCGACCGACGCCGAGGGAATCGAGATCAACGGCATCCAGACGATGGGCGGCAAGGAGGTCAACGACGTCTTCCTGACCGACTGCCACGTTTCCGCCGACCGGATGCTCGGGGAGGAGGGGAACGGCTGGATCCAGCTGATGGCCGGGCTCAACGTCGAACGCCTGATCCTCGCCGCAACCGCGCTCGGGATCGCCCAGCGCGCGTTCGACGACGTCCTCGACTACGTCAAGGAGCGCAAGCAGTTCGGTCGCCCGATCGGCAGCTTCCAGACGCTCAAGCACCGGATCGCCGATCTCGCGACCGAGCTCGAGTGCGTGCGGCTGCTCGTATACGACGTCGCCCGCAAGGTCGACGAGGACCCGACCCGCATGCTCCCCCGCGAGGCCTCGATGGCGAAGCTGAAGGCGACCGAGGTCGCCAAGGCCTGCTCGCTCGAGGGGATGCAGATGATGGGCGGCTACGGCTACGCCTCCGAGTACGACATGGAGCGCCACGTCCGGACCAGCCTCGTGATGTCGATCTACGGCGGGACGAACGAGATCCAGCGCGAGATCGTCTCGAAGACATACGGGCTTTAGGCGCGACACCGGCACTCCGGCGGGCGGACATTCGTCCAGTCGCTTGTGTGCGGTGCTAGTTTCAGAAGACCGATAGTTCCGGAGTTCCATGGGAGGACGAGATGCGGAGCGACGCAAAGGTGCCGAAGCTGCTCCTACTGCCGGTGGCGGTGATCGCGGCGGCAGGCCTTTGCCTCGCCGCGCTCGCCGGAGCCGAGGATCGGCCGACGGTGCGGGGCGGTGCCTACGAGGACCCAACCTGCGACAACGCACAGCAGACCTACGACACCCGCATCACCAAGGCGCCGAAGAAGAAGACGCAGTCGAAGAGCGCGACGATCCGGTTCGAGGCGTTCTACTGCAACTTCCCCAGCGACGACGGCCCCGATTCCGACACGATGAAATTCGTCTGCTCACTCGACGGCGCGAAGCCGAAGGCGTGCGAGCCTCCCATCAAGTACCGGCACCTGAAGAAGGGCAAGCACAAGGTCGCCGTGCGCACCACCGGCGGCAAGTTCGGTGGCAGCGGCGATCCGAGCGCGGACGTGGCCAAGTGGAAGATCGTCGGCTGAGCTGAGTCGTGATCGGCTGCTGCTGGTCGCGCCCGGAGTCGCGATCGCAGCCACGATGCTGGCCCACGCCGGGTTCAGCGAGCGCGGGCAGATCGCGTTCGCGGTCCTGGCGACGAGTGCCGCGCTGACCGTCGCCGTCGCCGACCCGGAGTCGTTCCGGGCGGCTCTCCGGGTTCCGATCGTCCTGATCATCCTCGCCATCGCGGCCCTGACGGCGCTCAGCGCCGCCTGGACGATCGGCGATCCCGCCGACGCCCTCCGCTGGGGTTGCGTCGTCGCCGGCTACACCGCGATGGCCATCTCCGGGTTCTCGGCGGCGAAGCGCAACGGCGCGGAGGGAGTCGCTGAGCTGATCGTGCTGCTGGCCGTGGTGGCAGCCGCTATCGGCTTGATCGCCGCGGCGGTTCAGGAACAGCCCTACGCCGAGCGGATCGGCGGCGCCTGGCGACCCGGCGGGCCGTTCGAGTACCCACCGGCACTCGGCGCGCTTCAACTCGCGGCGCTTCCCGTCGCGCTGCGAGGCATGGTCGGAGGCGGGCGGGCCGTGGGCTGGTCCGCCGTCGTGGTCGTCATCGCGGCGACCGTCGCACTGATCAGCTCGCGGGCCGTCCTGGCACTCGGTGCTCTGATCCTGCTCGGCGCACTGGCCGCGCCACGGTCCACCCTTCGCGTCGGCCGCCCGCTGGCGCTCGCCGCGGTCGGCTTCACCGTCGCGGCCGCCTGTGCCGGCGACGCGCTCGCCGGCAGCTACGCCGAGCCGTACGTCGCGACCGACGACCTGCCGCGGTTGGCGGGCCTCTCCGCCCTGGTCGTCTTCGCGCCGCTGCTCTGGAAGGCGATCCGCGGGCGGTTCGGCGAGCGCGGAGCTCTGCGCCCGGGGGCCCGGACGGCCGCCTGCCTGCTCGTCGCCGTCCCGCTCGTCGCCTCGATCGCTGCCGCGGCATCGACGCCTGACAGCGGCACCGGGGTCGAGCCGGATGCGGGGGTAACGCATGGTCGCGTCGAGCTCTGGGGCGACGCGGGGTCGACCGCCGCCGGCGGGCCGTTCGAGGGCACGGGAGCACTCACCTTCTTCGTTGCCGCGGTGGAGGCCGGCAACTCGCCCGACTCGGTCTTCGCGCACGACTTCGTTCTCGAGCAATGGGTGGAGCTGGGCTACCCGGGGCTACTGCTCGGCATCGCCCTGGTCGCCACCGCCATCGCCTCCATCCTGCGGGCTCGCCGCTCACCCGCCGGATGGCTGATCGGAGTCGGGGCCGGAGTGTTCGGAGTGGCGATGCTGATCGACTGGCCGTGGCACGTCCCGGCAGCGGGCGCCGTCTTCGCTCTGCTGCTGGGAGGGCTGGCGGCGGCGAACCGAATCGCCCCCGAGTCGGCCCCGAGCGGCCCGCCGCGCGACCGCACGGTGATCGTCGGCTCCCGGATCGAGGTCTGAGCCGGCGACTAGGCCAGCCGCTCGATGACGGCACCTTCGCGATCGACCGCGAAGATCGTCGGCACGACGGCGATGCCGTACTTCTCGGCCAGGCCCGGGCTCTCGCGGACGTCGATCGTGACCCGCGGTGTGCCCGCAGCGGCGAGCCGGTCGTCCCACTCGCGGCAGTCGGAGCAGATCGGGTGGGTGAACTGGACGATGTTGCGGTCGGCCGCCGGGAAGCCGTCGAGATCGCCGACCTCGATCCGGTCGTGGTGGCGGGCGGAGATGCCGCGGAGCCGGGCGCTGAGCTTGTAGAGCTCGCAGCCGGTGCAGAACCCGGTCACGGCGGCGAGGAGCGCGAGCGCGGCGACGAGCACGGCGAGGACGGTCCCGAGCGTCTCCGCCCCCAGCCACCAGGACACCGATGCGGCGGTGAGGAAGACGAAGCCCATCTGATTGGCGAGGCGCGGCGGGCGGGAGTCCTCCAGCCGGCCCTCCCCGATCCGGGGCTGGATCAGCTCGAAGTAGGCGAGACAGGACAGGCAGTAGCGGCGGCCGAACGTCAGCCCGACGAGCAGCTGCAGCGCCATCAGCGCCCAGGCGAGCGGCCAGCCGAAGACGGCTCCCGCGAGCGCGAAGGCGAAGACGACGCTCTGGTTCGCCCGCGGCGCCCGCTCGTCGATGACGTCGGTGTCCGCGTAGGGGTCGGCCGTTCGGTGCGGGGGTTGCACGGGCGCGGAATTGTTGCGGGTCGGGACCGCGGGCGCCGCGGACGGCGGGTCAGGCGGAGTGCGGGCCGGGGAAGGCGAGGATGCCGCTGGCGATCGCGAACACCCAGAACGGGATCGTCAGCGCTCCCTTCCAGCGCACGCCAGGTGCCATCGCGAGGGCGCACGCGATGGCGATGGCGATCTCGTCGGCCGTTGCGAGCAGATCGTGCAGGCCCGCCGGCTCGACCTCGCCCGGCTCGGGCCCGATCGGCAGGCCGACCGTCCGAGTCGCCACCCAGAGCGCCACGATCGCGAGGTTCGCGACCGCGCCGACGATCAGGAGCGTCCGGTCGTTGCGGCGGTTCCAGACGACCATCCCCCAGACGAGCTGAAAGACGGCGGAGACGACGAAGAAGACCCCGAACAGGAAGTACTCGCGGAAGTGGGGAACGATGACCGAGGCGTGGATCATCGACGCCGCGATCGAGAGCGCCGCCGCCGATCCGACGATCCGCTCGGCGGGCGTCGCCTCGGTCTCGTCGGTCGCCTCCGGACCGGTCCGGTGCGCCCCCTCGACGGTCGACTCCACGGACGCCTACTTGCCGGCGTTCTTCGACACGTAGTCGGCCACCTGCTGGGCCTCC
Organism: Conexibacter sp.; assembly: GCA_018263295.1. GTDB lineage: Bacteria > Actinomycetota > Thermoleophilia > Solirubrobacterales > 70-9 > RHKX01. The sequence continues at coordinate 50,111 of JADFCZ010000005.1, forward strand.
TCACCGCTGACGATGTTCGCGGGCATCGTCCCCGAGCCGAGACCGCCGTTCTCGATCGCGGTGATCACCGCTTCGGAGCTCGGTTTGACCTGGTCGAGGTCGGGCCCGACGGTGCCGCTGGTGCCGGCGGCGCTGAGCGTGTGACAGCTCCCGCACTTGTCCGTGAACAAAGTCTGACCGGCATCGGCCGTCGTCGCCGCGCCGGCCTGCGGCGTCTCGCCGGCATCGTTGCGGTCGAGGGCGAGCGCCGAGACGGCGAGGACGACGCCGGCGAAGAACAGCGTCGCCGTCAGCCCGAGCGAGCCGAGTGCGGTCTCCCCGGCCGCGCGCGTCTTGCCGCGGATGGTCTGGACGAGGTTGTAGGCGAAGACGATCTGCCCGAGCGCCATCATCAGGACGAAGGGGACCGTGAGCTGGGTCAGCGTGTCGTAGACCTCGGGCAGGACTGCGTAGCGCCGCGGAGCGCCTTCGAGGCCCTGGATCAGCATCGGGATGCACATCCCGTAGCCGCCGATGACGGTCAGCCAGAGGTGTGAGTTGGAGAGCTTCTCCGAGTACCACTCCTTGCCGATCAGCTTCGGGAGGAAGGCGTAGACGGAGGCGAAGACGACCATGCCGATGTTGAGCAGGGCCATGTTGTGGAAGTGACCCACGATCCACATGGTGTTGTGGATGACCTCGTTGAAGACGATCGTCGCGTTGACGACGCCGGAGAGGCCGGCCACCAGCCAGCTGAGCATCGCCGCGGCGAGGAACTTCGCCGCCGGCGTCCACTGGAAGTCGGAGCGCCAGATCGTCATCGAGAGGCTGTAGAGGCTGATCGCCGACGGCAGCGTGATCGCGAACGTCAGCGGCTGCATCGACGTGTTCAGCGCAGCCTGGATCGTGCCGTCGGGGTAGTCCATATAAATGTGGTGCGCCCAGACGATCACGTTGACGACGACCGCCACGAACCAGGCGATCGCGACGGCTTTGCCCGCGACCAGCTTCTTGTTCGCGTAGCGCGGGATCAGCAGGTAGTAGATGGCGACCGCCGGGAACAGCAGCAGGTAGACCACCGGGTGGCCGAAGAACCAGAGCATGTTCTTGGCCAGCAGCGGGTCGATCGACGCCGACGGATCGATCGACTGGACGATCATGACCACGAGCAGCGCGGCCAGCGGCAGCGTCGCGATGATCATGTCGATGCCGATCACCGCGAGCGGGATCACCGGATAGGGCAGCTCGCGACTGGTCGGGAACCGCTTCGGCCACAGGTAGCCGAAGCCGAGCGACGCCCCGAAGCGGTTGAGCGGGCCCCGATCGGAGCCGAGGCCCGGGCCGACGACCGTGTGGATGATCGCCCCGCACCAGGTCAGGATCGAGACGCCGGTCAGCAGCACCGCCGCCGAGAAGATCCCGGTGGCCGTGTCGCTCCACTCACCGGTGGAGAAGAAGGGGAGCGGGTAGAGGAACACCCAGGAGCCGCCGAAGCCCATCCCGAGCGTCGTGATGACGATGCCGACGACGCCGATGACCATCGTCCACCAGGCGATCCGGGCGAGGGCGAAGCCGAGCCGGCGCATCGGGAATCCGACCTCGTGCAGGACCCAGAACGAGGCGCCCATCACCGCGAATGCGGCCCAGGCGACGAAGGCGCCGAGCCCGTGCGCGGTCATGATCGAGTAGAAGACGCCGGGGTCGAGCCGGACGAGGTCGGCCTGGCTCTCGCGCAGCAACATGCCGAGCAGGCCGCTGACGAAGAAGAAGGCGGTCGAGGCGATGATGTAGGCGAGGACCAGGCGCTTGACCCGGGACTCGGCGATGGTCGTCACCTCGGCCTCGATCGCCGGGATGCCGGCGGCGGCGTGGCTTTCCATCAGGGCTCGACCTCCATCGTCGTCTCCATGAGGTGGTGGTCGAGGCCGCAGTACTCGAGGCAGCGGACCGTCCAGGTTCCGGGTTCGTCGAGGGTGGCGATCAGCAGCTGGGTGATTCCGGGCAGGACGTTGACCTGCTTGACGAGCTTGCCGCTCGGGTCGTAGAGCCCGAAGCCGTGGCTGACGTCGGTGGCGTGGATGTCGAACTCGGTCTCGACGCCGGCCTTGATCGTCGGCGGATCGATCGTCCACGCGTACTGGCGCCCGGTGACGTCGACGACCTGGCCGGGCTCGGCGGCGTCGCTCGTGAAATACGGGACCGAGAAGATCGTGCCGGCGAGCAGCGCGACCATGAAGCAGACGACCGCGACACCCCAGTACCCCTCGCGCTTCTCGAGCTTCTCACGGCTCGCGACCCTGACCTTGAAGCCGACCCGGGTCGAGCGGAAGACGTAGAGGACGATCACCGCTCCGATCAGCGTGACCGCCGTATAGATGCCGACGATGGCCCAGCCGGTCGAGGTCACGCGGTCACGCTTTCCTCGACGTAGATCGAGTCGATCGGACCGACCCCTTCGTCGTGCAGGCGCGCGATCGTCCCGGTGTGCTCTTCATGGCGCTCGGCCGCGTGGCGGACGAAGACGATCGAGTCGGCGCCCTCGCGGTCGAGAACGTCGTGGATGCTCTGGTAGAGCCCCTCCCCCTCGGGCTCGACGATCACGAAGCACTGCAGGTCGGGCCGCTCGATCCGCTCCGCCGCCACCCACTCCTCGGCCCGATCGGCGGTCGGCCCGTCGGTCGCGATGACGACGATCCGGCGCGCCCGCGACAGCGTGTGCCGGCCGCCGATGTCACCGCGCAACACGTCGAATATCAGCATCACGACGGCGACTCCGATGAGGCCGGCGATGATCAGCGCGATTGCAACCCAGGGATCCACGATTTGCCTCTTGCGTCGCTCCGTTCCTGTTGCGTCGAAAGCCTTAGGACGCCTTTAGGCGTCCGCTTCCCGCGATCCTAGGTTTGGCCGGAGGCACCGGTCCACGTAGTGACTACTGAAATCGGGCGTGGCTGCTTACGGGATGTCGGATTGGAGTCGCATAGACTCGGCGCCCTTGGCGGGCGGTGACTCCCACGACAGACCACCGGGGTTCGCGCGGGCGGCGCTGCGGGAGCAGGCCCGGATCTTCCGGATCCGGCCGCGGGCCCCCTTCGCCCTGCTGTTCCGGGTCGTCCGCTGGTGGACGTCGACCGTGCTCCGGGAATCGGCACCGCAGCTCGCCGTCGGAGGAATCGCCGCGCTCGCCGTCCTCCGGCTGCTGCGGATTCCGCACCGGATCGCATCCGCCGTTCGCGCCCTGGCAGCGGTCGCCGTGATCTGGGAGATCCGCAACGCGTGGCTCGCCCATCGCAGCGTCGAGCGGATCGACGCCGCGCTCGAGGATCTCGAGGCGCCGGCCGACGACGAGCCCCGGGTGCCGCGCAGTCACCTCGCCCTGCCACCGCTGATGTTCGTCACCCGCGGCGTCCGCCGCGAGCGCGGGATCGTGTTCGCCGAGGTCGAGGGGACCCGGCTCCGGCTCGACGTCTACCGCAACGCCGCCGACCGTGCGGGCGGCGACCCGCGGCCGGCGGTGATCCAGGTCCACGGCGGCGGCTGGTTCGCGGGCTCGCGGTACGAGCAGGGCATCCCGCTGCTCAACCACCTCGCCCAGGTCGGCTGGACCGGCTTCAACGTCGACTACCGGCTCAGCCCGGAGGCGACGTTCCCCGACCAGATCATCGACGTCAAGCGGGCGATCGCCTGGGTCCGCGAGAACGCGGACGAGCTCGGCATCGACCCGGGGATGATCTGCATCACGGGCGGCTCCGCGGGCGGCCACCTGACGGCCCTCGCCGGGCTGACCGAGAACGCCCCCGAGTACCAGCCGGGCTTCGAGGAGGCCGACACCTCGCTGGCCGCCGCGGTCCCGTTCTACGGCGTCTACGACTTCACCAACTCAGGAGGCTTCTACTACGCCGGGATGCGTGACTGGGTGCTCGAGCAGATCGTCTTCAAACGCCGCTACGAGGACGACCCCGAGCTGTTCCGCTCCGCCTCGCCGAGCTTCCGGGTCCATGCCGGCGCACCGCCGTTCCTGGTGATCCACGGCGATCGCGACACGCTCGTACCGGTCGAGGACGCTCGCGACTTCGTCCGGCGCCTGCGGGCCGTCTCGGAGCGGCCGGTTCGCTACATCGAGCTGCCCGCCGCCGAGCACGCCTTCGACCTCTGGCCGTCGGAGCGGACGGCCCGGATCGCCGAGGGGATCGGGCGCTTCCTGACCGCGATCGCACGCGGCGCCAACCGCGACCGACTGGTCCGCGGTTGAGCGGCGCACTCCGAATCGGGGACCCCGGGCCGCGACCGTCGTTCCCCGGGCCTTGGGGAGTGCCCCACGACATTCGCGACGAGTGGCGAGCGCGCCGGCGGGGTCCGTTCCCGCCCGGCGAGACGCGTCCGAGCCTGAAGAACACCTGGCGGTTCCGTCACGACGTCCTCGACCTGCTGCGCGACTGCTACGCCGAGCACGGCCCGATCTTCGGGATCCGGATCATCTTCGGCTACAACCTCGCGCTGATCGGCCCCGAGGCCAACCACTTCGTGCTCGTCGGCGGGCGCGAGAACTTCGGGTGGCGCGACGGCGCGATGGGACACCTGCTGCCGCTGATCGGCGACGGGCTGCTGACGACCGACGGCGACTACCACGACGCGTCGCGGGCGATCCTGATGCCGGCGTTCCACCGCGAGCGGATCGAGGAGGCGACGAACGTCATGCGGGAGGAGGCGACCGCGGCGGTCGACGCGCTCGCGGCGGGCGCGGCCGCGGACGTCTACGAGTGGGCGCGGACGCTGGCGATGCGGATCGCGATGCGGGCGCTGTTCGGCTTCGACCCGGACTCGGGCCGGGCCACGGAGATCGCCGGGCATTTCGAGCGCGGGCTGTCCTTCCACGGGCGCGAGTACCCGATGCAGCTCCTGTTCGGGCCGGGGACTCCGCTGGCGCAGCTGCGCCGGGACCGGATCGCTCTCGAGCAGCTCGTCGGAGCCGAGATCGCCCGGCGCCGCAACGACGGGACCGACGGCGCGGACATCCTCTCCTCGCTGCTCGCCTCGACCGACGAGGAAGGGCGTTCGCTCACCGACCGCCAGGTGCTCGACCACGTCCTGACGCTGCTCTTCGCCGGCCACGACACCGCGACCTCGACGGTCAGCTTCCTCGTCTACGAGCTCGCCCGCAACCCGGCCTGGGCCGACGCCATCGCAACCGAGCTCGCCGAGGTCTGCGGCCCGCGCGATCCGGATGCCGAACAGCTCTTCTCGGGCCTGCCGGTGCTGACCCGTGCCGTCGACGAGACGCTCCGCCTCTACCCGCCGGCGTGGATCGGGCCGCGCCGCTCGGTCCGCGACTTCGTGTTCGACGGTGTGAGGGCACCGGCCGGGATCCCATGCTTCTACAGCTCCTGGGTGAGCCACCGGCTGCCGGACGTCTTTCCCGACCCCGACCGCTTCGACCCCGACCGCTTCCTGCCCGAGCGGCGGGCGCTCTGGCCGCGCGGCGCCTACGTGCCGTTCGGAATGGGTCCGCGGGTCTGCATCGGCAAGCGCTTCGGCTACACCGAGGTCCATGCGATCGCGGCGGCCCTGGTCCGCCGCTTTCGGTTCGAGCTGCCGCCCGGCCGCGAGCTCGAGATCAACCAGGCGCCCACCCTCTCGCCGCGGGGCGGGTTGCCGGTCCGGCTGACGTCGCGCTGACCCGGCCCGGGCGGACCGATACTGGCGGTCGACGGCGGCGGTTTTCGCGTATACCCTGACCGTGGGAGTGGGAGCAACAGGGAGGAGCGAACGATGAGCGGACTGGACGTCATCAAGGACCGCCAGCGCCACATGTGGACGATCGGCGACTACGCCGCGATCGCCGAGATGATCGAGGGCGCCTCGGAGGCCGCGGTCGACCGTGCCGGAGCCGGCGCGGGCAAGCGCGTGCTCGACGTCGCGACCGGTACCGGCAACGCGGCGCTGATCGCGGCGCGAAGCGGTGCGAGCGTGACCGGGCTCGACCTGACCCCGAAGCTGATCGAGATCGCCACCGAGCGGGCCCGGGAGGCCGGACTCGAAGCGGAGTTCATCGTCGGCGACGCCGAGAACCTGCCGTTCGACGACGACTCCTTCGACTGCGTGACGTCGGTCTTCGGGGTGATGTTCGCCCCCCACCAGCAGCGCGCCGCCGACGAGCTGCGCCGGGTCTGCCGTCCGGGCGGCAGGATCGTCACCTGCGCCTGGACGCCGACGGGGCTGAACGGGCGCATGTTCGGCCTGATCGGAGCGAACATGCCGCCTCCGCCCGAGGGCTTCCAGCCGCCGGTGCTGTGGGGGACCGAGGAGCGGGTGAGCGAGCTGTTCGCCGGTTCCGAGGTCAGCGTCGAGACGCTGATGGTGCCCTTCGAGGACGACTCGATCGAGGAGTGGATGGCGCGGAACGAGCGGATCCTCGGGCCGACCGTGATGGCCAAGGAGGTGCTCGAGGCCGACGGCAAGTGGGACTCGCTGCGGGAGGAGCTGACCGCCCTCTACGCGGGCGCGAACGAGGCGACCGACGGCACGATGCACGTCGAGGCCGAGTACCTGCTGGCGGCGATCGACGTCGCCTGAGCCAGGCCCGCCCCGCGGCCTGCCCGCGGTTCGCGGTCGGTACGGTAGGCGCGTGAGCACGCCACCCCCGACGCAATCGGCGGCGCCGCCGGAGCGCGAGCACAAGACCCGCTCCCGGGCACGGCCCGGCGGAATCGCGATCGAGAAGGTCCAGGGGCTGCCCTTCCGCGAGCGCAAGCCGCGCTGGCTGAAGGTGCCGCCGCCCGGCGGGCCGAAGTACCGCGAGCTGAAGTCGCAGATCAAGGCCGAGGGCCTCCACACGGTTTGCGCCGAGGCCAACTGCCCGAACATCGGCGAGTGCTGGGAGCGCGGCACCGCGACCTTCATGATCCTCGGCGACACCTGCACCCGGCGCTGCGGCTTCTGCAACGTCAACACGGGCAAGCCGACCTGGAACGACCCGCTCGAGCCGGCTCGGGTGGCCCGCTCGGTCGCGCAGATGGGCCTCAAGCACGCGGTCATCACGTCGGTCGACCGCGATGACCTGCCCGACTACGGCGCGAGCGCCTTCGTCGGCGTCATCCGCTCGATCCGGATCCAGGCGCCCGGCTGCAATGTCGAGGTGCTGACGCCCGATTTCCGGGGCCAGGAGATGCCGCTCGCAAAGGTGCTCGCCGAGCGCCCCGACGTTTTCAACCACAACGTCGAGGTCGTCCCCCGGCTCTATCCGATGGCGCGCCGCGGCTCGAGGTTCGAGCGCTCGGCACGGGTGCTGAGGACGGCGAAGGAGATGGGCGGGCGCGACGTGATCACGAAGTCGGGGCTGATGGTCGGCCTCGGCGAGTCCTTCGACGAGATGGTCGAGACGTTCGGCATCCTCCGCGAGCACCGCGTCCAGGTGCTGACCGTCGGCCAGTACCTGCGCCCGACGGAGCGGCACCTGCCGGTCGTCCGTTACTGGGAGCCGGAGGAGTTCGAGGCGCTCGCCGCCGAGGCGCGGAAGATCGGCTTCGAGTCGGTCGCGGCGGGCCCGCTCGTCCGCTCGAGCTACCACGCCGACGAGAGCGCCCGCGAGGCGCTCGCCGCCGGCGCCTAGACGCAGCCGCCCGGATGACGGACCCGCGCCGCACGGCGGGATCGCCCGCGCGGCGCCGATGGGCCAACCTATTGGCGTGATCCCGCTCAAGGACAGCGCCACCCAGGGCAGGCCGCCGCGGGTGACGATCGCGTTGATCGTCGTCGGCTTCCTCGTGCTCTGCTGGCAGCTGACGCTGTCCGGCGAGGACTCCACGAGCCCGCAGCTCGCGGCCGAGCACGTCTCGAAGCGCGACCAGGCGGCGATCGAGCTCGGAGCGATTCCGTTCCGGCTGACCCATCCCGGCAGCGCCTGCGGCATCGGCTCGGAGGGAATCGTCTGCGGCGAGAACGGGCTCGTCGAAGCGGGCGGCACGGTCGGGACGCTGATTCCCGACAACCTCGACCAGGCGCCCTGGTGGCTGACGCCGACGACCGCGACCTTCCTCGACGCCGACATCCTCCACTTCGCGATCACGATGCTCTTCCTCTGGATCTTCGGAGTGGCGGTCGAGCGGCTGATCGGCGGGCCGCGCTTCCTGTTGCTCTTCCTCGTCGCGGGATACGGGGCCGCCTACGCGCAGAGCTTCGTCGACCCCGCCGCGACCGGCCCGGTGATCGGCGCCGCCGGCGCCGTTTCCGGTGCACTCGGCGCCTACATCGTCCTGCGCCCGCGCGGGCGGATCGTGACGCTCAGCGTCGTGCCCGGCTTCGGCGGATTACTGCTGATCCCGGCCGCGATCGTGATCGCCGGATGGTTCGCGCTCCAGCTCATCCCCGGCGTCGGGAACCTCGCCTCGACCGACATCGCCAGCGGCGGCGGCGCCTATCTGGCGCACGTCGGCGGGTTCGCGGTCGGGGTGCTCGCCGGCTGGTTCGCCGCGCGGAGCGGACGGCTCCGGAGCGGGTCGACGGCCGCTCCCGGCGCCGTGGCGGCGGGCTGACGTGGGCGGCCGGCCGGCGTCGCTGATCGCGGGGGCGGTCCTGTTCCTGATCGTGTTCGGCGGGCTGACCGTCGGCGCGCTCGCGACGGCCGAGCTCAACGTCGCGACGGTGGTGATCGCGATCGTCTCGATATTCGTCTGCGTCGCGGTGGTACTGGCGCTGATCGGCGCAGTGCGCAATCCTCCAGAGGAATGAAACGCGCGCTCCCGATCGCAATTGGACTGCTGGCTCTCGTCGCGGCGCTCGCGGCCGCGCAGATGGCGACCGGTGCCGGGGGCGGCTCGAAGCAGAGCTGTCGCGGGCTCAAGGTGACGATCACCGAGAACGAGAAGGGCGACCCGATCGGCGCCGGCAAGGACGTCGTTCTCGGGACCAACAAGCGCGACGTCGTCAACCTCGGCGGCGGCGACGACAAGTTCTACGGCGCCGGCAAAGACGACGTCGCCTGTAGCGGCGGCGGCGAGGACCTGCTGCTCGGAGGCGACGGTGACGACTCGATGTTCGGTGGCGGTGGCGACGACTTCAGCAAGGGCCAGGCCGCCGGCGGGCTCGCGAACCCGCCCCGCGTCGTCGGCGGGCCCGGCGACGACGACCTCCACGGCGGCGGCGGCAAGGACGCAATGTACGGCAGCTCCGGCGACGACAAGTCCTACGGGGGCGGCGGGAACGACCTCTTCGACGCCGGCGACGGCAACGACCTCTGCGACGGCGGCAGCGGCAGCGACAGCTCCAACGGCACCTGCGAGTCGCTGAAGAGCGTCCCCTAGGACCGTGGGGTCGGGTACCGGCCGCGGGCTGTCGGCCGCGGGCCTCGCGTCGCTGTTCGCGATCGGGGCGGTCGGCGGGCTGATCGGGGACATGTGCCACGTCGAGTCGGGCACGACCGTCTACCTCGAGGATCCCCTCCCCTACGTCTGGAAGAGCCAGCTCTGGTTCCCGTTCATGGTCGGCGCCGGCACGGCCGCGCTCGGATGGATCCGGGTCCGGATCGACGGCGGCGAGGAACGGCGGGCGGGCGATGCCGACCGGCTCCGGCGCGCGGCGCTGATGATCGCCGCAGTCGTCGGCCTCTACGCGCTGACCGCGCTGATGCGCGGCGAGCCGCAGCCGGCGGCGATCGTGCTCGTCTACGCGCTCGCCCTCGTCATCGCCGCCGCCTTCGCGACCGGACCGGGCGACCTCGTCTGCGCCTGCCTCGCGGCGCTCTTCGGCGTCGGCACCGAGATCGTCCTGGCCGCCGCCGACACCTTCGCCTACGCGAGCGACATCGGCCGCTTCGCGGGCGTGGCGACCTGGCTGCCGGGGCTCTACCTCGCCTACGGGGTCGTGGCCGGGCAACTCGGGCTGCTTCTGGCGGCAGAGCCGCGGGAGGCGCCGCCCTCAGGCTGAGGCGGGGCCGGCCGGCGGCAGCGGGCTGCGAGCGGGGATGGCGGCGATGACCCCGATTGCGATCGCCGCCGGCACCCAGACGAGCAGCCCGGCCTCGCCGGAGAGCAGCAGTGCGACGATCAGGCCGCTGACCGCATAGACGGCGAGGATCAGCCCGAGCTCCCACAGCGGCAGCTCGCTGCGCGGACCGACGACCCCGCGGCTCCGCTCGGTGACCCCGGCAGCGAGCAGCATCAGTACCCCCGTGACGGCGCTGACGTTGGCGCCGCGGATGCCGAGGCCGAGGAAGACGGCACCCTGGATCCCGGCCGAGAGCGCCGCCACCGCGGCGACGAGGACTGCCCCCGATGTGGCCGGGCGCGGATCGCCGATCAGCGTCCAGAGGAGGGCGAACGCGACCAGCAGAGCGGCGTGGACGAGCAGCGGCCGCCGCACGGGCCCGGGCCAGCCGCTCGAACCGACCGTCCGGACCATCGCCACCGCGACCGCGGTGCCGGCCATGAAGGCCGCGAGCGCGGCGACCAGGACCGTGAAGCCGCTCCACTCTCCCCCAGCCGCGGTGATTCCGAGCTGCACGAGGTCGCCGGTCACCGCTGATACGAAGACGGTCCCGAGCGCGACGAACGTCAGCCCGTCGAGCCACCCCGCGATCACGGCGAGCGCGAGGATGACGACCCGGACACGGGGATCCCGCCCCAGCGATCGCTCGGCGTCGGCCATCGGCGGAGCCTGACGCGGGGTCCCGACGGAGCCGCGGCGAATCGGGCAACTCCCGTCACAGTGCGTGGCATTCATGTCTTGATCGGTGTCACCCCCACGCCTAGCCTCGGGGGATGGCACCGACCAAGCGCAAGGGCGACCTCGCCGAGCGCAAGGTGGCCGCTCACCTGGCCGAACTCGGCTACCGAATCGCCTTCCCCTTCGGAGAGGATTGGAACTACGACCTGATCCTGATCCGCGGAGAGAAGTTCGAACGCGTCCAGGTGAAGCACGCGACGTCGGATGGTCACGTGATTCCCGTTCGTTGCAGCTCCTCATCGCTCACCAATGGAAAGGTGAGACGGATCAAGCGTTACACCGCAGAGATGGTCGACTGGATAGCTGTTTACGACTCCACCACTGCGCTCTGCGTCTACGTGCCGGCCTCGATGCTGGGGCAAGGCCGACGGCAGGTGAGCATCCGCCTTACCCCGACGATGAATGGTCAACGCGCTCTCACTCACCATGCCATTCAGTTCCGAACACCCGAACTGGACGGATCCCTTATCTAACGAATGGAGCCAGTCGGATTCGAACCGACGACCTCCTGAATGCAAATCAGGCGCTCTAGCCAACTGAGCTATGGCCCCGTGACCTGATCGGTCCCGGCGATTGTAGGTAGGCCGCCGCGGGTACGTGGCTGTGCGAGGATGGCCGTCGGCCAGCCGTCAACCGGGAGGAGACCGATGGCAACCGAGGCGTTGAAGGAGTCCGACTCCGACCCGAGGGTCCGGCGGGCGCGAGTCTCCGAGCTGGAGGTCGTGCGCCACCACTTCGACCGGGCCTGGGACAGCCTCGGCCTGAAGGAGGACGCGCGGCAGATCTTCTGGGAGCCCTATCGGGAGATCTCCGTCCAGATCCCGATCAAGCTCTCCGACGGGGAGATGCACGTCTTCCACGGCTTCCGGATCCAGCACAACGGCGCCCGCGGCCCCTACAAAGGCGGCATGCGCTTCCACCCCGAGGTCGACGTCGACGAGGTCCGCGCGCTCGCCTCGATGATGACCTGGAAGACCGCCGTCGCCGGCATCCCGTTCGGGGGCGCCAAGGGCGGCGTCAACGTCGACACCCGCGGCCTCAAGGAGCACGAGCTCGAGGGGATCGCGCGGGCGCTGATGGACAAGATCGCGAAGCTGGTCGGCCCCAACCGCGACATCCCCGCACCCGACATCGGCACGAACGCCCAGACGATGGCCTGGCTGATGGACGAGTTCGGCAAGCTCAACGGCCATACCCCGGCGGTCGTCACCGGCAAGCCGATCTCGCTCGAGGGCTCCTACGGCCGCGAGGCGGCCACCGGCCGCGGCTGCGTCGTCATGTTCGAGGAGGCGGCGCAGAAGCTCGGCATGGACCCGGCGGAGACGACATTCATGGTCCAGGGGTTCGGCAATGTCGGCTCCTGGATCGCCCGGATCATGCAGGGGCTCGGTGCGAAGATGGTCGCCGTCGCCGACCAGGACGGGGCGATCCGCAGCGAAGCGGGCATCGACGCCGACCGGCTCGTCGAGCACGTCCACGTCCACGGCGGCAAGCTCACCGAGTTCTCCGAGGCCGAGGAGATCGACGGCGGCGACTTCTACGAGGTCCCCTGTGACGTCTTCTTCCCCGCCGCGCTCGGCGGCATGGTCCACGAGGACAACGCCTGCGTCTTCAACTTCAAGGTCATGGTCGAGGGCGCCAACAACCCGACAACCTTCGCCGCCGATCAGATCCTCGCCGACAACGGCGTCTACGTCGTCCCCGACCTGATCGCCAACGCGGGCGGCGTCGTCGTCTCCTACTTCGAGTGGGTCCAGAACCTCCAGCACTTCCGCTGGGAGGAGGACGCCGTCAACGACATGCTTCGCGGCGTCATGACCCGCACCTTCGGCGAGGTCTCCGCCCGCGCGGAGAAGGACGGCAAGTCGCTCCGAGAGGCGGCGTTCGAGATCGGTATCGACCGCGTCGTCGAGGCAAGTCGAACCCGCGGCTACTTCAGCTAGCCGCGAGGCCCGTCAGTCGGTACTGACGCGGCCGGGAGCCGCCGGATCAAGGAAGAGGTCGGCGACGCGTGCTTCTGCACGCGAGCCGGCCGATGACGCCGAGCCCGGCGCCTCCCGGCCCGTCAGTCGAAGTCGAAGTCCTTGGGTTCGCCTTGTTCGAACCAGAGGTCTTCGCCGTCGGGCGCGTCCTTGAGGAAGTCGGGGGTCTCCTCGAGCAGGTCCTCGTCGCTCTCGTCGTCCTCGGATCGCGCCTCGACGGTCTTGCCGGGAAGCTGGTCGAACTCGAGCGACTCGTGCTCGCCCGTCGGGTCGGCCGGGATCTCGGGCTCGCCGGTGCCGGGCTCCTCGGAGGGTGAGACGTGCGGGACGTCCATCTCGGCCGAGTCGGGAGCCGGCGACGGGGCGGCGGCCTCGAGCTCGTCGGAGAGGGAGGTGACCTCCGGGGCCGGGTGGTCGACGGTGTCGTCGAGGTGCGGGTGCTCCTCGCGGGCCCGCTCCGCCTGGGTCTTGAAGCTCTCCTCGAGATCGAAGTCGCCGAGGTCGGCGTCCTCGACGTCGAAGATCGCCTCCTCGGGCGCCTCCGGGATCGGCTGCTCGACCGACTCCGGCTCAGCCGCCGGCGCTGCGGCCTGCGGTGCGACCGTGGTCGGGTCCTCGCCGCCGCCGAAATCGGGCGCCTCGCCGGCGTCCTCGGGGACGGCCTCGAGGGCCGGCTCCTCACCGGTCTCGAACTCGGGATCGCCCGGCCGCGCGGTGGGGCCGAACACTTCCTGCTCGAGCTGGTCGAGCTCCGAGCTGGCCGCGCCGTGCTGGCGCTTCAGCTCGAGATGCTCACGGATCGCGTCGTCGAGGATTCCCATGGATCTGAAGGGTTGCAGATGCCGCCGGGTCCCGGACGGCTTGAACGACGGCTTGCTTCGCCGCTTGCGTCAGATCCCCTGCGCTCTCTCACGACCACACTGAGAGCCAAGTATCCTCCGGCCTGCGGAGCGACACCGCACTTGGGGCTATAGCTCAGCTGGAAGAGCGCCTGGATCGCACCCAGGAGGTCGCCGGTTCGAGTCCGGCTAGCTCCACTGCCGGCATTACCGCGAGGGGGGCGGCTGGAACGGATCGGAGAACTTGGGGTTCTTCGCCACCGACCGGTCGGTGAGCGACTCGAGGAACGCGAGGAGATCCGCCTTCTGGCGATCGCTGAGGTTGAGCGGTGCGATCAGCGGGTCCTTGTAGGGGCTGTCCCGGCCGTCGCCGGCGAAGGGCCCTTCCTCGATCAGCCGGCCCCCTCTGGAGTAGTGGTCGATGACACCCTCGAGCGTCGCGATCGACCCGTCGTGCATGTACGGCGCGGTGAGGGCGACGTTCCGCAGCGAGGGCGCCTTGAACTTCCCCGTGTCGCGCTTGCGGCCTGTGATCGCGGCGAGCCCCTGGTTGTCCTCCGGGTAGGCCCCGGTCCCGCCGATGTTGTAGAGGCCGTTGTTGTGGAAGAGCACGGGCGCTCGCGGGGCGCCGGCGTAGGTGGCCTGGTCGCTGAACAGGAACGTCCCGTGGCAGTGATGGCACCCGGCGTCCTCGCCCAGGAAGAGGTCCATGCCGCGGCTCTGCGATTCGGTGAGCTCGGCCTTGCCGCGGAGGTAGCGGTCGTATCGGGACTTGGCCGAGACGATGCTGCGCTGGAAGGAGGCGATCGAGCGGACGATGTTCGTCCAGCGGATCGGGTGCCGGGCCCCCTTGAAGGCGCGGGGGAAGTGCTTGCGATACCAGCGGTCGCGCTGGATCCGGTTCAGGACGGCACCGCGGTTGTTGTCGTTGATGCCGAGCTCGACCGGATGGGTCGCGAACAACGGGACCTGCATCTGCGTCTCGAGCGTGAGCAATGCGGGATTCGCCCACGTAAGCGTCGAATTGTAGGCGACGTTGACGAGCGAAGGTGCGCTGCGGGGCAGCGTCTGGCCGGTCGAACCGACCGGCTGCGCGCGCCCGTCGGTGAACGCCAGGGCCTGCTCGTGACAGCTCGCGCAGGACTGGGTCGCGTTGCCCGAGAGCCTCGTGTCGTAGAAGAGCCGGCGCCCGACCGCGACCTTCGCCGCCGTCATCGGGTTGTCGCTCGGCACCCGCGCCTTCGGGAATCCCGCCGGCGTCGCAAACGGGGAGGGCGGGTCGGGTCGGCGGTCCGCCAGCGCGGTCAGGCCGGTGACCGCCAGGATGCACGCGGTCCAGAACGCCACCGAAACGGCGCGTACCGCAAAGCGGCGCGGGGCCTCCGTACGAACCCTCTTCCTTCGGAGGCCCCGCATCCGCTCAGCGACCGATCGCCCGGAACACCGTCTGCTTGCCGCTCGGCAAGCCGGTGCCCGTGCCGTCCGGCTTCCAGTCGATTCCGAGCGCGCCGAAGATGCCCCCGCACTCCGGATCGGTCTGCTCGGACATACAGCCCGGCGCGTTACCGGCGTTGGCGGTCACGTCATTGCCGGCGAACATGCGCCGCAGGTCGACCGCGACCTTCTGGCGAGCCGGGTTGAAGGAGGCGAGCTTGACCTTCGCCTCGTTCGGCGTGGTGCACTTCACCTTCTGACCGGTTGCCGGGTTTCCGGTGCAACCGTTGCTGCCGACGTGGACGAAGAACGTGTTCTCCGCCCAGGTCCCGCCCGGTCCGGCGGGATCGGTGAGCTCGACCTTCACGAACTTGCGCCCGTACTGCCACGACCAGCCCATCGCCGTCAGGTTGAGCGGCGCCTTCGCGCCGACGACGTCGGAGTGGCTCAGCTTCGGCGGCACGCCGACGGTCCACCTCGCGCCGACGTACTTTCCGGCGGGAACGGTGCCGCGCAGGTGCGAGTTCACCGCTCGGCTGCCCTCCTCGGCACAGGCGCCCTTACCGTTCTCGAGGTCGATCAGCGTCACGTCGCCCTTCGACGACCTCAGCGTGAACGGCGCCCCGTCCGAGAGCTTGAGCGGCACGGCCTTGCCGTCCTCGCCGATCAGCTCGACGTCGGTGACGTAGAACCGCAGATCCCTCAGGTCCGCCGTCGCACCCGTCGACCCGAGCCCCGTGATGGGGTCGGAGCAGCTCACCGGCGTCTTGCCCGCCGTGGCCGCAAACCGGATGTCGACCTTCTTCGTCTTCTTGGCCGGCTTCGCCGACGTGGTCGCCGCCGCGAACGCCGCCAGCGCCACGAGGGCCGTCAGTGCCGCGAACAGGCCGATTCTCTGAACTCTGAAGTGGGTCAGCTTCATCGCTGCCCTCCTTTTCCGCAGGGGTCGGTTGCGTCCGGAGGCTCCGGACGCCTGGCGCCGGAGCGCCCATGGTGTGTGTCGCCGCCGGGCGGGCCCGTCGAGCGGGCCGGGGCCGGCCGGCCCGCGAAAGGCGGGCGAGGTCGGTGCTCAGGCGGAGAGGAGCGGCTGCGGCGGGGGGCGCACGGCGAGCCCGAATGCGAGCAGCGCGGTGCCGCGCGGAACGAGAGGGGTGAACCGGGCCCGGGGAGCCGCGAGGGACCGCGGCGGGCGGGCTCGACGAGGCTCGTACCTCGAGCAGAGGCGGCCCAGCACCGCCACACCTGCCTTGGGGCCGAGACAGAGGAAGCCGATCAGGAGGACGGCCGGCAGCAGCGCGAGCAGCGGCACGCCGGCGACCGCGACGAGCAGGAGGAGCGCGAGCGCTCCGACGACAGGCGGTGTGGACGTCCTGAAAGCCACGGCGGCGGATGGTAACGCTGATGCCCGGATCCAGCTCCGGCTTTCATTCCCGTCTCATTTGCGGCCCGTAGAAACAGGAGCACGGAACAACCAACCGCAAGGAGATACACGCAAATGACGCGATACAAGAAGCTATTGATCGGGGCAGCGACCGTCCTCGCGATCGGCGCCGCCGGTACCGGAGTCGCCGTCGCGACCAGCAACGACGACGACGCCTCCGACACGCCGATCAGCGGCACGGCTCTCGATCGAGCCAGCCGGACCGCGCTCGACCACGTCGGCGAGGGCACGGTCACCGAGACCGAGACCGGCGACGAGGAGAGCTACTACGAGGTCGAGGTCACCCGCGACGACGGTAGCCAGGTCGACGTCCAACTCGATCGAGACTTCTCGGTGGTCGGCGACGAGACCGACAGCGAGAACGACGGCTGATCGACACGGCCCTTCCCCGCTCACCGGCCCCCGCCGGTCGAGCGGGGAACTGGGCCGAAATCAGGTCGCGTGCGATTAGTTTGCGCAACCGGGTAGGTCTCTATCGCCATGAGCGATAGAAGGGTCATTCTCAAGATGGTCATGTCCCTCGACGGCTTCGTCACGAGCCCCGACGGGACCCACGAGTGGATGTTCGAGTGGTTCGGCGACGACTCGAGCCACTGGAACCGCCGCGCGCTCGACGAGGCGGGCGTCCACGCGATGGGGCGCCGCAGCTACGAGATCATGGGACCGCACTGGGCCGCGTCCGAGGGCCCGATCGCCACGGCGATGAACGAGAAGCCGAAGGCCGTCTTCTCGCGCACGCTGGAGCGGGCGGACTGGGGACCGGCGGAGATCTTCGGCGGGGACCTGGGCGAGGCCATCGCGGACCTGAAGGCGCGTGACGACGGGGGCACGGTCCTGGTCCACGGCGGCCCCGGCTTCGCCGCGTCGATGACCCGCCTCGGCCTCGTCGACGAGTATCAGCTGACGACGGTCCCGATCGCGATCGGAGCGGGGCGCAGCCCCTTCGCCGAACTGGAGGAGCACCTGAAGCTGGACGTCGTCGAGGAGGAGCGCTTCCGGAGCGGCGCCCTCGCGCAGATCCTGGTGCCGAAGCGATGAGCGACGGAGGGACGCTGACCGAGGTCGCCGATGGAGTCTGGGTCCGGCAGAGCGAGTGGGTCTGGACCAACTCGATCGTCGTGCGCGGCGAGGACGGGCTGATCGTGATCGATCCCGGCATTCACGGCTCCGAGATGGCCGCGCTCGCCGACGACCTGGACCGGCTCGGCATTCCGGTCGTCGCCGGGTTCTCGACCCATCCCCACACCGACCACCTGCTCTGGCATCCCCGGTTCGGAGACGTGCCCCGCTACGCCACGGCCGCCGGCGCCGACTTCGCAGCCGAGACCAGAGACGAGCAGCTGGCCGGGCCGGAGGAGGAGGGCTGGACCGACGTCCCGCTCGACCTGATCGCGCTCGTGGCCCCGCTGCCCGCCGACGGCGGGCCCGTCCCGGGCGAGATCATCGAGCACCGGGCGCACGCGGTCGGGCACGCCGCGGTCGTGCTCGACGACCGCGGAGTCCTGCTCGCCGGCGACATGCTCTCCGACGTCCTCATCCCGCTCTTCGACTCGCGCCAAGAGGAGCAGCTGGATGCCTACGAGTCCGCGCTCGACCGTCTCGGGGAGGCCGTCGGGCAGGTCGAGGTGATGATCCCCGGCCACGGCGCCGTCGCCGCGGGGCCGGAGGTCAGAGCGCGTCTCGAAGCCGACCGCGCCTACGTCGATGCGCTGCGACGGGGGGACGAGCCGACCGACGCGCGCCTCGACGTGGACTGGATGTCCGGCCCCCACCAATCGAACCTCGACCAGATCGGAGCAAACCGATGACCGTGATCTTCTCGATGGGCGTCTCCGTGGACGGCTTCATCGCCGACCGCGAGGGCCGTTTCAACTGGACGGTCCCGAGCGACGAGCTGTTCAGGTTCCACACCGACCGCGTCCGCGAGCTCGGCGCCTACATCTGCGGCCGCAGGCTCTACGAGACCATGCTGCCCTGGGAGACGGACCCGTCGATGCGCGATGACGAACTCAGGACGGAGTTCGCGGAGATCTGGACGGCGATCCCGAAGATCGTTTTCAGCCGCACGCTGGAGAAGGTCGAGGGAAACGCACGCCTAGCGGAGTCGTCCGTGGCCGACGAGTTCGCCGCGGCACTCGAGGCGACCGACGGCGACATCGAGGTCGGAGGCGCAGGCATGGCCGGTCAGGCGTTCGAGCTCGGCCTCATCGACGAGTTGCGCATCTTCCGCTATCCGGTCGTCGTCGGCGGCGGGACCCCCTTCCTGCCTCCGGTGGCGGAGACGGTCCGGATGGAGATGATCGAGACCCGGGCCTTCGGGTCGGAGGTGATCTACGAGCGCTACGGACGCGCCCGTGATTGATCGCGTACCGATGCGGCCGCATTAGCCGGGCCCAGGAGCCCGGCGGTCGCGACGACCGGGATGGCGCGATAGGTTCGCCACGTGATCGGGACCATCGCCCGCCGGACCCTCGCTTGATCGACCCGCTGCGACGCTGGGCCGACCATGGCTACAAGCCCGACTACGCGGGGCTGCTGACCTACTCGGGCCTGCCGTACACCGAGGATCCGGCCGAGCTCGAAGGGATCGACGTCGCGATCGTCGGCGCCCCGACCGACGACCTGGTCTCCGAGCGCCCCGGCGCCCGCTACGGACCACGGGCGATCCGGGCGGCCAGCAGCCTCGCCGGTCCCCACCCCGAGGCCGGGATCGACGCCCTCGCGGAGCTCTCGGTCGTCGACTTCGGCGACGCCGCGGTGATCCCGGGCGATCCGGTCAAGACCCATGCCGCGATCGAGGCGACCGTCGGGGACGTGGTCGCCGCCGGTGCGCTGCCGATCGTCCTCGGCGGCGATCACTCGATCGCCGAGCCCGACGTCCGGGCCGCGGCCGCCGGACGCGGCCCCGTCGGCCTGATCCAGTTCGACACCCACACCGACACCTGGCCCGACGTCCTCGGGGCCGAGCTCTCCCACGGGACGCCGATGTTCCGCCTGGTCGAGGCCGGCGTCGTCGACCCGCAGCGCTACGTGCAGATCGGGATCCGCGGCTACACCCACGACGAGGAGGTCTGGGTCTGGCAGCGCGAGCGCGGCATCGTCACCCACCGGATGCACGAGGTCCGCGCACGCGGCCTCGACGCCGTGCTCGCCGACACGATCGATCACGTCGGAGCGGGGCCCGCGTTCCTGACCGTCGACGTCGACGTTCTCGATCCGGCCTTCGCCCCGGGGACTGGCACCCCCGAGCCCGGCGGCATGACGTCGATCGACCTCCTCCGCGGCTGCCGCGCGATCGCCTCGGCCGTCGAACTGATCGGAGCCGACGTCGTCGAGGTCCTGCCCGAGAGCGTCGGCTCCCGCGACATCACCGCGCAGGTCGCCGACCGGGTGGTCCGCGAGATCCTCACCGGCATCGCCCTGCGCCGAGCGGCATGACCGGTGCGGGCGGCGGCGGGGTCCGGGTCCGGCCCGCGACGGCGGACGACGAGGAGGCGATCGCCGCGATCTGGGTGCCGGGCTGGCGCGAAGCGCACGAGGGCCGCGTGCCCGACGAGCTGCTCGAGCATCGCTCGGCCGAGGACCTCCGGAGACGGGTGGCCTCGATGATCGAGGCGGCGACGGTCGCCGAGATCGGCCGGACGGTGGCGGGGTTCGTCGTCGTCCGCGACGACTGCGTCGATCAGATGTACGTCGGCGGGGATCACCGCGGGACCGGCGCCGCCGGCGAGCTGCTGAGCCACGCCGAGGCCGGGATCGGCGAGCGTCACGACCGGGCCTGGCTGGCGGTCGTCGCCGGCAACGACCGCGCCCGCCGTTTCTACGAGCGCCACGGCTGGCGCGACGAGGGGCCCTTCGACCACCTCACCTGGACGACCGACGGCCGGACGATCCCCGTGCCCTGCAGGCGTTACGAGAAGGCAGTGAGGGCGTCGTGAGCCGCGAGTCCGACGTCAACGTCGTCGGCGGCGAGCTTCTCGAGTGCTCCGCCGATCCGCTGACCGGCTTCTACCGGGACGGCTGCTGCGCGACCGGGCCGGAGGACGTCGGCAGTCACACGGTCTGCGCCGAGATGACCGCCGAGTTCCTCCAGTTCAGCAAGCGGGCCGGCAACGACCTGACCACGCCGCAGTACGAGTTCGGCTTCCCGGGCCTGAGCCCCGGCGATCGCTGGTGCGTCTGCGCGGCGCGGTGGCTGGAGGCGCATCGGGCCGGCGCCGCCCCGCCCGTCAACCTCGCCGCCACCCACGAGCGGGCGCTCGAGGTGATCCCGATCGAGCTGCTGCTCCAGTGCGCGGCGGACCGGGACGCCGGCGACGACTGAGCCTCAGGCGCCGTCGGAACCCGGACGCGCCTCCTCGTCCTTGCGCTTGATCAGAAGCCACCTCGGCCCACCGCGCCCGGTCCGCTGGAGGGCGAAGCCGCCGCGAAGCCTGGTGCCGTGGAGGACGAAGACGGCGTGGCCGCGATCGACCGCCTCGGGCCACGGGACGCGGCCGCCCTGTTCGTAGTCGCCCTCGTCCCACGCCTCCCCCTCCTCCCCGCTCGGCGCATCGAGCTCGATCGCCATCCGCTTCGCCGCCGGGTCCAGCGACGGTGCCTTCGGGACCGCCCAGGCCCGGACCTCGCCGGCCACATCGAGCCGCAACTCGAAGCCGCGGTCCAGTTCGGCGACCCGGAACCGACCGGCGCTGACGCCGCGGATCGCGAACTGCTCGTGCCCCTCCGGCTTGACCCGCTCGGCCGCGGCGCCCGTGACGTCGGCGCCGTCCGGCCCGGTGTGGAGGAACAGCTCGAGCTCCCCGACCGCCGCCTCGTCGCCCTCGGCGTGGACGGCCAGCCCGTCGCCGTCGGTCGCATGGCGAACCCAGCCCATC
This sequence comes from Conexibacter sp., assembly GCA_018263295.1. Classification (GTDB taxonomy): domain Bacteria; phylum Actinomycetota; class Thermoleophilia; order Solirubrobacterales; family 70-9; genus RHKX01. Next base: position 71,382 of record JADFCZ010000005.1, read on the forward strand.
ACCCCGAGCTCGCCGGCGCGGGCGACCGTCGCCTCCCGGAAGCCGACGTCGCGGACCCGGCCCTCGATCGCCACCCGGATCGCCGCCTCCGCCTTCGGCTTCGCCACGGCTAGGCCGTCCGCTCTCGGGCCGCGAACGCGTGCCCCGACAGGCAGGCGAACCCCATCCCGGCGAAGGCAGCCGCTCGCACCGCGGTCCCGATCGTCTGCACGCCCTCGGGTGCACCCAACGCCACGAGCGCCATCGTCAGCAGCAGCCCTCCGATCAGCGCCCAGCCGGTCCACCGCGGAAAGACCCCCGCGCGGACGACGGAGGCGCCGAAGATGACCCCGCCGACGAAGGCGACCACGGCATGGACGTCGTAGATCCCGCCGAAGGCGTCGAAGACCACGTCGGGATCACGGTCGCCGGTCACGAGCGGATAGAGCACGGTCGCCGAGAAGCCGACGAACGCGAAGCCGTAGAGGACCGCGCCCGTCAGGCTCATCCACCCGCCGCGCGGCTGTTGCGCCTGATTCAGGCCGAGCACGAAGAACGGGATCGCGGCCTCGGCGAGGTAGGTGACAACGAGCTGGCCCGTGTAGAGCCGCCCGGCCGCGAGCTCCATGACGTCGGAGAGCACGTAGAGCGCCGAGAAGACGATCGCCGCCGTCCCGACCAGCTTTCTCACCTGCTCGTCGAACGTCACCGGGCGATCCTAGAGACGGCCCCGCGGGACGTCGAATTGATTGGGGGCCACCGGTTCGGGTACCGGTCAGGTCATGACCAACTCCGACGACGAGCTGTTCGGCGCCGAGCACGTCCGCGCCTACCGCGAGACGGACGGCGAGCGCGGCTACCACTGGCGGGGAACGACGATCCTGCTGCTGACGACGACCGGCCGCAAGTCGGGCGAGCGGCGGACGACCCCCCTGATCCATCGCGTCGACGGCGATCGCTACGTGGTCGTCGCCTCCAAGGGCGGCTCTCCCGAGCACCCCGACTGGTTCGCGAACCTGTCGGCCGAACCCGACGTGGAGGTCCAGGTCAAGGGCGAGACGTTCGCCGTCGAGCCCACGGTCGCGGAGGGCGAGGAGCGCGAGCGCCTCTGGAAGCTGATGGCCGAGGTCTGGCCCGACTACGACGACTACGCGCAGCGCACCGACCGCGAGATCCCGGTCGTCATCCTCACCCGCCGCGACTGAACGGCCGGCGGACCGCCTCGGTGTAGGTTGTCCCGGATGGAAAGCAGAGTCCTGGTACTGGGGGCCGGGTTCGCGGGGCTCGAGCTCGCGACGACGCTCTCCGAGGCGCTCGGCGAGGAGGCCGGCGTCACCCTGATCGACGCGAACGACTCGTTCGTATTCGGCTACTCGAAGCTCGACGTGATGTTCGGTCGCGAGCCGGCCGAGGCCGTTCACCTCCACTACTCGGAGATCGACAAGCCCGGCGTCCGCTTCGCACGCGAGCGGATCACCGCGATCGACCCGGAGAATCGGACCGTCGAGACCGACGCCGGCACCCACACCGCCGAGTATCTGGTCATCGCGCTCGGCGCCGACTACGACGCCGCGGCGACGCCCGGCATCGAGCTCGGCCGCAACGAGTTCTACTCCGTGCCCGGAGCCGAGTATCTGGCCGGGGTCGTCCCCTCCTTCGCCGAGGGGAACGCCGTCATCGGCGTCTGCGGCGCGCCCTACAAGTGCCCGCCCGCCCCGAGCGAGGCGTGCCTGCTGCTCCACGACCAGCTCGTCGGGAGCGGCACGCGCAGCAGCTGCTCGATCACCTTCGTGAGCCCGCTCGGCACGCCGGTGCCTCCCTCCCCCGCCACCTCGGAGGCGCTGCTCGAGGCGTTCGCCGATCGCGACATCGAGTTCCTCGGCGGCACCCGGGTCGCGGCGATCGCCGACGGCTCGGTCGCGCTCGACGACGGCCGCGAGATCCCATGCGACCTCTTCCTCGGCGTTCCGAAGCACCGCGCGCCCGACGTCGTCGTCGCCAGCGGCATGACCGAGGACGGCTACATCCCGGTCGACCCGCGGACGCTCGCGACCGGCCACCCGAACGTCTGGGCCTGCGGCGACGTCGCCACCATCGGCGTGCCGAAGGCCGGCGTCTTCGCCGAGGGCGCCGCCCGCGTGGTCGCCTCGGCGATCGTCGCGTCGGTCCGCAGCGGCTCGGCCGACGACCTCTACGAGGGCCGCGGCTCCTGCTACATCGAGTTCGGCGACGGCCGGGTCGGCCGGGTCGACGTCGACTTCCTCGGCGGCCCGCAGCCGACCGGCGTCTTCCAGCCGCCGTCGGATGCGCTCGTCGCCGAGAAGGTCGAGTTCGGCTCGAGCCGGCGCGCGCGCTGGTTCTGATCCGGCTCGCCGGGGGCTGACTCAGACCGGGCGAAAGCCCGAACAGAGGACGCGCATCCAGTCGATCCGGCCGTCGCGCTCGGTGAAGTAGGCCTGCTGCTCGACGACGAACGGCCCGTCCTCGTTCTCACCGCGGAACCGGTAGGCGACCCGGCCGCGGTCGGAGATCCCACCCTCCTCGATCTCGACGATCTCGTCGATCCGGTCCGACGGCTCGAACCACTGGCGGAGGATCGCGCCGACCTCCGCCGGGTCGCCGGCTTCCCAGTTCCGCCGCGGGGTCAGTCCGCGGAAGTCGATCGCCGGGTCGAGCAGGCCGGCGATGACCTCGAAGTCCTTCGCCCCGAGCGCCTCTGCGAAGCGGCGGCCTGCCGAGGCCTCGGTGGTGCCGATGTCCATGCTCCGCAGCTTCCCACCGCGGAGCATGGACGGCAACCGCGGGTCAGCCCTCGGTGGCGCCCGCGTAGCGCAGCGAGCCCGGGGTGTCGAGCAGCTCGCCGGTCTCCAGCAGCGTCTTCAGACCGGAGAGGATCATCGGCCAGCCGCCGTAGACCTCGCTGTTGGCTCCCTCGGGCAGGCCGTCGTGGGTGACCCGCAGCCGGCACGAGCTGCCGACCGGCTCGATCTCCCAGATCACCCGTGACTCCCCGACGGCCTTGACGTCGTCGCTCCAGAGCGCGGTCATCGTCTGAACCAGCCGGTGTGGCGGATCGACCTCGACGTTCTCGCCGGCGGCGATCTCGATCACGCCCGGGACGCCCGACTCGTAGGCCGAGCCGGCGGTCCAGTCGGACCTGATCTCGACGCCGAAGCTGTACCTGGCCCTGGTCTCGCGATCGGTGATCGCCTCCCAGAGCCGCTCCGGGGTCGTCTTGATGTAGATCTCGAAGACGGTCATCGCGGCGGCGCCGTCGACGACTGCGTAGGGCTCTTCGTTGCTCATGCTGATTCCTCCTCTGCCGGCTCGGTTTCGAGCTCGCTCTTGAGTCCACTGAGCCCGGCGGCCCAGGGTTCGGCGTACTTGCTCACCCAGCGATCGTGGATGAGCCGGATCGGGACGGGGTTGAGGAAGTGGAGCTTCGAACGGCCCTGCCTCCGGGTCGTGATCAGCCCCGCCTCCTCGAGGATCCGCAGGTGCTTCATGACCCCGAAGCGGGTCATCGGCAACTCCGACTCGAGCTCGCCGAGCGTCCGGCCGTCCCGGGCGAAGAGCTCGTCGAGGAGCTTCCTCCGCGTCGGGTCCGCCAGTGCCCTGAAGACTCCGTCGAGTTCCTCGCTTCCATCCATCGCCGCCGATCATAGGTGACCATATGGTCACATGTCAAGCGGGCGGTTTCATCGGCCGGCGCGTTCATCCATCGGGGGCTGCCGGTTAGATGCCGCCGGTGAAGCTGTGGCTCGTGATCGCGCTCCTGCTCGTCGCGAACATGGCGGCGGTAGGCGCGTTGATGCTGCTGCGCCGGTTCGGCCCACGCGACGGCTGGTTCCGCGACGCCCAGCACGCCGCCGGAGCGTTCACGGTCACCGGCACCATCTACGCCGTCCTCGTCGGCTTCGTCTTCCTGCTCGCGTTCGGCAGCTACTCCGCCGCACGCGAGAGCTCACAAGACGAGGCGCGGGCCGCCGTCAGCCTCTTCCACGTCGCCGAGCGCTTCCCGCCCGACGTGCGCGATGAGATCCAGGGCGACGTCGTCTGTTACGCCCGCGCGGTCGTCGGATCCGAGTGGGGGACGATGGCCGACGAGCGTCCGAGCGCCGAGGTCGACCAGTGGGAGACGCAGCTGAGTCGCGACTTCGACGCGTTCGAGCCCACCACCCAGGTCGAGGGCGACGCCCTCCAGAGCTGGTTCGGCGACGCCGACCTGCTCCGCGAGGCACGGCAGGGCCGGCTGACGGAGGCGCCGCGCTTCATCCCGGTCACGATCTGGGTCCTACTGCTGGTGACCGGCGCCGCGGTCATCGGCTTCTCGCTGTTGCTCAGCGACAGCCGCGAACGGCGCTCGGCGCAGGTCGCGATGGTCATCGCGGTGACCACGGCCGTCACCGCGAGCCTGCTGATCGTGAACTTCCTCGACCGCCCGTACGGCGACCACGAGGGCGCGATCGAGCCGGAGGCGATGAGCTCGGCGCTCGCGGCGGTCCGGCGCGACCTGATCGCCCACGGGCGCGCCGAGACGGCGAGCTGCTCGGTCGCGGATGCGGGTGTCGTCGATGGCTGAGCGGGTCGCCCGCGAGCTCGTCGTCCATGGCCGGGTACAGGGGGTCTTCTTCCGGGCATTCGTCGCCGACTCCGCCCGCCGCCACGGCGTCGCCGGCAGCGCCGTCAACGAGACCGACGGCACCGTCCGCGTCCGCCTCGAAGGCGAGCCGGACGCCGTGGCGGCGGTCGAGGCTGACTGCGCCGCCGGGCCCGACCGCGCGGTCGTGGAGCGGGTCGAGGCGAGCGACGTTCCGGTCGCGGGCCTCGACGGGTTCGCGACCGGCTAGGCCGTCGTCGTCTGCTCCTCCTCGTCGCGGCGGTCGAGGTCGCGGGTGATCCCCTGGATCTCCTCGGAGCGGACCATCGCGCGGTCGAGGAACGGGTTGACGACTCCGCGCAGGACCGAGAACGCGGCCCAGCGGCGGGGCCGGATTATCCGCGGCGCCCGGCGCTCGATCCCGGCGACGATCGCACGGCCGGCATCGGCCGGCTGCAACCGCTTCATCAGGAAGGCGGGCTGGGACTCCTTGAGCCGATTGCCGAGCGGATCCTCGTCGAGGGCCTGGTGGACCATCTCGGTGTCGATGAAGCCGAAGTAGGCGACGCTCGCGCCGGCGCCGTGCTGAGCGAGCTCTATCCGCAGGGCGCGGCCGAGCTGCTCGACCCCGGCCTTCGACATCGCGTACGGCGTTGCGCCGGCGCCGTTGACGAAGGCGTAGACGGAGGAGACGACGACGACGTGGCCGCGGCGGGCGATGATCTCCGGCAGCGCCGCGGCGACCGTCCGGTGGACCCCGTTGAGGTTGACGTCGAGCACCCGGTCGAACGTCTCGCCCGACATCGCCCGGAAGGTCGCACCGCGGGACGCGATCCCGGCGTTCGCGACTACGACATCGACGCCGCCGTAGCGCTCGACCGTCTCGGCGACGACGCGCTGCATGGCGCCGCGATCGGTCACGTCGGCTGCGAGCCCGAGCGCCGGACCGGGCAGCGCAGCGGCCGCGGCGGCCGCTGCTTCGGGATCGAGGTCGAGGACGACCACCGACGCGCCCCGCCGCGACAGCTCGGTCGCGGTCGCGAAGCCGATACCCCGAGCGGCACCGGTGACGATCGCAACCTTGCCTCTGACCGGGAATCGCCTCGCCACGCCGGGACCGTATCCGCTCAGCGCCTGGCGGCGAGGTCGCGGTGGATCGCCCACCAGACGCGGAAGGCCTCGTCGGTGACGCTGAGGTCGGTCCCGGTCAGCTCCTCGTAGCGACGAAGCCGGTAGCGGACCGTGTTCGCGTGGATGAAGAGCCGCTGCGCCGCCGGCTCGACCCGCATCCCGGACGCCATCCAGGCCGCGACCGTGTGGAGGATCTCCTCGCCGGCCGCCTGGGCGCGGACCGGCTCGATCAGAGCCTCGCCGAGCGCCTGCCCGAGCTCGACGTCCTCGATCACGGCGGCATGGAGGCCGGCGCCCGCAAGGTCCTGCACGCCGGCGAGCCCGAACGTCTCGGACGCGGCGAGGACGCGCCCGGCGACCGTGAAGGAGACGGCGAGGTCGACCGCCGGAACCCGCGGCCCCACCGCAACGAGGTCGATCCGTCCGCGCGGCAGGGTGCCGCTGGTGAACCCGATCAGCTCGCTCTCGAAGGGGATCGCGAGGCCGACCCGTCGGCCGGGCTCGGGAACGAGGTCGAAGACCGACTGGAGGTCGTCCCGCATCGGCCCCCGGGGAGCCCGAGCGCGGAAGGCCGCGTAGCTCGCGAGCGGGTCGAGCCCGAGGACGACGCAGCCGGAGTTGATCTCCTCGGCCGGGAGCTCGCCCATCAGCAGGCCGCGAACGAGCGCCGCGCGGCGTTCCGCCTCCGGGTCCGGGTCGGGATCGGTTCGGTGGCCGCGGGCGATCTCGACCATCGTCTTGTCGACGACGTCGAACGCCTGCTGGAAGAAGCTGAAGACCTCGCCACTGTCCATCCCCAGATCGGGAGCGATCTCGGTGGCGTAGCCCATCGCCTCCTCGATCCCCATCCGCCACGAGCGGAGCATGTCCTCGAGCGGGACCCCCTGCTTCGCGCGGCGCTCGCCGAGGTCGAGCAGTCCCTCGCGGGCCTCGTCCGGGAGCGAGTCGAGGCCGGCCCTCCGCATCCCGACCAGCAGGACGACCGCACCGACGGAGTCGCGCCGGTGCTCGTCGAGGGGGACGCCGGCGAAGTTCGGAATCTCGGCCCGGGCGCGGCGGACGTGCCGGTCGCTGATCGCCTCCTTGCCCTCGACAAGCGCATCGAGGAGCGGCTCAAGTCCCATGACGTCCGATCCGGGAGATTCCGCGCATCGGGGCCATCCTAAGCGACAAACGTCCCACCCAGAGCATCTTGTTGTCGGTTCCCACAAATACGCAGCGGCAATTTCGGAGGGTCCTCCGTAGACGAGCGGTACAGTCAGGCGCGACGATTACATCGTTCTATGTCTCTTTTCCTGAAGTAAGGTTCCGTCTTGAAGCCCTCGCCGATCCCGATCGTCACCGCACTCCTCGCCGCGCTCACGGCGCTCGCCCTCGTCCCCGCCGCCGCGTCCGCCTGGGCGCCGGCCGCCACCGCGCCGATCCACCCAGGAGTGATGACGAACACCGAGGGCTCCGGTCAGTGCACGTCCAACTTCATCTTCACCCGGGGCGGCGACATCTACATCGGCCAGGCCGCCCACTGCTCCTCGACCGGAGCGGCGACCGACACGAACGGCTGCACCGCCGCGTCGCTGCCGCTCGGCACCAAGGTCGAGGTCGACGGCGCCTCCGTCAAGGGAACGCTCGCCTACAACTCGTGGCTGACGATGCAGGCCAACGGCGAGGCCGACGAGGAGACCTGCCGGTACAACGACCTGGCGCTGGTCAAGCTCGACCCCGCCGACGTCGCAAAGGTCAACCCGTCGATCCCGGACTTCGGCGGGCCGACCGGAGTCGGGACCGCCGCCGCCGGCGAGCAGGTCTACACCTACGGGAACTCATCGCTCCGGCAGGGAGTGACGCTGCTCAGCCCCAAGAACGGCGTCGTCGTCGAGAGTACGCCGGGCGGTTGGAGCTACACCGCTTACACGCTCACCCCCGGCATCCCCGGGGACTCGGGCTCGGCCTTCCTGAACAAGGACGGCGCCGCGCTCGGGACGCTGAGCACGGTCGCGATCGCGCCGCTTCCGGCCTCCAACGGGGTCGGTGACGTCGGCAGCGAGATCGCCTACGCAAGGGCGAACGGCTTCGACGGGCTCCAGCTCGTCAACGGCACCGAGCCGTTCCGCAAGAAGTTGCTGGGGAAGGTGCCACTGCCCTGAACATCCGGGCATAGGCGGAACACAGCAAGGGCGCGAGAGGCCGTCCCAGCTCTCCCATTCGGGGACAGCCCTCTCGTGTTCGCTCTAGAACCGGTTCAGGGCCGGTGGCGGAATCTCTCCGAGGCGGCAGGGGCCTCCTCTCCACCACCGGCCCGACTGGCCCTATGGATCACCCGGGCCTCAGTGCCCAAAGCGGACGTCGGGCAGGATCCGGTCGAGCCAGCGCGGCAGCCACCAGGCGGCGCGCCCGGTCAGCCGCAGCAGCACCGGAACGAGCAGCAGGCGAACCAGCAGCGCGTCGAGCAGAACCGCGACCCCGAGGATGATTCCCATCTCCTTCGGCGGCAGCGGGCCCGACAGCGCGAAGGTGAAGAAGACCGCCACCATCACCGCGCCGGCGGCGAAGATCACCCGCCCGGAGTGGGCGAGCCCTCCGACCATCGCCTCGCGCGGGTCGTGGCTGCGATCCCAATGCTCCTTGGCGCTCGAGAGCAGGAACACCGTGTAGTCCATGCTGATCGCGAAGATCATCGCGAAGAAGAACACGGGCCCCCAGGCGTCGAGGAAGCCCTGCGGCTCGAAGCCGAGGAGGCCCGATCCGTGACCCTCCTGGAAGATCAGCTGGGCGACGCCGAACGCGGCCCCGGTCGCGAGCAGGTTCGTGACGACGCCGAGCGCTGCGATCAGCGGCGCCTGCAGCGCCACGAGCAGCAGCAGGAAGCCGAGGCCGAGGACGACGCCGATCACGAGCGGCGTCCTCGACGCGAGCTCCGCCTCGAGATCGTGGTTCTCGGCAACGGCGCCGCCGACGCTGACATCGGCCGGCAGCTCCGACCGGAGCCTGTCGATGGCCGTTCCGAGCTCGCTCGCCGACGGGTCGGTCGCGGGCACGGCCTGGATCAGCGCCACTTCGCCCGACGCGCTCGGCTGCGGGGGCGTCACCTGGGCGATGCCGGGATCGGCGGCGATCTGCTTCGAGACGGTGCGCGCTTCGGCGGCCGGGGCGACGACCTGGAGTGCCCCGGGGGCGCCGGGACCGAACTCCTGCTGGACCAGCTCGTAGCCCTGGCGGCTCGTGTCTCCCTCGGGCACGACCTTGATCGACGGCATGCCGGTATCCAGAGAGAGCACCGGGACGGCGAGGGCGAGCAGGACCGCGACGGTGGCGATGCCGGGCACCCAGGGATGGCGCCAGAGCCACTCCCCCCAGGCTGCGAAGCGCGGCGAGCGGTGTTCACCCGAGTGCACCCATGGCAGCGAGAGCTTGTCGACTCTCGATCCGAGCCTGGCGAGGACCGCGGGGAGCAGGGTCAACGTCGCCGCGAGGACGAAGATGACCGAGAGCATGATCCCGAGCGCCATCGACCGGAACGCGGGACTGTCCACGAGCATCACGGCGCTGAGCGAGATCAGCACGGTGACGCCGCTGAAGAGCACCGCCTTGCCGGCGGTGTCCATGGTCTCGGCGACGGCGTCGCTCGGCTCCTCGTGGGAACCGAACAGGGCGCCGCGGAAGCGGTAGACGATGAAGAGCGCGTAGTCGATTCCGAGCGCGAGCGCGAACATCAGCGCGAAGTTCATCGCCCAGATCGAGATCGGCGTGAGCTCGGTCAGCAGGTAGAGCGAGCCGGCCGAGGCGACGAGCCCGAGGATCGTCAGGAGCAGCGGCAGCCCGGCTGCGACGAGCGAGCCGAAGGCGAGGACGAGGATCGCCAGCGTCACCGGCCAGCTGATCATCTCGGACTTCATCATCGCCTCGCGGTTGGCGGTGTTGAAGTCGGACCACATGCCCGACGCCCCGGTCACGGCGACCTGGACGTCGGCCGTTCCGAGCGAGGTGATCGGGCCCTTGAGGTCGTCGGCGGCACGGACCATCTCGTTGCTGTCCGCGGCGGCGCCGGCCATCACGATCGCCGTGTGGCCGTCCGGGCTCACCGTCGATCCGGGAGCGGGCTGTACGACGGTCGAGACCCTGTCATCGGCCTTCAGCTCGGCGCTGACGTCGGCGATCGTCCGCTGGAACGCGGGCGAGTCGACGGTCTGGCCGGTGCTGTGCACGACCACCATCAGGCCGGTGCTGTTGAGGCCCCCGAACTCCTCCTGGACGAGGTCGCGGACCTCGACCGACTCGGAGCCGTTCGCCTGCCAGCCCGCCCCGGAGAGGGCGTGCTCGACCTTGGGCGCGAAGATCCCGAGACCGACGGCGACGACCGCCCAGGCGGCGAAGACGATCCCGGCATGGGTGGCGGCCCAGCGGCCCAACCTGCCGATCGGGCCGATTGCTCGCGGCGCTGCCGGCGGGTGGTCGGGGATCTCGGGTGGGGCGGTTGCAGCGGTCGGGTTCATCGGGTCACGGTCCTTTGCAAGTGGAAGACGCGGGTCAGAAGGAGGGACATCGGGCAGTCGCCGAAGGCGACGAAGAGCCACTGGTTGACGCCGACGAAGGCCGTCAGCAGCAGGAACCAGGGGCTGACGAAGGCGGCCAATGCCGCGGAGATCAGGACGACGGTCCCGGCGATCGCGAAGAGGACGCGTTCGAGCGGCCAGCGGGGCGAGCCGGTGTCGCAGGCGCGACTCACGACGCACCTCCGACCATCTCGCTGAGGCCGGAGAGGCGGTCCTGGATGCCCCCACAGACCTGCTCGCAGAGGGCGAAGACTCCTTCGTCGGCGACGCTGTAGAGCGACGCCGTACCGTCCTTTCGGCGGGCGACGATGCCGGCGCCGAGGAGGACGCCGAGGTGCTTCGACGCGTTCTGCTGGCTCATCTCGAGCCGCTCGGTGATCTCGGTGACCGAGAGCTCGCCCTCGCGCAGCTGGTCGAGGATCCGGATCCGGTTCGGATCGCCGATCACCCGCAGGCGCGCGGCGATCATCTCGGCGAGGTCGGTGGGTATCGGGCGGGGAAGTTGCATCTCAGACTCCGGGTTCGGTGCGTTGCAGTTCACCACTCTACAACTGTTTAGTTGTGATTGCAAGGCGGATAGGCTCGGGGCCCGTTTCCATCGAGGAGGAGAGACCCTTGACCGTGCCCGAGACTGCGCCCGCGCCCGAGATCCCCGACGTCGATCTCGCGACCTTCACGCTCGAGCGCGCCGACGAGTTCGGCGACCGGCCCGCCCTGATCGACGGCCCGACCGGGCGGACGATCTCCTTCTCCGAGTTCAAGGGCCTCGTGGAGTCGCTGGCCGGAGCCCTGGCCGCGCGTGGGATCGGGCGCGGCGACGTAGTCGCCATCTACATGCCCAACCTCCCCGAGTACGCGGTGATCTTCCACGGCGTCCTCCGGGCGAACGCGACCAACACGACCGCCAACCCGCTCTACACCGAGAGCGAGCTCGGTCACCAGCTCAGCGACTCCGGGGCGAAGCTGGTCTTTACGGTCGGACCCTTTCTCGAGACCGCGCGCAAGGCGGCCGAGCACGCCGGGATCGACGACATCGTCGTGGTCGGCGAGGCCGAGGGCGACGAGCCGACGCTCGCGAGCCTGCTCGGCGAAGGTGCGGCTCCGCCCGAGATCGACATCGACCCGGCGACCGACCTCGCTGCCCTTCCCTACTCGAGTGGCACGACCGGGCTGCCGAAGGGCGTGATGCTGACCCACCGCAACCTGGTCGCCAACGTCCTCCAGACCAACACGGTCTTCGAGATGGGGACCGACGACGTCCTGATCGGCGTCCTTCCCTTCTTCCACATCTACGGGCAGACGGTGATCATGAACCTGGGCCTCCGCAACGGCGCCGCAGTGGTGACGATGCCGCGGTTCGATCTCGACCAGTTCCTGTCGCTGATCGAGAAGCACAAGGTCACGCTCGCCAACGTCGTACCTCCGATCGCGCTCGCCCTGGCCAAGCATCCCGCCGTCGAGGGCGCGGACCTCTCGAGCCTGCGGGTGATCATGTCGGGCGCCGCGCCGCTCGGCGCCGAGCTGTCGGATGCGGTCACCGCACGCCTCGGCGTCCCGACGATCCAGGGCTACGGCATGACCGAGACCAGCCCCGTCACCCACGTCTCCCCGATCGAGCCCGACCGGATCAAGCCCGGGACGATCGGCCTCCCGGTGCCCGGCACCGAGACCCGCGTGGTCGATCCCGAGACCCGGGAGGACGGCACCCGCGGCGAGCTGCTGATCCGGGGGCCGCAGGTGATGGCGGGCTACCTGAACAACGAGGATGCGACGAAGCACACGATCGACGAGGACGGCTGGCTCCACACCGGCGACGTCGCCGAGGTCGACGAGGACGGCTACTTCGCGATCGTCGACCGGCTCAAGGAGCTGATCAAGTACAAGGGCTTCCAGGTCCCGCCGGCCGAGCTCGAGGCGATCCTGATCACCCACCCGGCGATCGCCGACTGCGCCGTCATCGGCGTACCCGACGAGGAGGCCGGCGAGCTTCCGAAGGCCTTCGTGGTCTGCTCCGGGGAGGTCACCGACGACGAGATCCTCGAGTTCGTCGCCGCGAAGGTCTCACCCCAGAAGAAGGTCAGGATCCTCGAGCGGATCGAGGAGATCCCGAAGTCGGCCTCGGGCAAGATCCTGCGCAGACAGCTGAAGTAGGTGCTCGGGGACAGCTCGGCTGGGTGAACAGCGTCCGTATCCGAGTGGGCGACGAATTCGGCTGGAGAGGGGTCCGTCGGCACCGGTTTCGTCACCAGTGGACGCGATCGGACGCCTGTGGCAACGAAACCCGCGCCCTGGCGCCGGTTTCGTCACCTCGGGCAGCGGATCAGGGTCGCGGGTGACGAAACCCGGGGTTCCGCCGCCGCCGTCGCTCCGACCCGGACGCCCCTCAATGCCGAAACCACCTCCCACCCGCGTGCTACGCGCGGCGCGAGCCGGAAACCGCCTCAGAGCTGCGGGTCGTCCTCCTGGACGCCCAGCAGCTCCCGCCCCGCGAGCTCGAACGTCGCCGGGGCCACGATCATGTGCTGGGCCGCGGTGTGGACGTCGCGCAGGCGGCGTTCGGCGCCGCCCCGGTAGAGGCCGCCGGAGCCGCTGAGGCGGTGGGCGAGGTCGACGACGGCGACCGAGGCCCGCGCCGCATGGGTGGCGGCGAGCCGCAGGCCAACGCGCTCCTCGACGCCGAGCGCCGCACCGTCCTCCGCCTTCGACCAGGCGGTGGCGATCGCGGCGTCGACCCCCGCGCGCGCAGCGCGGAGCGATGCCTCGGCGGCCGCGACCGACTCCTGCGCGGTCCCGCGCTCGGCCAACGACCGGCGGCTGCCGAGCGGCGTCCGCTCGGTCGCCACGCGGCGGAGATCGTCGAGGGCGCCGCGGGCGATGCCGGTGCAGACGGCCGAGACCGAGAGCGCGAGCAGGCCGAAGAGCGGAAACGCGTAGAGCGGTCCCGGCGCGACCGGATCGCCGCCGGCGAGGTCGACGACCCTGGCCGCCGCGACCTCGACCCCGTCGGCGGTGACGTCGTGGCTCCCGGTCGCCCGCAGGCCGAGCGAGTCCCAGGTCTCCTCGACCGCGACGGCCTCGCAGGGAACGACCGCATAGAGCGGGCCGCGCTCGGGGTCGACGGCGCCGAGACCGACGACCCGGGCGTGGTCGATACCGCTCGCCAGCGGCCAGCGTCCGGAGAGCCGGAACGAACCGTCGCCG